>JBEDKD010000077.1:0-17954 GCA_041172365.1 Cyanobacteriota bacterium | reverse complement strand
GAAGGGTTTGAGAGTTTACACCATTGGCTTGTGCAACAAAATGTGGTACAACTCCATGCTTGTATGGAGGCTACCAGCATTTACGGCGAAGCCCTGGCTGAATTTCTCCATGAAAAGGGTTATCAGGTGAGTATTGTGAACCCGGTTCGGATCAAAGGGTTTGCCAAAAGTCAACTTAGCCCGTACTAAAACTGATAGTGTCGATGCGGCTTTGATTGCCCGTTTTTGTGGGGCGATCAAACCCTCACCTTGGACACCGACAGCACCCGAAGTTAAGGAATTGCAAGCCTTGTTACGGCGCTTGGAATCTTTAAAGGAAATGGAGACTCAAGAGCGCAACCGTTTAGAAACAGCAACGGCTACTGTCGCACAACTTACCCAATCCCATTTGGAGTACCTTAGCGAGCAACAAAAACTGATCAAACAACTGATTGGGAAGCATTTTGACCAACATCCGCATTTAAAACAACAACGTGACTTGTTGACCTCAATTCCCGGAATTGGAGAACAGACGGCATCCGTATTATTAGCTGAAATTGGTCAAGTTTCTGATTACGACAATGCCCGTCAACTAGCCGCTTATGCAGGTTTAACTCCCTGCGAGCGTAGTTCAGGGACTTCAGTACATGGCAAAACTCGTTTGTCTTGTACCGGAAATGTCCGACTGCGAAAGGCATTGTATCTGCCGGCGGTAGTGGCGATGCGTCATAACCCGTTACTCAAAGCTATGAGTGAGCGATTGTTGAGTCGTGGCAAGGTGAAAATGCAGGTAATTGGTGCGCTGATGAGGAAACTGGTGCATTTGGCTTTTGGGATTTTAAAATCCCAAAAGCCCTTTGACCCCAATTATTTGAGCGCTACCCCTTGACAGTTCAAGACAGTATCTACAGTGCTCATAGGATGGGATGGCGTTTTTTGTCCTAACCGTCTTGGCGGGTGCTATATTTCCACTACGCCAGAGTCTCAGGGTATCAAACCCATAAGTCGAGAAAGTTGTATAAACACCTAAAAAAAACGTTGTCCGCTTCAACCGTGCTTCTGTAGGAAACCCTTTCCTCAGAGAAATTAGTGTTACCACAAACCCATAATAAGACAGCCAGAGATATTTATAATAAACCTACCGATGGGAAATTTATTACCAAAACATCAGTGGCTCAATTCCATTATATACTCGCGACTTAATGCACCCGGAACCACTCCGATCGCGATCGGGCACATCCCAAGCAAAGTAACATTTTGCCACACTTAACTCCTTATACAATTATTAATGAGGATTAATAGCCATAAACCTTCTCATTACCAACTAATAAAAATGAGTGACTAAAAGTGTTTTATCCCTATCTTACTTTTTTGTTAACCTTTTATCCTCAAGATTTGAGGAAACTTAGAGAGAGCCACTTCTGGTTAAACCAACTTCTGCGATACCTAAAGAAATTAAAAAAATTAAACAACATGAAATATGGCTAAGAGATGATATAATATCTCAGCTGTCAATAGGTATCCGCGTCGGTGGAATAAGCCTGTCCATTGATGACATAAATCTGGGTAAACCACCCCAGGAATCTTCGAGGTTAAAACATATTTTATAAATTCACTCAAAAGGATCAAGAAAATGAAAGAGAAAGAATCAGACTGGTTATATCTTGTTTTTAAGATGAAAGGTTCAGTCTTACAAACTATTGGTAAACGAGTAGCTTATGTGGGTTTATTTGGTTTTCTTATTTCCTTATTAGATTATTTTAGTTTTCCTGTATCTCGACCTATTTTAGGGTCTATCGTTCCCAGTATTGTTTTAGGATTATTACTCGTTTTCCGCACTAATACCGCCTAGGGCAGATTTTGGGAAGGTCGCAGGCTATGGGGCAATTTAGTCAACGATACCCGTAATTTGGCTTGTCAAATTTCGACAATGATGAATGATATTGAACCCGAAGATATAACTAATAAAATTGCGACTTTGAGGTTAGTAGCTGCTTTTCCTGTCGCAACTAAGTTATATTTAAGGAGAGAACCGATCAATCTGGAATTAAAAGAATTGGTGTCTCCTGAGCAATATTTACAGCTTCAATTTGTCGCGAACCCCCCCTTAGAGATTGTCTCTTGGATTGCCAGTTATATACAAAAGCAGTATCAACGAGGTAATGAAGTTTTCCATTATAGTCATGTGGTTTTTCTCCAATCAAATTTAAAGAATATGATCGACTGTTTAGGAAACTGTGAACGTATTTTAAACACCCCTTTACCCTTGGCTTATACAATTCATCTCCGGCAATTATTATTAATTTATTGTCTGTTATTACCCTTTCAATTAGTGGGAGATTTGGGTTGGGGAACTGGTTTATTTTCTGCCTTGATTAGTTTTACCTTATTTGGTATTGAAGAAATTGGTTTGGAAATAGAAAATCCTTTTGGTTATGATTCCAATGACTTGCCTCTTGATAATCTTTGCGATATCATCAAAACTGATATTGAAGATTTTATTTTCGCGAATATTGCCTGCGATATAAAATTTCAAGATGAGACAAATTAGCAAGTCATAACAATTACTACTTGTCTGATACAGAATCGTTGCTTATATCAATTCCGAAAAGTACCGCCAGATATAGCAGGGATTCATTCGGGATAGGGCAGCCCTGTCCCTGCTTTAGCCCAAATTTTCCCAAATCCTATTTATCTCAATTTTTTTGACAAGAAAAAAATCACAATAAATAGCCATTGCTGACGCGTGACAATCGCTCTAATGTAAAAAATTACATAAAAATGTGATTTTCTTTAATTTCTAAGCGGGCACCGAGAATCGAACTCGGATCAATAGCTTGGAAGGCTATGGTTTTACCACTAAACTATGCCCGCACACATTTATATATACTAGCAAAGTTTTTCCCAAATGGCAACCCCCTGAGCAAAATTTTTTTACCTCGGTGGTAAAGTCACTTTCAGACGTAAATCGGAGGCTACAGGTTTACCCTGTGTTTGTGCGGGCTCAAAGTCCCAACGTTTCAACAAAGGGCTCACCCAAGTCTCATGTTGAGGGGGAGTTACTTGGGATACTGCTATCACCTTACCCTGTTCATCTATTTGTAACAATACTTCCACGGTAACAGGGGACCCCGGAGTCAATAGACTGGGATCTGGTAACTCCGTTAAGGTTTTTTGCAAATCCTTGGGATGTGCCAACTGAGAAGGTATATCGCGTCCTCCCCCCAAAATCTCCAAACGAGCCGTCATTCCCACAGGGCTAGGAGACACGGAAGACGCGCCCGGACTCGGTGGTAAAGAGGGAGGTGCAGGTAAGGGCCCCTCACTAGAGGGACTTGGTTTCGGTGTCGGTGGTGGTGGATAAGGGGTTTCACGCACTGGGGGCGTTACACTGGACTCAGGTTGAGGACTTGCACTGGGCTTAGGGCTCGGACTTGGTGACGCGGTGGGAGTGGGTTTGGGACTGTTTGAGGGACTTGGTGTTGGTGACGGGGTGGGAGTGGGTTTGGGACTGTTTGAGGGACTTGGTGTTGGTGACGCGGTGGGAGTGGGTTTGGGACTGTTTGAGGGACTTGGTAGAGGTTTTGGGGACTCCGATTTAGGAGATAAAGGTGTGGGTTGAGGCGCGCCCGGAGTGGGACGAAGAAATTTATCATTTTTTACGGGTGTTGGTTTGGGCGATACAACATTGGTTGGTTTTGTGATTAATGTTGTCTTTTCTTCGGGGGTGACTTTCTCTTCTAGGGGGGGAATGACGGGAGAAGACTGATTCTTACTAAGAGGAGGTGGTGGTGAAGTGATGCCTGTCTTTTCTGGGAGAAGAGGGGATGGGGGTAAGCTCGAAGAGAAAGAAGAGACATTAGTCACCTCGATTAAATCAATACTACCGTCTCGGCTTTTTCCTTGTCCCCAATTGATGCCAATCCACCATAATATCAAACCATGTAATAACAATGAGAGACTAAACACCCCTAACCAAAATTGGGGGTTTGTCTGAGGGGGTTTCATGGAATTACTATTGATCATTTTCTTTTTGTTATTCTCTCCCGAATAGGGAACAGGGAATAGGGAATAGGGAATAGGGAACAGGGAATAGGGAATAGGGAACAGGGAATAGGGAACAGGGATGAAAGTCTGTTGATGGGGATTTTTTTTATGGCACGATCGCGGAGATTCTGGAAGTTTGGATTTTCTGTAATTTTAACAACCCAATAACAATCAGCACCTTCAGAATTGACATGATAAAAATGTATGGTGTTAGCCAGAAAATGGGTGTATTTAAGAAAGTAATCATTTTTATTTATGATTGGGATAATCCTATTATTTTACCACAAACGTATTTAAGTGTTGTATTCGTCTCACGGAAGCTATTACTCAAAGGGGCGGGAGTCGCGATCGCCTGAGTGCGTAGCACTCTGGCGATCGCGCTTCTTCCTTCTTCCTTTCTGAAATTTTATTAGATCAGCCGATTTAACAGGATACTGTCGATTGGCTGACAGTGAAACTTGATTTCTTAGCTCACCCTTTACGCAGTATATACGTTATCTTTCCAGCACCGTCAACATAAGTGTTTTCATCAAGATAGCCAAAATAGTCTTTCCCTTCTTGGATAAAAGCTTCTTCATCGCGACAAAATTGTAGTCGCCGAAAGCCGGCATTAAAACCAAATCGCTCTGTTTGTTTACCGAGAACCCAAGTCAATCTCTCAAAATTTCCATCAGTGAATGAAATACTAGGCATTCCATCATTGTGAGTGTATTTACTTAAATAATTAAATTCTGCTTCTATAACTGCGATAGTTTCCTGCCCCTTACCTCTGAGAATTGAGGGTTTATAGCTAAAGAAACCATTAAATTGTCTCCCTCTTAAGGAACCAGAAATGACATTTACAACAAAATCATAAGTAATTTTATCTGTTGGGATAACTTTTGGCATACTGTTAACAGGAAGATTTGCCCATGCCAAAATTGCCAATATGACAAATAACACAATTCCTAAAAGTTCCAATTTCATAGGGTAATAATCCAGAAGTAATGATGCTAAAATTTTATGTCAAATCGCTCAACTTATGCTAATGCCAGTCTGCCCAAGCAGATCCCTGGGCTTTTACCAGTTTTGGGCAACAACGCGCCTTTCCTCCTTACTTCCTTCAAATAGAGGGTTCGCGATGTACTAAAAACGTCAAAACATCATCATCAAAACCCTTTAAATGCAAAGGCTTATACATAGTCATTTCCCCCTCATCCAAAAACCCCGCGACTTCTGGAGAAACTAAAATCGAATTAGGCTCCGCGATTTCCTGTAAACGAGCCGCGACATTAACACTAGGCCCGATCGCGGTATAGTCGGAGCGTAAAACGCCGCCAAACATCCCCACCACAGCCAAACCCTGATGAATACCACAGCGGAAACGGACCGGAGAAACCCCCGTATCCCCCCCGACAATGCCCTGTTTTTCCCATCGGGCATTTAACTTATCCAACGATCGCAACATCTGTCTCGCCGCCCGTATCGCCCGTTTCACCTGTTCCTCCGGTGCTAAATCTTCAGGGGCTCCAAAAAGCGCCATCACCGCGTCTCCCACAAACTTATCCACCGTACCCCCATTATCAAATATCGCCTGTGTCATTTCCCCCAAATACTCATTCAAAACCTCGGAAATCCCCCGTGCCTGTAAACGATTTGCTAGTACCGTAAACCCCACAATATCACTGAATAATATCGTAATTAACTTAGGTTCCGGTCGTAAATCCAGAGACAAATCACCCATCGCGGCTTTCTTCACCATCGTGGGTGGTAAAAATCGCCTTAACACCGATTCTGTTAAATAATTATTTAACTGTTGTACTCGTCTTTCCGTATCCTTTAAAGCCAATAAATTACGCACTTCAGCCAGTAACTCTCTATCATTAAAAGGTTTAGATAAATACGCGTCTGCCCCCTGTTCCACCCCCTCAATACGGGTATCTTCATCGGCTTTTGCCGTTAACAAAATCACCGGAACTCCCCTTAACTCATCGGTTTCTCGTATCATGCGAATTAAATCCAAACCTGACACTTGGGGCATCATTAAATCCGTGACTATTAAATCAGGACGATGACTCTTAGCAGTGTCGAAACCCTCCAGAGCATTCTTAGCCAATAAAACATTAAACCCGGAATCACTAATAATATGAGAAACATATCGACGTAAATCAGGATTATCATCTACGATTAAAACAGTTGGATATTGAGAACCCAATATTAACGACTGAGGCTCATCTAACACCCCATTAGCCTGAATATCGCTTAAATCCATCTCCACATCGGCTAATTCCACCGCGGCACGTCCTAACTGTAATTCCGCGGGTACTGCCAAGACTTGTTCTGGGGGTAAATGGGTAGTACCAAAATGTAACCAAATAGTAAAAGTTGTGCCTTTCTTATAAGTAGAATCAACGGATATTTGTCCGTGGTGTAATTCTACTAATTCCTTGACTAGGGCTAATCCTAATCCCGTACCCTCATAGGAACGACTCGCGGAGCCTTCAGCCTGTCGAAACCGTTCAAATAAATAGGGGATTTGGTCCTGACGGATGCCGATACCAGTATCTTTAACCTGAAGTAAACAATGGGAACCGATGGACTCAACGGATAGAGTAATACTACCGCCGGGGGGTGTAAATTTCACCGCGTTAGAAAGTAAATTATAAATAACCTTATCGAATCTTTCTACATCTAAAAATAGAGGGGGACAATCCTTCAGGTGAGTCATTAAAGAAATACCCTTTTTCTCACAATAGGGACTAAAGGATTCAACGATACTGCGACAAAATCCCACTAAATCACAGGGGCGAAAACTGGGTTGCATTCGTCCCGCGTCTAATTTTTGTAAATCCAATAATTGATTAACTAATCGTAATAATCGGCGCGCGTTTCGCAGGGCAATAACCGTCTGATCTAAAGGTAAAGAACCTTTACGATTACAGGCGGTTTCTAAGGGACCCAACATGAGGGTTAAAGGTGTGCGAAATTCATGGGAAATGTTTTGGAAAAATTCGGTTTTGAGGCGATCGGCCTCTAATAATTTTTCGGCTTGTTGACGGGTAGTTTGATAGAGACGGGATTGAAGTACCGCGATCGAAGCCTGTGTCGCGACGGCTTGGGCTAATTCAATATCGGAGGTTTGCCAATGACGGGGCACATTATTTTGACGTAGGGAAATACTACCGATAATTCTGCCATCGGATAACAGGGGTACGACTAACAGTGCCCTCGCGGGATTGCGTAGGGCTAATTCGTCTTGATTATATTCAGGATGCTCCTGTAAATCCGATACCGCGATGGGTTCCCTCGTATCCAAAACGCGTTGTAAAACCGGATTACCGCGTATAGGAGCTAAGGATTGGGGAAGGGAAGAATGGGGGGGGGAGATTTTTTTAATAGGAGAAGGAGAGTCATCATCTTCCCAATCTCGGACTTCTACTTCGTCAACATTCGCGTCATATAATCCCACACATTGCACATATTCGTCGTCGGAAGTCCACAGAGATAGAGCACAACCATCGACATGAAGTCCTTGGCCTAACTGTTGTGTAATCGCGGCGAAGATGCTTTTGGGGTCAAGGGTAGAGCGAATCGCGGTAGTAATGGTATTGACGAGGGCTTCGCGTTTAGCTAACGCACGGATTTGTTCATAGGAGCGGGCTTGGGATAGGGCTAACGCGGCTTGATCGGCTACGGTGACGACTAACTGCACTTCGTGATCTTGCCAGAGATGGGGGGAGTCAAACTGGTGTAGAGCTAACACCGCGATTAATTCGATACGGTAAAAGAGGGGGACGATTAAACTAGAACGGACTCCCGCGTTCTCGTAGGCCGCCCGACGTGCCTCAAATTCAGGATAAAGCGCGATCGTGTCTGCCCCGGAAGTAAAGCGATCGTCGGTGGTGGTATCTTGGATAACTTCTATATCCGTCGTTTCCCAGACTAAAAAAGGTAAGATATCAGAGGTTAATCGTGAACTTTTAGAGTTATTATTTTTCGTTTCCTGTCTCTCATAAACAAACCATTCATCGGCCATTTTACCCTCTTGAAAAGGACGTAACAGACAGGAACTTACCTCAAACATTTGACCAACGGTTTCGACGATACGTTGTAACATATCGCGATAATTAGGGGCGGAACGAATAGTATTAGTAACGGCATAAAGTAAGGACTCTTGACGCAAAGCACGTCGCAATTCCTCCGTGCGAGACTTGAGGACATTATGGGTATCTATAGCCTGTTTAACAACAGCCTTCAAGTCCTCCGCTTCCCAGGGTTTAGTAACATATTTAAAGACTTTGCCAGAATTAATGGCCTCAACCAGATCCTCCACATCGGTATAACCCGTCAAGATGATGCGAATAGTATCGGGATATTGACTCGCGGTGAGACTCAGAAATTCCGTCCCGCTCATAAGGGGCATTCGTTGATCGGAGATAATAACCGCGACTTCCCCCTCTTGGGCTAATAATTCCAACGCGTCGGGTCCTGAGTCCGCCCGTAGCACTTTATAGTCTCGGTGAAAGGTGCGATAGAGCAAATCGAGGTTATCCGGTTCGTCATCAACAACCAGAATCTTTAATTTACGAGTTGATTGGGGGCTCATGCACCGCGCTCCTGGGACTTGGGGAATAGGGATTGGGATTGGGATTGAGGGATTGAGTGATAGGGAATCTTATCAATTGAAAATAAAAAAAGTATTACATTATGAGTGGTTTTCCTGGGAAGAGGTTTTTGGTGGCTTCGGTAAAGGGGTTCCGAGGCGCAATGATTCTCTCGATGCCGTATCGGTATTCGCACGGGGGAGTTGTGAAGCCATGCCGTGAGTTATAAGTGTAGATGACCGACTGATAACGGTACTATAGAATCCCTTCTGTTTATTTTAACGACCGTTGTCATTATTCGTTACCCCATCACTCGTGTGAAGTACCCCATCAAGACTGCACGTGGCAAAACCCGCGATCGAAGATTCGGGGAAAAGTCTCCCCCTGTTACCCATTGGGAAAATACCCTCCTAGGAATTAAAATACCCTAGCCCAAGTTAATTCTCCGAGAGAAGTATTAAAGCGCCAACGTAATAAATTTAAGGCCGATTGATGAATCAGACTCTCCGAAATTCCTATCGCTTGTCGAGGTGATGTTGTCGTCATCGCGATCGCGCTTTCAGGATGACAAATCCCCCATTTCACTAAATTCTGAGCCCCCGCGAATAAAGGTAAAGTTGTACCCGCGAGAGTGCTAAATTCAATAGGAGTGTGATAATCAATTCGTACCCAGGCCGTCCCCTTTTTCACCTCAATTTGACGCTCATCCCAGGGATAAAGTCCATCGGGTAAACCCAAAGGAGCTAAGGCATCACTAACCAAAAAAACACCCTTCTCGTACTGACAAGCCCGTAATAAAACATCAATCATAGTAGAACAAACGTGCTTACCATCGGCAATTAATCCACATAAAATACCCTTTTGAACGATCGCGGCTCCTAACAAACCCGGTTCACGATGATGCAAACTAGGCATCGCGTTAAAGGCATGAGTAACCATTGTTGCACCTTGGGCAAAAGCCTCCAAAGCCTGAGCCGAAGAAGCTTGACAATGCCCCAAACTAACAATAATTCCTAAATCGCGTAGATAGGGAATCACTGCACCTGTCGGATCTAATTCCGGTGCGAGGGTAATAATTTTGACGATATCGCCATAGGTTCCTAATACCTTCTTGACATTATCAATAGTTAACGGTAATAGGAACCGTGAAGGATGAGCACCACGCTTTTCCATATTAAGGAAAGGACCCTCTAAATGAACCCCTAAAATTTGGGCTTCCTTGGGAGAATGATTACCCGAAAAAGTCTCACGTTGAATGGTAATAAAATCCGCAATTGTGGAGAGAGACTGTTGAATTTTATCAAGGGAAGTCGTCACCAAAGTAGGGAGAAAAGCATCGACTCCCTGTTGCCAGAGAAAATGACAAACTTTCTGCAATATTTGAGTATGCTTCTTTTCCAGATCCGTAAAGGCTAAACCCAAGGCTCCATTAATTTGTAAATCGTAACCCCCCAAAGTAATCCAATCGCCTTGTACATCTAGGGTATATTCCGATAAATCCCGTTGACGGGAATTATGGGGGACAATTTCTGTAATTTGTCCCTTACGAATCAGGATATCTTGGGGATGGGGAGAGCCGGGGATTTTCGCGTTGAGGAGATCAAGGGAGATGTGAAAAGGGGGAGTGAGTGTTTCTGTCATGGGTGGGCTTCCAAAAGTTCAAGGTGCGTGCCATATTACTATTTTCACTTGAAAGATTAAAATTGAATGACTCAAGTTTTAATTGGTATTATTATGGGCAGTGATTCTGATCTGCCGACGATGAAAGACGCGATCGGGATTTGTGAGGAGTTTGAGGTACCTTGGGAAGTCCGTATCGTTTCCGCGCACCGTACCCCTCTGGGCATGGTGGAATATGCCCAAACCGCGCACCAACGGGGTATCAAAGTGATTATCGCGGGCGCGGGAGGAGCCGCCCATCTCCCCGGCATGGTAGCATCCTTAACACCTTTACCTGTGATTGGCGTACCTGTAGCCACTCGTCATTTACAAGGGGTTGATTCTCTTTATTCTATTGTACAAATGCCTGGGGGTATTCCGGTGGCTACCGTCAGCATCGGTAATGCTAAAAATGCCGGATTATTAGCTGTACAAATTTTGGCTTCCCATCAGCCGGAATTATTAGAAAAAGTACAAAAATATCGGCAAAGTTTAACCACCTCGGTTATGGAAAAACAAGCCAAACTTGACGAATTGGGTTATGAGGAATATCTCAAAAAAATGTAGAGAATAGGTAATCTGTAATAGGTAATAGGTAATCGGTAATAGGCATGGCTTGAAGTTATTTCTAGTTTAAAATCCCTATGGTTAGGAGAGCATTAATCATGGTGACAAGCTCCATGATGCACATCCTACGTTATGTAGTTTAAATCCGTTGTAACTTACCACAAATTACCATTACCTTACCTGGAGTTTTTGACGTTTAATTAAGCACATTTTCCTGATGAGATTTTGGCTCATTCTTCAGATACATAGTGTTATACGGCGACTCTGCACGGGGGGAGCGGGCAACCACTTCTGGATTAACCCTACAATGGTAAAAATCATTTAGACACTATTATGAATATGTAGAAGAGCAAGAAATCCCCCAAGTCTAAATTATTAATAATATCGGTGATATTTGATTTATGAACAGAGATTATCCCAGAAAAGAAACCAGATTTCTGAACCTTCCCGAATCTTACATAGATGGCTATAATACTCCTATTATGGAGTTTAACAAATCGAATTTACGGCGATCGCTCTTGAAAACTCGTCAATGTTTATACATCGAAGACTGGCAAGAAAAAAGCAAACAAATTTGTCATATTTTAGAAAAAACGCCCCAATTTTGCCAAGCCAAAACGATTTTAGCCTATTTCAGTTTTCGTGAAGAACCCGATTTAAGTTCTCTCTTTACAAATCAGCATCAATGGGGTTTTCCCCGATGTGTCGGGAAGTCTCTTTCCTGGCATTTATGGACACCGGAAACTCCCGTACAAAAAAACTCCTATGGTATTTGGGAACCCTCTCCTGATAGTCCATTATTAAACGTGGATGATGTTGATTTAATTCTGGTTCCCGCGATCGCGTGCGATCAAAAAGGTTATCGTTTAGGGTATGGTGGAGGTTTTTACGATCGCCTCCTCAAAGCCCCAGAATGGCAATCGAAATTAACCATTGGAATTGTGTTCGATTTTGCCTTTTGGCCTTACTTACCCCGCGATCCGTGGGATCAACCTTTACATGGTGTTTGTACGGAAACAGAATTACAAATGTTTTAAGGGAAATTGGCAATGAAGCCGACTTGTTTCAGGGGGAAAATTAGTTTAAATTCCATCATAGTTATTCTGTTGATACCTTAACCTCAAGGAGAGGGAAAAATCCCCCTTAGTGTCTTTGTGTCTTTGTGGTTTATTTCTCTTCATTTGGTATTAGGATCAGACGGCATCGGGCTTTTGGCTTTTTTCCCAAGGGGTATAACCACAAAGACACCAAGGCACAAAGAGGAAAGAAAAGAGAGACGATGCAGATTTCTTGGGAGCATCCACTTGGGGAAGGAACATAATTCTTGTACTCCAAAAACCCTACTCTATGGTTCATCTGAAAAAGTCTATTTGCCCCAAGATGATGCTCCCCAGATCATCTAGCAGATTCGTTGAATCATGTTAATCAAAATAATGGTAAGGTAACGGGATACCAATATTGGATGACATCCTAAGTTTTAGAGAAACCCGGTTTCTTTGAGAAAAGGGGTTTCTGGGGTTTACCGCCTTGCCAATAGCCCAAAAATATTATGAAAACGGATCACATTTTTTATCGCATTTTCAAAGACTTACCCCAAACCTTCTTTGAGTTGTGGGGAGAATCACCCGAACTGGTGAAGGATTACCGTTTTGATTCAGTAGAATTGAAACAGACTGCTTTTAGAATTGATGGGGTATTTTTACCCCAAGACTCCGAAAAACCCATTTATTTTACAGAGGTACAATTTCAAAAAGACCCCAAAATTTATCTGCGTTTATTTTCCGAGATTTTTACCTATCTCAGAGATAATGAGCCGGATTTACGGTGGCGTGCTATGATTATCTTCAAGAGTCGTAGCATTGAACCGGCTGCCAGACAAAGAGAGTCTGTTCAACCGTTGTTAGATTCTCCCCTGGTTAAGTGCATCTATTTGAATGAAATAGAAGTCAGTGAAACCACTCCTTTAGGTGTACAAATTATTCAATTAGTTGTCGCCAAGAAGAAACAACTTTTAGAGAGAGTGACTCGGTTAATTGCACAAATCAAACAACAATTTTCCGATGAACCTAGCCGGTTACAATTGTTAAACTTATTGGAAGCTCTTGTTTTAGCAAAGTTACCCCAAATGAGTCGTCAGGAGTTAGAAGCTATGTTTGGTGTAGATGATTTGAGAAAAACTCGGTTTGCACAAGAATTAATTGAAGAGGGGAAATTAGAAGGAGAACTTAAAGGAAAATTAAAGGTAATTCCTCAGTTATTGAAGGAAGGATTTTCCGTGGAAAAAATTGCTAATATTCTCCAGCTTGAGCTTGAGCAAGTGCGACAATTTATCAACAATCTCAATTAAACTTGGTACAGGTGACAATACCTTCGCCATTTTTGAGTAGGTTGGGTTGAGCGTAGCGAAACCCAACGAATCTGTTAGGTTTCGAATCTGTTGGGGAGCATCCCACATTTGCCAAAAAACTGTAGTGGGTTGGCGTAGCCTGTGCGGAGCATTAGAGCGTCTCGAATCGGCGGGATCTCCCCAGGGAGCGAGACGCTCCCACTACCTATTAGACATAGCAGCAAAAATCCGAGCGCTGGCAGGCTAATGCTACCCTACAGTGGTTTTTGGAGATGCCTATTTACAATGGGATGCTCCCAATCTGTTGGGTTTGGAATCTGTTGGGTTTGGAATCTGTTAGGTTTGGAATCTGTTAGGTTTGGAATCTGTTGGGTTTGGAATCTGTTGGGTTTTGCGCTACGCGCATGCTACGCAAACGTAACTCAACCCAACCTACGAATTAAGATTTTTTTAATTGGGGCTCCGATATTATTGAACAATACCGGAGCCCCAATTGTACCTTGTGGGGTGCGATTTCTCGCACGAATACCTTGGTGGTAGCTATTTAAAAATCCCTTCCCAAAAATCCCGACAGGGTTTTATGGGGGTGGTTTCTCACCGCGATCGCCTGTAAGGGTTACATCCACTAGGTATCAATAGGAAAAAATTGGCGAAGTTATTGGGTGAGAAACCCGGTTTCTCATCCCCCAGTTAAACAGCAAAGTTTAAGAGAACGACTAAAACTATAAATTGCTTATCTGAGGCTTTTTTAGTAAATAGGTTTTTTGCAAAAGTAACGTAACAAAGAAGGACTAGCTGTGATAAAAATTGTAATGAGAAAAACTAATCCGTAGGACAACAATGGGTTAGCTCCCGATTTGATCAGCCCGAAACTTCCCACCCAAGAAGCTATCAAATCAACGATTACTGCTGGTATCCAAATCAGAACAATTATTTTGTCCCTTCTGTCAAAAATATCTACCGTAGCTGCATTGAGACCTATTATTACGGAAGTTCCGATCACAGCCCATGCGAATTGTGCAATATCGTTGGAATTAGTCGATAGCCCTCCCAAAGTTCCCAAGGGATCGTTAGGGTTGGTGAGATTTACTCCCAAAGCTATCACTATTCCAATAAAGGTAGTGTATGCGTCACCAATCATACCGATGCCAAATAATGCCATTAAAAGTGCCTGCATTTTGTTCTCCACTTAAAGTTAACTAACGACGAATCAAAATAACAAAAATTGCCAGCGAAATCCCAAGGATCAGAGTAATTACTGTTACAATTGCAAATAGTAAATCTGGGTTTAGGTTTAATCCTCGTTTCTTCTGCTTTTTTCCAGATTTTTGCTCCAGATTGCTTAGATCAGCAAGTCCGGCCATGAACTCCTGCCAAAATTTCAAGCTTTCATCTCTAAGAGAGTCAATATGATCTTTGAATTTATTTACTTCATGGCTTTTTTGCAACAATAATTTTATCAGGTCTTTATATCTAGGCAAAAAATTGCTTGAAAAATCATCATAGTTAAATGAATTAGATGAACTATAATACTGCCTGTACCATAGTGAAACTGCAATGTTATGCAATTTTCTCCACTCATTTAATGTGAAAGTCTTACGAACTTCATACGCCCGATCTATTAACCGAGCCTCCCTTAAGTATTTCAGAGGAATCGAGATTAGCTTTGAGGTCACAAGTAAAGTTTCCTCGAAGGACTTTGTATCTTCCTGAATTTGTTGCCGGATATCTTTATCCATATCCATTCCTCCATTCCTTAAAGAAGTAGGTATTACCACCAACTATCGCTACTGCTAGAGCTATTATCAGATCCGCCACTATCTCCATCATCCCCACTTTCACCATCACTACTTCCATAGTCTGAACCGTAACTATCACTACTGCTAGAGCTACTATCAGAGTCGCCACTATCTCCATAATCCCCACTTCCATAATCATTACTTCCATAGTCTGAGTCGTAACTATAACTACTGCTAGAGCTACTATCAGAGTCCCAACTATGTCCATAATCCCCACTTCTATCATCGCCACTTCCATTGTCTGAGTAGCTGTCAGAGCTACCACCAAACCAATTACCAAACCAAGAGTCGTTACTTCCATTGTCTGAGTCACCACTGTCCCGATAATCCCCACTTCTATCATCGCGACTTCCATTGTCTGAGTAGCTGTCAGAGTTATCACCGAACAAATTACCAAACCAAGAGTCGCTACTATTCTCGGAATCACTCCTACTATTATCAGAAGTAACACTAGATTCGGGGTCTGAATTACTATCAAAAAGGGCAACAAATGATGATATCAAACCACCCAGTAATCCTTCTTCTAGACCGCCACTACCACGAGGCTTGTCATAGTTTTCTTTTGTTTCTTTATTGCATTGCCAAAAAATAGCTTCTGCCACTTCTACCCTATTGGTTCCGTATCCAGCTACATACAAGCCTTGCTCCTTTGCTTCTTTTACCATTTCTTCATAGTTTGCGTGCCAAAATGAAGGTAAATCAAGTAATATTCCTATCGCCATTTCTTCTTGTATTGGTGTTCTTTCAGCACCCAAATACTCTGCTCTTTCGTTATCAGTAGGTAGTAGATATGCCATTGCAACTGACTCATATTGTTTGGGATTGTCACACTCTACCCACCTGATAGTCAGGGTTTCTCCTTTCTCAATCCGTTCTCTTATTCCAGAATTGCCTTCTCGTGTCAGATGAGATTTCAGTCTGGACAGAATATCTTTAGATGTTCCTTCAGCTTTTCCTACATAGAGAGTTCGCTCATCATTTTCATCACGAATTAGGTAGATGCCGGCTTTTCCCTTACATCCCGATTCTGTTAATTTTGTATTTACATCGTCAGTTTTGGGATGGAATTCAAAGGCTTGAGACCAAGCACTTTGTCCATTACTAGCTCCACCTGCTCTTTGATATTCGTCAATGCTTCTCGCGTGTGTCTTCCCTGAGTTACTACTTTCAGAGACGCGATTAGTTGTCGCCTGTGTCGCCCCTGAGTTACTGCCAGACGCATCATCAGAGCTGAAGACTTTATTAAACTGATTGCCTATCTCGGCAACGCCTTCGCCAATCCAATTGAATAGTCCTCCACTCACAGCTACCTCCTCCTGCCAAGCTATTTTTGATCACTTTTCTCTCCATATCCTAAACGATCGCGCCTGAACTGAAAAGCGGAAAAAGACGGATCTTTCTCACTTTTAGTTACCCGTGCGATCGCGACGGAAAAAGACGGATTAAGTCGGATATAATAACCTCTGTTCTTTCACATATCCGGCTGATGGACAGGGTGCATCTCATTTTTTCCCATACCAGGCGACGGACGACTGTCCAACCCCTGTCAACTGCCGTTGACATCTACCTTTTAGGTACTAAAATACACTTACTATATTATGATGTTCTTTGAACATAGTCAAGCATCTTTACAATTATTTACAAATAAATCACACCGCGATCGCACCACTACAAAACATGATTTTTTTGTCCCTATGCCAACCTTTTCACTCGACATTTGGGCTGGGGCATTTGAGAGAGGTATTGGACCCCGAAAAAACTCAGGCGACGGACGATTGTCCAACCCCTGTCAACTAGAGTTGACATCTACCTTTTAGGTACTAAAATACAATTACTATAATATGATGTTCTTTAATCCTTGTCAAGCGTATTTAGCAATATTTACAAATCTTTACAAATGAGTAAACAATCAAATCTCAATACTTCTAGATGGAAAATTTTACTGATGTATGGGGGATTAAGCGCGATCGCGCTATTAATGTTATTTCCCCTACTATGGTTATTAAGTACCTCACTGAAATCACCAGAGGAAAACATCTTTCAATTTCCGCCCCAACTGTGGCCAATCAAGCCGACTCTACAAAACTTTATCAAAGTTTGGCAAAGTACACCCTTTGGACAATATCTCTTCAATAGTACCTTAGTCGCGAGCCTAACCGTTGCCTTAAATTTACTCTTTTGTGCCCTGGGCGCTTATCCCTTAGCACGATTAGACTTTCAGGGGAAAAATCTGATTTTTGCGGGCATAGTTTCCACGATTATGATACCCTTTCAAATCGTCATGATTCCCCTATATGTGTTAGCTGTTCAATTAGGATTAAGAAATAGTTACTTAGGGATTATTTTACCTGGAATTGCCTCCGCGTTTGGCATTTTTTTATTACGTCAAGCATTTTTAGGAGTTCCCAAAGAATTAGAAGAAGCGGCGCGTATTGATGGTTGTTCAGAATTAGGGATTTGGTGGCACATTATGATACCCGCGATCCGGCCTGCCTTAGTGACATTAGGAATCTTTGTTTTTATTGGTGCGTGGAGTGATTTCCTTTGGCCTTTAATTATTTTAGATCGTCCTGAGTATTATACACTGCCCTTGGGAGTGGCTAAATTAGCGGGTACTTTTTCCCTTGATTGGCGTTTAATTGCCGCGGGTTCTTTAATCTCGATCGCGCCTGTGATTGTGGTATTTCTTGTGTTGCAAAAATACATAGTTCCCACAGAAACAGCGAGCGGGATTAAAAATTGATTCTTTTTTTTTTACCGCAGATAAACGGGGATTGGGTAATAGGTAATCGGTAATAGGTAATAGGTAATTTTCCTTCTTCCTTCTTCCTTCTTCCTTCTTCCTTCTTCCCTCTTCCCTCTTCCTTCTTCCCTCTTCCTTCTTCCTTCTTCCTTCTTCCTTCTTTTTTTTATTAATTGCGAGTGGGAGAAATAGACAAGGAAAAGGGATGTGTGCCTTGAGCGCGATCGCCG
>JBEDKD010000076.1:0-23397 GCA_041172365.1 Cyanobacteriota bacterium | reverse complement strand
GATTCCCCCCCAACCCCCCGCGTGCGGGGGGCAATGAGGGGTAGGCACGAGAGATATACCCCTACAAATCTTTATGAATGATTTAGACTTGCTATAGATAGTAACAAAAGAAACCGGGTTTGTGGCAGTTATTGAGTGGCCTAAATAATAAGTTTCAATTAACCCGATTTTTGTTGTTTTACGGTAAGTATTGAGTCCCTTTATTAGGGGAAAATCATCCCAAAATTGAGATTAAGTTTCGGGTAAATCAGCTAAGATTTCTGCCGCGTGTAATTCGGGCTTGATTTTGCGGTAAATTTTCTCAATTTTACCATCGGCATCAATGACAAAAGTCATTCTTGTTATTCCCATATACTCTTTACCCATAAATTTTTTTAATCCGTAACAACTATATGCTGTCGCTACCTTCGCGTCGATGTCAGATAACAAAGGAAAAGATAATTGATATTTTTGGGTGAATTTTGTGTGGGACTTGGCATCATCCGTACTCACTCCGAATACTAGAATATCACGGGACTGATATTCTGCATATTTTTGCTGAAAACCGCACGCCTCTTTGGTGCATCCAGGGGTATTATCGCGGGGATAGAAGTACAAAATGACTCGTTTTCCCCGCAACGCGTCTAGGTTAATTATATTCCCTTGGGCATCGGGGAGGCTAAAATCAGGGGCTAAATCTCCGGGTTTGAGTGTCATGGCTGGGCTTTTTGATGAGTTTGGCAGATTTTTCTTTGAGAAGGTCAACTAACTGTTATCATTAAATGATGCCAGCTTTTCGTGGATTTATGACTTAGGTATCGGAGGTGCATCTGGGTGATGCTTTCTCTTTCCACCAGATTCTCGGTGTTACCACGCGTCAGTCTGGACTTTTGTCAGTCACACAGTCTGTTAGTTGTTTCTCCTGGCTCTAGGAGTGTACAATAATCCCGACGGGTGGCCGATCGCGTATCAGCAAGGCCTAACCAAGGCTGCGAAAAGGAATGCAGCCGTTTTTGTTGTTTTTGAGGAAAGTATAAGATGGCTAAACGCCGCAATCTTAAGAAAGAAAAGGCACTTCGTAATCAAGCTTACGCACGCAAGTTTCGCAAGCGCAAAATGACGGGCTTAAATATGTTTAGAAAGCGCCGCTCTCCTGAGAAGCCTTCCGATGAAATGAGTATGGCTGAATCTTAAGCTTTTTCTATCGTGAATCGGTAATCGGTAATCGGTAATAAATAATGGGTAATTGTTATATTTTCTCGATTAACCATTTATAGGCGAGGAGGTGCGTGGTTGATCGTTACTTAAATGATACTTAAAATATAGGTTACATAAGTAAGTAAAAACAACGCCACGCACCTGACTCTTAATAATTATTATCTGTCGCCTTAATCACTCCCTATGCCTTATTACCTATTACCTGTTAATCCTTCTCTTTGACTTTTTCTAGGGCGATTTCTAGGGCTTTTCTGACTTGGTTAAATCCTGTTCCCCCATAACTATTACGCGCGGCTACTACTTGTTGAGGCTGTATCGCGTCATAAATATCTCCTTCAAAGGCTGGATGTAAATTTTTCCATTCTTCTAAGGTTAAATCTTTGAGCAGTTTGCCCGCGGCTAGGGAGGTTTTCACGACTTTGCCGACTAAATTATAGGCTTCACGGAAGGGTACTCCTTTCGCGGCTAAATAATCCGCGACATCTGTGGCATTAGAAAAGTCTTCATTGACGGCATTAAGGAGTCGATCGCGATTAAATTGTAACCCTTCTCCCATTAAAATTGTCATAGCTTCGATACAAGCTTTCACGGTTTTAACGGTATCAAACAAAGCTTCTTTATCTTCCTGCAAGTCTTTATTATAGGCTAAAGGTAATCCTTTCATTAATACCAATAAACCTTGTAAATGCCCAAAGACTCGTCCGGTTTTCCCTCGGACTAATTCGGGGACATCGGGATTTTTCTTTTGAGGCATAATGCTCGATCCCGTGGCACAACTATCGGTAAGGGTAACAAAGCCAAACTCTTGAGAGGACCAGGAAATGACTTCTTCTGATAGGCGACTTAAATGCACCATGATTATACTCGCGGCTCCGAGAAATTCTATGGCAAAATCGCGATCGCTAACTCCATCTAAACTATTAGCATAAACTTCGTCAAATTGCAAGAGGGACGCGGTATAATGACGATCGATGGGAAAAGTTGTCCCGGCTAACGCGCCACTGCCCAAGGGACAAATATTAACTCGTTTATAAACATCTCCTAACCTTTCCCAGTCACGATTAGTCATTTCAAAATAGGCTAATAAATGATGGGCTAAACTGACGGGTTGTGCCCGTTGTAAATGGGTATAACCAGGGATAAGAGTTTCGACATTTTTTGTCGCGATATCGAGTAAAACTTGTTGGAATTGTCGTAATTGTTGACGTATTTGTTGGATTTGATCTCGCAAATATAAACGAGTATCGGTCCCCACTTGATCATTACGCGATCGCGCTGTATGTAATTTTTTGCCAATATCACCTGTAATTTCGGTGAGACGTTTTTCCACGGCAAAATGGACATCTTCCGCATCAACACCCGGAGTAAATTTGCCCTCGCGATATTCTTGACGAATTTGCTCTAACCCCGCGACTAATTTTTCCCCTTCTTCTGGGGAAATAATGCCCGTTTTCGCCAACATTTTACCGTGGGCAACGGAGCCCGTAATATCATATTCTATTAGTTCGATGTCAAAACCAATACTCGCGTTAAATTGCGCGATCGCGGGATGTAACGCGCTTTCAAAACGTTGACTCCAAGTGGATTGTTTTTGTGTCGTCATTGGCGATTTTTTCGAGTGTAATGTTTTAGAGTCAGAGATGGGGAACCCAGAAGTACCCATGAGACATCTCCAAAAACTACTGTAGGGTAGGCATCCTGCCTGCCATTGATCAGATTTTTAGGAGATGTCTATTCTGAGAGTCTTTCCTTAATGATGAGGAGAGAATGCACCTCAAACGGTGTATCTTGACACAAAATGAGATTTTCGCAGTTAATTTATGGTAAAATATCGCGGATCATCCAGCCGAGAACAAACCCGATGATCGAGGCCCAAATTTGTCCGGTTTTGACAAAATTATTCCAACCTTGTTGGGTATTTTTCCAAATATCAACATCAAATTGTTGTGCTAAAAACGTACTCTGAGAAATGCCGTCAAATAACCAATTTAAAGAACTAGGTTCGATCATATTAACCGCAAAAGTTCCAGAAATTGTGTGGCAAATTCCATTAATAAACATGATAAATTACTCCTAATTAGAATGAGATTGAATGCGAAAAACGACTAAAGTCATATCATCCCCATTACGGGTGTCGGGGCCGATAAATTGTTGTACACGATTAAAAAGATAATCTAAAATTGATTGGACATCCTCATAATTTTGACAGGCCCATTGAAACGCGAGACTCAAATTTTCTTCATCAAAGCGCTCGCCTCCTTGATTCGCGGCATCGGTAAATCCATCGGTATAATATATAATAGTATCCCCCGGATAAAGTTGTACTTTCCCCTCTTGATATTCCGAATCAATATCTAATCCGATTAACATTCCTAAAGTGTCTAAACGGGTAATACAATTAGTGGAGGCTTGCCAAAGCATGGGGGGATGATGGGCGGCATTACTATAGGAAAGAACCCGCGTTTGAGGATTATAATCAGAATAAAATAAGGTGACAAAACGATGGGAATTTTCCAAGTCTGCATACATAACTCGGTTTAAATGTTGGAGAATTTTCGCGGGGGAATGACGATTTAAAACCTCTGCTCTTAACATTCCCCTAGTCATTGTCATAATTAAACCCGCGGGGACTCCTTTTCCCATGACATCGCCAATGACTATACTCCAATGATTCTGATTATTAGAGTTTTTTTGATATCCCTGACGGGAAATCGAATCTTCCTCATAACATTGTCCGATTTGATCATAATCCGTGGGAATAAAATCATAATAATCTCCCCCTACTCGATCCGCGGTTTGACATCGAGCCGCGATATCTACCCCTGGAATTTTGGGACAATTTTTTGGTAATAATCGTAATTGAATTTCTGCACCGATTTCTAATTCTTTATCTAATCTTTCCTTTTCCTTTAATTTCGAGGATAATTCATCGGTCGCGATCGCGACCGCGGTTTGATCTGCGACTAAACGGATTAATTTTTGACGGCTCGGAGTCCAAGTATATTGAGGATCGTGGCTAAATACATATAACCGTCCCCGTTCAATATTTTTTACTAAAATAGGAGTGCCAAATAATTGAACATCAGGGCCTAAATAGCGACTGACTTGAAAATCTAAACTCGCGATCGAACTCAGAGAAACCTCGGCTTCGGCTAAGGCCTGTAAACCATTTCCGGTAATTTCACGAGTCGCGTTTTCTAGGGCCCAACGAACATCTTGACATTGACGACCTTCCTGACAATGTAATTGATGAAATCGGATTTGACCATTGGGTTTAAATAATACTAACGCGCCTCCATCTGTATCTGTTAAACGAGTCGCGACAAGGGAAATTAACTCTAAAAATTGATTCAAATTATTGAAACTTCTCAGAGCAAATCCCAGAGAACTTAACATATCTTGAACATTATGATGTTCGCGATGTAAACGTGCCACCAGTTCCTTAAGGGCGAAAACTGGTGTAATATCTTGAGAGAGCAGACCAGAACGATCTGGGGGAGGGGTGGATCGAGACAGGGGTACAGAAGTCATGTTCCGTCGGGACTGGATGAAGAGGAGAGTGGATTCATTGTAGAGTAGAAAAAGGAATTTGAGTTTTGCTGTTTCCAGTTTTGATGCGATATCTCGGCTCCTTCAGTTTTGTCACCTCAGAAACCGAGTTTCTCAAGCAATTCCTTCGCGTTTGAGGAAAAATGCCTTGATTCCTAGGTTGGGTTGATGCGGCAAATCCAACATCTTCAAGGGGTTAAGTATCACTCAACCCAACCTAGAAAAAATGGCGCAGGTATTCTCATCAGAAACTCATTGCATCAATATTTCTCTGTAAGTTTGTTTCTGACACAAAAGGGCAAAAAGAAACCTGGTTTCTCCACAAGTCCTTCCTGTCTTGGACTCAAATTCCTTTTTTCTCTCTCAACTGAGATTAACTGCTCAGAAGGGCTTCGACGAACTCGTAACTTGAAAAGGGACGGAGATCTTCGATGCTTTCCCCAACTCCGATAAAGCGAATGGGTAAACCTAATTGCTTTACTACTGCTAGGGCAACACCACCTTTAGCAGTTCCGTCGAGTTTTGTCAATACTACTCCGCTAAGTTTCGCGGCTTGTGCGAAGACTTCTGCTTGTCTTAATCCATTTTGACCCAGGGTGGAATCTAATACCAGTAAGGATTCTACGATCGCGTCGGGGGCTTTTTTATCAATAATCCGTCGCACTTTACTCAGTTCATCCATGAGGTTTTTCTTATTTTGTAACCGTCCCGCGGTATCAATGATTAAGAGTTCACTATTTCGGGCTTGGGCCGCGGAGATCGCGTCAAAAACAACGGCCGCGGGGTCAGTATTTTTCCCAGGGTTCGCGATCACTTCCACATTGCTGCGTTGTCCCCAAACTTTGACTTGTTCCACCGCGGCGGCTCGAAAGGTATCCGCGGCCGCGATCAGGGTACGATATCCTGATTTTTGGGCAATATGGGCAAGTTTGCCAATGGTGGTGGTTTTACCCGCGCCGTTGACTCCTACCATTAACCAAATATTTAATTGGTCTTTTTCGGGGGCAAAGGTGAGACTATAAAGGGGACTTCCTTGGGATATTTCTTGGGTTGGTGCTTCTAAAACTTCACGCAAAATTTGTTTTAAATACGCGATCGCTTTATCGGGGGGTAGGACTTCTTCGCGGAGTTTTTCTTGAAGGGAATTAATGACAAAATCGGTGGCTTGAATACCGACATCTGCCTGTAATAATAGTGTCTCAATTTCGGAGATCGCGTCTTGATTTAAAGGACCTTGACCTACAATAGCCCTTAGTCTATTAATTAAACTACGACGAGTACGTTCTAACCCTTTACGAAGTTTTTGTAACCAGGTAATTTCCTCAAAAGAAACTTGATCGGGACGACGGCCTTGACTTGCTAAAATTTCAGCGGACCAGAGAAATCCTTCATCTAAAATAAAATCAGGGATGGGTTCAAAAATGTCACTATCGGAGGCGGAAGTAATGATTTCCTCTTCTTCGATAATAGCTGTTTCTTTTAATTGTTCAATACGCGCAAGTCTGTCGGTTTCCGTTTGTGCCCAAAAAGGTAGGGGAGGCGCGATCGTATTTTCCTCTGGAGAAACTTCTGTTGTTGTCACAGGCGTAGAAATCTCTTCTTCCTTCTCCTCTAACAAAGGCAATGGGGCGGAGATTTCTAGGGTTTCGGGAATAACAGGTTGAGGAATTTCCGCGACAATTTCTGCCGTGGGAGTTTCCGCGACGGTTTCCGTAATAAGGGGTTGAGACTCTTCGACAATGGCTTCTTCTGTAGGAGTTGGAGTTACCGTTTCCTCCATAACCGTTTCAGAAGTTGAGGGCTCTTCTTTGTGCTTTTGTAAATTTTTGTAAGCAGCTTTTGCCCAATTTAGATAGTCTTCTGTACTATCAGAGGAAATTTCCGATTCCGTGGATTTGGCAGAGGGTGTTTCAGGAGTAACAGGAGTGGGCTCTGACTCTTGGGGGGGTGTCTCTTGGGACTTATCATCAAATTGACGGCGAAACCAATTAAAAACCATAATGGGTAATGGGTAAAGGGTAAAGTTAGATTTTTTGAGATATTGGCAATTCTATCTCATATTTCATTGTTTTTCCCTGGTTTCTCTCTCCTCTCCCCTCGATAATAACATCATCTTCTGCGTAAGTAAAAATTAGCTGTTACCCATTGAAAATACCTAAGTAGCAGAGGCTTAAGGCTTGTGCAGTACAAGCAGGATGCTTGTCCTAGTTTATGTGGTAGAAATGCCTCAGAACTTACTGTATAATGGGGGGGGGAGATTGAATCAGCCCTGACAAAATCAAGATACGCGATCGGGTGCAATGATAAAAATGAGAGAAAATTATGATGACTTTAGAATTAGAAGAACAGGTAAAACTTTTACGTTTACTTAATGCGATCAATCATCAGATATGTAATAGTCTCGATTTAGAAGAAGTATTGACAACAGCCTGTCGTTTATTGGGTGAAACTTTCCAGTGTAATCGTGTTAGTGCCATTGTTAAAGAATCGAAAGAAGATGTAATGATTACCAGGGGGGAATATAATGATGGTGATTATCCGATTCAATTGGGGATAAAAGTGCCTCTGGAGGGGAATTATCATTTACAAATTTTGATGGAAGAAGAGAAACCTTGTGCTGTGACAAATTTTCTGGATTTTCCGGGTTTAGGAGAAGAAACTCAAAATATTATTGAACAATTAGGGATTCGTTCCATGTTGGCGATCGCGACTCGTTATCAAGGTCGAGTAAATGGTATTATTGGTTTACATCAGTGCAATCGGCATCGAGAATGGACTGAAAGTGAAGAGATATTATTAGAGCAAGTTGCCGGACAATTGGCGATCGCGATTAATCAAGCCCAACTTTATGCAAAAACGCGTCAACAAGCCGAAAGAGAGCGTTTATTACGTCTGATCGCGAATCAAATTCGTAGTACCCTTGATTTAGATTTTATTTTACAAACCGCGGTACAACAAGTCCGAAAACTATTGAAAT
Source organism: Cyanobacteriota bacterium (assembly GCA_041172365.1). GTDB lineage: Bacteria > Cyanobacteriota > Cyanobacteriia > Cyanobacteriales > Microcoleaceae > JBEDKD01. Next base: position 15,674 of record JBEDKD010000076.1, on the reverse strand, counting down.
GTGATCGAGTGGTAATTTATCAATTTAAAAAAGAGTGGCAAGGAGAAATAGTCGTAGAAGATTTAGGCTTTCCTTGGCCAGAAAGTTTTAAGGGAATGGTGAAAGATGATTGTTTTCAAGGAGAATACGCGGAACGTTATTTACAAGGTCGTGTGCGAGCAATGAATGATATCAAAACAGATATTTTTGACGACTGTCATCGCCATTTTTTAGAACAATTAGAAGTAAAATCTAATCTCATTGTTCCTATTGTGTTTAATAGTAATAATTCTGTAGATTCTCCGGTGTCAGATTCCTTCATAACTGGCGATTTACCAGAGAAAAGCCCCAATCACCTCTGGGGTTTATTAATTGCCCATGAATGTCATCAAAATCGCTATTGGGCTAGGGAAGAAATTGAGTTATTAGAACAATTAGGACAACAATTAGCTATTGCTATTTATCAAGCCGAATTGTATGCAAAAGTACAAGAAACAGCCAGAGAATCTCAAAGACAAGCGGAACAATTAAGATTGACATTAGAGGAATTAAAAAATACGCAACAACAATTAATTCAAAGTGAAAAAATGTCAAGTTTAGGACAAATGGTCGCGGGGGTAGCCCATGAGATAAATAACGCGAATAATTTTATCTGTGCCAATTTACCCCATGCCAGTGAATATGTTAATACTTTGTCAAAAGCTTGTCAATATAGTTTGGAAAATCACCCTGAATTGGCAACACTTTTAGGCGAATTAGATGAAGATTTAGAACCGGAATTTTTAGACTATATTATGCAAGATTTTCCCCACTTAATCAAGTCCATGAAAGAAGGGAGCGATCGCATTAGAGTCATTGTGCAAAATTTACGCAATTTTTCCAGATTAGATGAATCCGAAAGAAAAGAAGTTAACCTAAATGAAGGGATAAAAAGCACTTTAGCAATTTTACAATATCCTCAGTCTCGGATCAAAATTGAGACGAATTACGGAGAAATTCCTAATATTTTATGTTATGCTAGTCAAATTAATCAAGTATTTTTTAATATTATTTCTAATAGCTTTTATGTTTTAGAAAATAGGGATGATGAAGGATTATTAATAATAACAACATGGCAAAGTGCGCCGGATAAAGTATCCATATCAATTCGTGATAATGGTTCAGGTATTCCCCCAGAAATTCAAGGGAAAATTTTCGATCCTTTTTTCACCACAAAACCCATCGGACAAGGAACGGGGTTAGGTTTATCTATTTGTTATCAAGTAATTGTGAAGGGACATAATGGGGATATTCGTTGTCTCAGTCAACCGGGTGAAGGGACCGAATTTATTATCGAATTACCCTTAGATAATTCTTAAAGTTTCTGTTTTCCACCATAAACCGAAGCATCCCAAGAAGGTAGGGGCGAAGCATTCCGGTGATAAATCTCTGCTTTTAATCAATAAGTTATCTGCCGGAATGCTTCGCCCCTACTACAGATATATTTGCCAAAATGGGATGCTCTCAAAACCGGTTTCTTTTCCACGAAAAAACAATTGTCAAGTTAATCGGCAAGAAACCAGGCCCGTCTTCTTATTCCTTTTTTTGATTTTCGATTAAAGATAAAGGTGGTTTTGATAATCTTAACTGACTGATAGGATATTTTATTTCTCAGTTTTGTAAACTTATGTAAAAATATGATGAAAGGAAGATATAACCGATAAAGCAAAGGGAGGTTACGAATGGTAGTCCTTGCCGAGAAAGTACAACGGAGACTGACACTGGAAACCGCGGAAATTGCCCCAGATACGACGGCCATCCGTTGTTTAGACTGGGATCGCGATCGTTTTGACATTGAATTTGGTCTCAAAAACGGTACAACCTATAATTCCTTTATCATTCGGGGGGAAAAAACAGCCCTTGTCGATACTTCTCACGCCAAATTTCGGGAACAATATCTCGATACTCTCAAAGGTTTAATCGACTTTTCTCAATTAGACTATTTAATTATCAGTCATACGGAACCCGATCATAGTGGTTTAGTGAAAGAGGTGTTAGAATTAGCACCCCAAGTCACCATTGTCGCGTCAAAAGTTGCCATTCAATTTTTAGAGAACTTGGTACATCAAAAGTTTAATCAACTCCAAGTTAAAAATGGCGAAAAATTGGATTTGGGCAATGATCATGTCATTGAATTTGTCTCCGCGCCGAATTTACATTGGCCTGATACAATCTTTAGTTTTGATCACAAAGATCAAATTCTTTTTACCTGTGATGCTTTTGGGATGCACTATTGTTCCTCGGCTACCTTTGATGAAGATTTAAGTGCCATTGAGGAAGATTACCAGTTTTATTATGAGTGTTTAATGGGACCCAATGCGCGATCGGTTTTAAGTGCCATGAAACGCATGGGAGAATTGGGTGAAATTAAGACGATCGCGACGGGACATGGCCCATTATTACGTCATAATGTGGTCGAATTAACGGCACGTTATCAAAAGTGGAGTAAAGCCCAAACCAAAGCCGAAACTACAGTGGGAGTCTTTTACGCGTCGGACTATGGATATAGCGATCGTCTTTCTCAAGCCATTGCTTTAGGGATAACAAAAACAGGTGTCGTGGTAGAAATGATGGATATCAAAACCGCGGAACCTCAAGAGGTACGAGAATTAGTAGAAACTGCCTCTGGTTTGGTGATTTGTACTCCTCCGGCATCCGGCTTAGGCTCCGAGAATGCAGAAACAGCAATTAGCACAATTTTAGCCGTAGCAACGAATAAAAAATCCTTCGGGGTTTGTGAGTCTGGCGGCGGCGATGATGTATCAGTTTATCCCCTCCGAAATAAGTTAAAGGAATTGGGATTAAAGGAGATATTTCCCGCGATTTTGATTAAGGAAACGCCAACGGAGGCCACTTATAAACAATGTGATGAAGCGGGAACCGACTTAGGGCAATGGTTAACACGGGATAAAGCTGTAAAGCAAATGAAATCCCTTGATAGTGACTTAGATAAAGCATTAGGGCGTATCAGTGGCGGTTTATATATTATTACCGCGAAAAAGGGAGATGTTAGCAGCGCGATGTTAGCTTCTTGGATAGCTCAAGCGAGTTTTCAACCTTTGGGTTTAAGCATTGCTGTCGCGAAAGATCGGGCGATCGAATCAATGATGCACACGGGAGATACCTTTGTTTTAAATGTGCTTGAAGAGGGCAATTATCAAGCCTTAATGAAACATTTTCTCAAGCGATTTCCCCCTGGTGCCGATCGCTTTGATGGAGTAAAAACGCAACCCGCAAATAATGGTAGTCCGATTTTAAATGACGCGTTAGCCTATATGGAATGTGAAGTGGTAAGTCGGATGGAATTAAGCGATCATTATATCGTTTACGCGAGTGTTGAATCTGGCCGTGTTTCTAACCCTGATGCCATTCCCGCGGTTCACCATCGCAAAGTCGGAAATCACTATTAAGAAGGAAGAAGGAAGAAGGAAGAAGGAAGAAGGAAGAAGGAGGAAGGAAGAAGGAAGAAGGAGGAAGGAAGAAGGAAGAAGGAAGAAGGAAGAAGGAGGAAGGAAGAAGGAGGAAGGAAGAAGGAAATAAACCTTTAATCCCAATTCCCTATTCCCAATTCCCTATTCCCTATTCCCTATTCCCTATTCCCTATTACCAATTCCCTATTCCCAATTCCCAATTACCAATTCCCAATTCCCAATTACCAATTCCCAATTACCAATTCCCAATTACCTATTCCCCAATCACCAATCCCCAATCCCCAATCCCCATTTTAAAACTATGACACAACCGCGTGATGTTCAATTTTTGCCAATAGCAGTTGATACCTTTATCTTGCGATCGCGAACTTGGGATAGATTAAAATTTGAAGTAGAATATTCACTGCAAAAAGGGACAACCGCCAATTCCTTTGTGATCCAAGGGGATAAAATGGCAATTCTCGATCCCCCTGGTGAATCTTTTACCCAAAATTACTTAGATAATTTGCGAAAACGTCTCGATGTTAGCCAAATTGATTATGTCATTTTAAGTCATTTTAACGCGAATCGTGCTGTTACCATTAAAGCCCTTTTAGAAATCGCACCGCAATTAATTTTTGTTTGTACAAACCCAGGCGCGATCGCGTTGCGTGGAGCATTTCCCGATCAAGAATTAAACATTAATATCGTCAGGGGAGAAGAAACCTTAGACTTAGGAAAAGGTCACGAATTGACATTTATCGCGACACCAACCCCCCGTTGGCCCGATGAATTATTCACCTTCGATCCTAAAACGGAAATCTTATTTACCGATAAACTTTTTGGGGCTCATTATTGTGGCGATCAAGTCTTTGATGAAGGATGGAGTTTCTATAGCGAAGATCGTCGTTTTTATTATGACTCTTTGCACGCGTCCCAAGCCAAACAAGTATTAGCAGCCCTCGATAAAATTGCCGATTTATCGGTACAATTTTATGCCACCGGACATGGGCCCTTAGTCAAATATGGCCTCAAGGAATTGACTAATTTATATCGAGAATGGAGTCAACAACAAAACTCAAAAGACTTGACAGTTGCCTTGATTTATGCTTCTGCCTATGGTAATACCGCGACATTAGCTAACGCGATCGCGAAGGGAATTACCAAAGCCGGAGTCGCGGTAGAAATGATAAATTGTGAATTTGTCGAACCTTCTGAAATTCAAGAAGCCATCGAAAAATGTGCCGGATTTATTATCGGAACTCCCACCCTCGCGGGACACGCGCCCACACAAGTTCAAACCGCGTTAGGAGTAGTTTTATCTACTGCTGCAAAGAATAAACTCGCGGGAGTTTTTGGCTCCTATGGATGGAGTGGGGAAGCCGTTGATATTGTGGAAGAAAAATTAAAAGATTCCGGTTTTCGCTTAGGATTTGACTCAATTAGGGTGAAATTTACCCCCACAGATGCTACATTACAACTGTGTAAAGAAGCGGGAATTGATTTCGCTCAAGCATTAATTAAATCGCAAAAATTACGAGCACCTCGTCCTTCGGTGGGAGTACAGGGCGATCGCACCGAGCAAGCCGTAGGGCGATTAGTAGGTTCCCTGTCTGTAATATCAGCAAAACGGGGAGATGTCACCAGTGCCATGTTAGCATCTTGGATATCTCAAGCCACCTTTAATCCTCCGGGTTTAACAATAGCAGTCGCGAAGGATCGCGCCTTAGAATCATTAATGCACAATGGGGATAAATTCGTATTAAATATTTTGGCAGAAGGGCGACAATTACGCCGTCATTTTCTCAAGAATTTTGCCCCTGGAGAGGATCGTTTTGCGGGGTTAAATACCCAGGAAGCGAATAATGGTTGTCCAGTGCTTTCTGATGCCTTAGCTTATTTAGAATGTGTGGTGGCAAACCGCATGGAATGTGGCGATCATTGGGTGGTTTATGCCACGGTAGAAAATGGTCATTTGTTATCCGATGGTGTGACAGCGGTTCATTATCGTAAGTCGGGTAGTCATTATTAATGGCTAATCCTTAGAAAACCGGGTTTCTCTGGGAAGAAACCCGGTTTTTTTATAGGGGAACATAGGCAATGCGATCTCGATATTCATCTTCAAAAGCCGCGATCGCAATGATAATTAAATCCTCAATCACTTGACCTATACTAGCATTAGGACGTAACACCAAAATTCCTGGCACATGGCGATCCTCCGCCAAATGATCCGCTAAATGAACAGGCATAGAAGTCCGGTTATTAGTCACAAGAATAAATCCATTTTCTTCACACCAGTACAAAATTTCAGGATCTTTTGTTCCTTTGGCGGGTACATCTTTGTCACCAACAACACAAACAATTAAATCATTTTTTTGAATTAAAAGTTGTTGTTGATAGAGAGGCGACATATTTTCATCAATGAGATATTTTAGAGTCATTACGACAAAAGTTCTCCCATTTCAGCTTTTTTTTGTTCTCTAAGTTGACGTAATTTGATGACAAAAGGAGGGGGATTTTTATCATATTCAGCTTCAGCTTGTAAACAATATGCGATCCAATCTTCGACATATTTGCCGACGGTTTCCTTATTTTCCAGATAGTAGAGTATTGTCGCATAAACGTCTGCCAATGTGAGAGTCCCAAACTGTTGGACTATTATTTCAGCCGTTTTGCCACGATGGATATATTCATAGAGAATGTGCTCGATGCCAACTCTTGTGCCTTTTACCCGAATATCCTCTGGACTGAGAACATCAAAATAGTCTTCTACTGCTATCATATTTATACCTCTCTTTTGATCATAATTGTAACTTATAGAAGAAGGAAGAGGGAAGAAGGAAGAAGGAAGAAGGAAGAAGGAATTAAAGTGGTGCAAGCGTCTCGCTTGCTAAATACCCTTAATGACTGAGAAATACGCTTAACGAGCGAGACGCTCGTACTACATAATTCGCTCCCCAAATACGCTTAACGAGCGAGACGCTCGTACTACATAATTAGGTGATTTATCTTATTATATATTATGGAAAACCACAAAAGCCGATTAGGGCACAGAGGCAGAAAATTTTAATTATTATCAGAGGAGCGCGATCGCGTCTTATTTTATCTGTCTAAGCAAACAAGGTTCTCCATCTTCAAGGGTATATAAATCCGGTTCATTATAGAGAAAATCAAAGGAACTACCCTTTTCAGCAAGTTGCATTATTTCTGGGGTAGAAGGTTCGGATATTTCTCCAAATAATTTTGATTCTAACAGAGATCGTTCCTCTTGAGAAAGAGCGCGAATAACGGCTACCAATGATTCAACTAATTTTATATTTATTGTTGTTGTTTCCATATAAATTATTTCCTCTGGCTCTGGATAATGATCAGCATTGAAGACACGATCGCGTCTTTCCCTGTGTTCTTTATTTTCTATTATACTAAAGACCTTAAATTTTTTCAATCACCGCAGATTCTAATAATTTAATAGTACCATCATGGGCATTAATTTCCACTTCTATCCCCAAAGGTAAGGTAAAGATATCGGAAATATGCCCGATCGCGCTTCCATACCACGCGGGAATATTTAAAGGTTGAATATGATCCCTTAAGACTTGTGATAAAGTCAGAGACTCTTCTGGTTTTTCCGGTTGACAATTAGTACATTGTCCGAAAATAAACCCCGAAATTTGCTCCAAAATTCCGGCTAACCTTAATTGTGTTAACATTCGATCCACTCGATAAATATCTTCCCCCACTTCTTCAACAAATAATATCTTATTTTGCCAAAAAGGAAGATAAACCGAACCGATCATCGCGGTTAAAACCGATAAATTCCCCCCAATTAATTCCCCTTTAACTTTACCCGGAGTAATAGTTTCTACTTTAATATGAGATGGATTAGCTAAAGTAGGTGTTTCATCATTGACGACAATTTGCTGAAAAGAATTAATGGTAAATCCTGTCCAAGTTGATATCCCTACAGGACCATGAAATGTGACAATTTTACTTTGAGTATAAATCGCGATTAACAGAGATGTAATATCACTAAATCCCATGATGATTTTGGGATGATTACGAATCAGTGTATAATCTATTAAGGGTAAAATGCGATTACATCCCCATCCCCCTTGGACTGCTAAAATAGCATTTACCGAAGGATCAGCAAACATAAGATTAACATCAGAAGCGCGATCGCGATCGGTTCCCCCTAAATAACCATAACGATCAAAAATATGTTCACCTAATTTTACCCTAAATCCCAATTGAGATAAAATCGGCAAAATCGGTGCGATTTCCTGGGGATAACTAAAACCCGCGGGGTTAATTAATCCGATGGTATCCCCGATTTTTAATCTCGGTGGTTTCCTTAAAGATGGCTCCGATATCCCAGATAGACTAATATTGTTGTGGAGCGGAAAATAAGACGCGATAGCCTTCGCCTGAAGCGTAGCTATCGTGCTTAAGCCAAACATTGTTAATAAACGCCGTCGAGATAATAACATAAATCATCATTAATAGAAAAAAATTACCCGTCGGGACAATACCACGATAATTGCCCCAAATAACCCAGCCATATCAATAATATATTAGATGTAGGAAAGGGTTAAATATTAATTGTTAACCTTATTCCTGATTCCGCCCTATTGACTAACTTAGATTATGGCATGGTTTCCCAATAATTTCCTCAATTTATCTCAAAGACTTCCCTCTCTTATCTCTTCTATTCTCTTCCTCTGTGGCCTCTGTGCCTCTGTGGTTCATTTCTCAAAAATCCTGTTATACTAAAGATAAATTTATCCCTAAACATCAACATGAAAACAAGTTCTCCCGCCTTATCTAAACCCAGTTGGAGTAAAGCAATACTGACACCTGCCCAAGAATTTCCCCTCACCCCCCTTCCCATTATTCAAGGTGAAATTCCCCCTGGTTTACGGGGTACTCTTTATCGCAATGGCCCAGGAAAATTAGAGAGAAATGGTGTCCGTGTTGGCCATTGGTTTGATGGTGATGGTGCTATTCTTGCCGTTCATTTTACCCCCCCTTCCCCAGGGGATAAGGGGGGTGTCACTGCGACTTATCGTTACGTCCAAACCGCGGGATATCAAGAAGAAGAAGCAGTGAATGAATACCTATATGGTAACTATGGAATGACACCAAAAGGCTCTTTTTGGAAACGGGGAAAAAGACAAGTAAAAAATGCCGCGAATACCTCCGTTTTAGCCCTTCCTGATAAACTTTTAGCACTCTGGGAAGGTGGTTGGCCCTACTCGTTGGATTTAGAAACTTTAGAAACTAAAAGTATTGATGATTTAAAGGGACTTAAAAAAGGTTTTCCCTATTCTGCCCATTATAAAAGAGATCCTCGCACTGGATTTATTTATAATTTTGGTGTCACTCCGGGCGCAACGACTCAACTTAATATTTACAAAAGTGATGCCCGTGGTAATATTGTGCAAATCACACAAACTCCTTTAGAGGGTGTTCCTGTATTACATGATTTTGTCTTGGCGGGAAAATATTTAGTGTTTTTGATTCCACCGGTTCGCATTAATATTTTCTCAATTTTATTGGGGTTAAAAACTTACTGTGACTCGATGCAATGGAAACCCGCATTAGGTACTAAAATTCTCATTTTTGATTGTGAAACTTTATCCTTAGTTAGTCAAGGTGAGACTGAGCCTTGGTATCAATGGCATTTTGCTAATGGATATGTGGATGAAGAGGGATTTATTATTGTTGATTTTGCCCGATATGATGATTTTAGCACGAATGAACGTTTGCGAGAAGTGGCTATGGGGGAAACTCATACAATGGCGGAAAGTACCCTTTGGCGAGTTTCTATTGATCCCCAAACTGCTCTGATTAAAAGTAATGAACAATTGTTAGATCGCTCCTGTGAATTTCCTATTGTTTCTCCCTTTGACGTGGGGCAAAAACATCGTTATGTTTATCTGGCTTTACATGGTAAAAATGTTGATCCTTGTCGAGAATTATATAACGCGATCGCGTGTTTTGATACGGAAACTCATCGGCTCACGGAAAGGGATTTTGGCGAAAATTGTTATCCAATGGAACCCATTTTTGTACCCGATGGTTTAGATCCCAAAAAAGGATGGCTCTTAACGGTGGTTTATGATGGTAATACTGATAAAAGTTATGTCTGGGTTTTGGATGCACAAGAGTGGGAAACCTTCGGCGTGCCCCTTGGCGATCGCGCTCCCTTATGTATATTAGAATTACCTCATGTTGTGCCAATGGGATTTCACGGGACTTGGAAACCAGCCTCCTAATGAGAAAAAAGATTTTTGAGTGGGGGGTGAAGTTTAAGCTAAAATTTGAACAGCACTCAATCACACATCTTTCTGACGGGAAACCATGAGACATTTACCCATTGTTTTAAGCCCAATTCCGACTCGTTATCATTGTCCACAATGTAATGGAAACGGAGAAATTAATCAGGAAATTTGTCCTCTGTGCTCAGGGGCAAAATGGGTTGATATTTCCACCGCGACGAATTGGGTTTTAGATATGATGGAGTGCCAGGGATGCGATACTTCTGAAATTAATGAATTACGAGAAACTACTCCTGATCCCTTAACTTTAGGGTTGTTTTTAGAACTTTTCAGCAGGGTTAATCAATCCATCCCCGATCGTAATTAATCCTAGGGAAATGGACGCGGATATAAAATTAGTAATAGGGTGCATTAATGCACCCTACTAATTAGCTTGTCAGAGGCATTTATTGACTCTTATTTACAAGGCAAATTCATCATGGGCAAAGAAATTAAATTCTGTCTGATAGAAAGAATCAATCTTTAAGGCATAATCTCCACTATTTCCACCATTAGTTTCGATGACAACCTCTCTTAATACAGGTGTAGAATTGCCTCGATTATCTACGGGAAGTAAATCGCCAAAATCTATTTCTGGAGAAGGTTTAATCGCGACAACAGGTGCTCCATTGGCTAGAGTTAATACAGGAGTTCCATTGGATTTCATTACGGCAGATACCACCACTTTTACACTCTTAAAAGTGACATTGGAATAACAGTTAGACGCGGTAATCGTAACAGTTTCATCACCCTTAGTCGTAAAGGGTTTATTGGCACTGGTTAACTCAAAACAGGGTATCGGTTGCACAATATCCAAATAAATACCAACGGCGCGGGTATTACAAATAATTTTGGTTAATACCTCTGCAAAACCATTAATTGCATCACGATCAGTAAAAGCTTGTCCCCCTGTTTCTGTTGCCAGTCTCGTGTATTCTGTTTGGATAGTATCTCGAAACTTACTCTTAGATGTACCAAAATAAGTGTGAATAGTTACTCCCCCTTGTTTGGCGGTTTGAATAGCCTTATTTGCCGCGATGATATCTTTCTCCTCTGTTTTATCGCCACCCCCTTCTAAGGCTTCATCTCCTAGATAGAAAATCGCCCGCGTAGCACCCGATCGCCAATTGAAATGATTGGAGATATCTTCGATCGCGCGCGCAGCATCTTCTTGAGCTCCCGCGTCGGCTAATTCACCTCGCTTTCTCCCACGAATATCTGAGTCAGAAACTTGACATTCTTTAATGAGATAATCTCGAATTGTCCGGTTAAAATTTGTCCCTTTCCAAGTACCTTCAATCCCAAACCAAGTTACTCTCAAATCGCAAGGACAATTTGAAGATGCCGAAGTAATCGCGGCTTCCGCGGCTTTACTAAGAGCTTCTGCTTCGTCTCTCATGGAGGGACTGGTATCAATAATAATTACTAAATCAACGGGTTCGACTCCACTCTTTTCGAGTTGGCAAGGGCGCACTGTGGGAATGACTATTTGTGTTTGACTCATGCTTATTCGCTCTTTTTAATCATTGACTTTATTACAATAACATGATTTCTCGTCTTTATTTATTTTCTCAGATGAAGTATTATTACATTTTTCAGGACTGACTTACTTGTTGTTACAAAAAGATGTGATTTTTCCCAAATAGAATTGTAGGTTGGGTTGCACGAAGTAAAACCCAACGGGAGCATCCCGATTTTATAGGGGCGGGCTACACGCGCCTACCGATATATTTGCCAATTCGGGATGCTCCGGCAGGGAACTCTTAAAGGTGATGAAAGTGGGTTATGATTGGTTGATCAATTGTCAATCTCATAAATCTGAAAGACTCGGTATGATGGAGGCTCATCTTATGTCAAAAACATTACCAAAATTAAAGGGAGATCAACTTCCACGTCTGGGGATTACTTTGGGTGATCCCGCGGGGATTGGTCCTGAAGTTATTCTCAAAGCTTTAAACGATCGCGCTTTTTCCGAGTATTGTCATGTCACAGTGATCGGAAATCGTCAAATTTTATTAGATATCTATCAACGGTTACAGCATCAAGGAGAGATGATTAACCCCTTGGAATTAAATATTTTAGAAGTGGAAGACAAGGGATTAATTAATCAAATTACTATTGGTGAAGGAAACGCGGCTAGTGGAGCCCTCAGTTTTGCTTATCTGGAAAACGCGATCGCCCATACTTTAGCGGGAGACTTTGACGCGATCATCACAGGACCGATCGCGAAAACTCATTGGAAAGCCGCGGGGTATAATTATCCGGGGCAAACGGAATTACTCGCGGAAAAAGCAGGGATTAATCGTTATGGGATGTTATTTGTCGCGAAATCTCCCCATAGTAATTGGTTATTACGGTGTTTATTAGCAACAACCCATATTCCCTTACGTCAAGTCCCCGATGCCCTCACCCCAGAATTATTAACTAATAAACTTAATTTGTTAGTGGAATGTTTACAACAAGACTTCGCGATCGAACATCCCCGAATCGCGATCGCGGGATTAAATCCCCATAGCGGCGAAAATGGACAAATTGGAAGGGAAGAAAAAGACTGGTTAATTGATTGGATTAATCAAGAAAGAAAAAGACTTTATCCCATAGAATTAGACGGCCCAATTCCCCCCGATACCATGTGGGTAAAACCCGGTCAAGCATGGTATGGTTTAGGGAATAATGCCCATGATGGATACTTAGCATTATATCACGATCAAGGGTTAATTCCTGTAAAATTAATGGCCTTTGATAAAGCCGTAAATACCACTATAGGATTACCCTTTATTCGCACATCGCCGGATCATGGTACCGCGTTTGATATTGCCGGAAAAGGGGTTGCAGATGCCAGAAGTATGAAAGCCGCGTTGGAGTTAGGCTCAGAATTAGCAAAGGTGCGCGTTAATGGATAAATAGGCTCAAATTTTAGCGAGAAAGAAATTAATGAAACACAAAGGCACAAAGGCACAAAGGCACAAAGAAGGAAGAATTAAGAAGCAAGAAAATTAGGGGTTCAAAATGAATGAAGTTTTTAGATGTGAGAGAAATCCGGTGGATTTTATTCATCATACAGAGAAAAAGGATCAGGCTCCTCATCATAATCATAGACTTCTTGTGGCTTATTATATCCGGCTCGTTTTATTAACCAGCAAACAGCATCATAAGTCTGATCAAATTCATTCCAAAAACTATAATATCTCGCTTGAATTATTCCAGCATTTTCGCTTAATGTGCCGATGGGGACTATTTTATTACGCGCGTTTTTATAGAAGACGTCATAGACACGATCGCGATCATGATCAAAGCCATCACTATGTAATTCGACTTGACACCCAGGGGGTAAATCGTTGAGATCAATATTAGTCTTTTTGAGCATAATATCAAGGGGTTCACCCGTGAAAGCTGACCAAAATTTTTGATGCTTACAACTGATCAGATTTCCCGATGGAGTCGTTTTACCCCAGTCGCGACAAGTGCATTCACTCCCAGACACTTGATATATCTCTCCCCGTCGCACACTCAGGGCTTGGGTGCAGTCTAAATTCCAAATATAGGTTTCCTTCCTACTTAAAAACCGACACCCCCTGCGCCCGTCAGTGTCAATATATTTCATATAGGGTTGAAGCCTTTTCGTGCGCCCAAACCCCGTAATGGCCTTAATTCCTCTCCAAATTGAAGAAGATACTTGACTTTTTTCCTCAATCATGTTAAAACAAATAATTAGTATATAGTATATGTTTTTTTGCACAAGCGGTTGGTATCGGTTCCTCTAAAATGGATACTTACCGCTTTTTGCTTTTCTAGGTTATTATACTCTCACAATCAATCTTTGTCAAGAGGGTAATCGAAAATTTCGGGAAACATTTCGGGATCAAACCAGTCCAGAATTTTCGCGATCGTATGACTTTTGTTTCCGTCACAATGAGCGATCGCGATCGCTTGTAACTTGCGACTAATGGCTGGAGAGAGAGATATAGAATGTTTCTGATTAGTTTCGGCTTGGCGGGGGCGCCCCGAACCCGGGCGGGGGCCACCACGTCTTCGTTTTTCTTCCATAGGATTAAAATAGCTCCAAAACCGCTTTGATTTTAGTATTATAAAACAGAAGCTCAATCAGGTTTGATATATAGCTTTTCGACTAAAGATGGAGTAGGCCAAAACCCATATCCCAGAAGTGCTATATTACCACTAAGGCTCTAAGGCACTAAGAAATGTGATATTACCACTAAGGCTCTAAGACACTAAGAAATGTGATATTACCACTAAGGCTCTAAGACACTAAGAAAACAGAAAAAAGGTTGAGGGTGAGAGAATTAATGGGCTAAACGTTGGATTTCTTCGAGAGTCAAATTAGTAATCTGACTAATAGTAAGAATGTCAAGTTTCCCCAGAAGTTTTTGTGCGATGTCAAGGGATTTCATTTTCATCCCATGCTCGATCCCTTTGATCATGGCATTTCGCTTATCTTCCAGCAACATTTGGCGTTTTTCTAAGTCTTCTACATCGTCAAAACTGAGGTAGGCTTCATTGGCAATCTCAAACGCGTGCTGAATTTCTAAAATATCTGCTATTTTTTCGGGTACGGTTTCTAAAATTGAGGCATTTTTGAGAAAATAGAGCCATTTATCTGTCGGCGTTTCTAACTCATCAACACTTTTGTTAAATTTGGGTAATTCCACAAAAATGATTTCGATTTCGGGTTCGGGGAAGGGGATAGAATGCTCTTTTTCTTTATAAATAAAGTGAGAAATAATATGGGAGTGATGCTCAAACATTACAAAATCGCTAATTGTTAAAGAAATCAGGGGTTTTAATTTTGAGTAACCTTCCCCCCGTGATAATTGAGAAGAGTATTCTTTGGCGGCATTATAAATAATCCTTTTGTCAAAGGATGATACATTTAAAACTTGTTTTTTAATGATGAAGGTTTTACCGTCTATGCTTTTCGCTTTGACATCAATGTAAGCCTCTTTGGGATCGGGTTGTTTAGAGGGAAAGTACGGATTAATGATATCAAGTATTTGGATAGTGGGATTACCACGATAGACTAGAGCATTGAGAAGACTTTTTAGGATGTCTGGGCTTTCGGAGGAACCAAAAATTTTCTTGAATGCGAAGTCGCTTTGTGGATTGATAAATTTCATGGTTTTCACGCGCAATTCTTCAAAGAGTTTTTGTTTGACATCTATTTTATTCACTCTACATCATTATTAACCGTTAATGCTAATTTTTCTGAAATATCTTCAAAGGTTTACACTAGAGGGATTTCAGCACCCGGAATGATCATTATGAGGTGGGGACTTTCCCACAATAGCTCTGTGAGTTTCTAATTTTCCTCATGTCTTTGGTTGAGTTTGAGCTAATGGAGAGCAAACATCTGTCAAGACTTGATTATAGATGGATTTCAGCACTAGGGGCGATCGTTTGATGTGGGGAAGTCTCGACAATATCCGTCTCAAGGTAGATGTGAGAATATTGTTTTGTGTGATATATTAAAAGTTTTTGTGTAAGTTAACTCAATTGGCTGGTTATGAAAAAGTGGGGTTACGAGTCCCCCCGCACCCGAAATTTGGGGGAAGAGTTGTAGAAATAACCCCATCTCACCCTTTTTTAGTAGGATTACTTCATAAAAATTGGGGAAAAAATGCAGTAATTAAAATTAATAATTTGAGTATTTTGGGGTGATAAAAACCCGTAGGCTCTACACACTTTCTTAATGGTTGAAACCCCTTTATTTTATTGCTGTTTCCTTCTCCCTTCTTCCCTCTTCCTTTGTGTCTTTGTGCCTTTGTGTTTCATTCCTTCTTCCCTCTTCCTTCTTCCCTCTTCCTTCTTCCCTCTTCCTTCTTCCTTCTTCCTTCTTCCTTCTTTTTTTTATTAATTGCGAGTGGGAGAAATAGACAAGGAAAAGGGATGTGTGCCTTGAGCGCGATCGCCG
>JBEDKD010000075.1:0-20036 GCA_041172365.1 Cyanobacteriota bacterium | reverse complement strand
GGCTCTGGAAAATGACAGTTAGAGGAGGATTAAGTGAAAGATTAGCCCAAAATTGGGCAATTTGCAAGGGGTATAAGTTGGGTTTCATTTCATTCAACCCAACCTACAATTACCCATTACCCATTACCCATTACCTATTTTCAAGGGGCATTAAGTTGGGTTTCATTTCATTCAACCCAACCTACAATTACGAATTACGAATTACCCATTACCCATTACTGACTTTTGGCCTAAATAAATGAGTATGTTCGGGATGATATAGACACGATCGCGTTTTTTCTTGTTGTTCCCCTAACGCGGGACTAATTACATAAAGAGTCGTTCTAATTAAATCATTTTCCTGAGTAGCTTTCGCCATTTCTGCTAAGGGGACTAACAAAATTTGTTCATCGGGCCACCCTAACCGATAACAAATAGCTACAGGTAAATCATGGGGATAATATTGCATTAATTTCGTCTGGGCATCCTCGATATGACGAGCACTTAAATAGAGACATAAACTTGCGCGATGGGCTGCTAAACTTTCTAATTCTTCCGGTTCAGGTACTTGCGTTCTGCCACTAATTCGTGTTAAAATAATAGTCTGTACCAGTCCGGGTACTGTTAATTCTATTTTTAACTTGGCGGCTGCGGCTTGAAATGCACTAATTCCGGGTATGATTTCAAAGGGAATTTCTGCTTCTGTTAAGGCTTGCATTTGTTCATAAACAGCACCATATAAACAAGGATCGCCCGAATGCAGACGAATGACAGAAAGACGCGATCGGACTTTTTCTATCATTATCGGTAAAATATCCTCAAGGGTTTTATTCGCGGTATGAATAATTTCCGCGTCTGCCCGAACCCCTTGTAAAATTTGCTTAGGTACTAAGGAATCAGCAAATAAAATAACATCTGCATTCGCTAATAACTTCGCGGCTTTAATCGTCAATAATTCGGGATCGCCAGGGCCAGCACCCACTATATAAACTGCTGGTTTTAAAGATTCCTGTGGCACAATTCTCCTCTCAAAAAAAAATGGTCTATTTCAGCAAACTTTCCGGGTTTATTCCCATTACTTATGAAATGAATAAATGGTATATGCACCCTGGTGTCACCCTAGAGAATCCTCTCTCTAGGGCTTTTTTATGCGCGATCGTCATCATCATCTAAGGATTCAGGTATTTGTTGCTGAGATGAAACTGGAGACGGGGCGACAATATCGGGTAAAGGACGTTGGAATAAATACAACCAAGCTAAGGCGACTAAACCCAACAAAATACCCCCTAAACTGACTAATTGCGCCATTCTCAGAGGGCCAAACATTAAACTATCCGTGCGTAATCCTTCTATCCAAAATCGTCCGGTGCTATAAGCCACTATATACACCATAAATAATGTCCCTACTTTTAAACGAGATTTTCCGCTGATATCTCGGAAAAACAAGGTTATTAATAGGGCAAATACCATGACATTCCAAAGGGATTCGTAGAGAAATGTGGGGTGAAAATAGTCAAATTGTTGATACTCTGGGGGGAGCATATAACGATTTTGGGGAGGAATATAGAGTTTCCACGGTAAATCTGTGGGACGGCCATAGGCTTCGGAATTGAAGAAATTTCCCCAACGTCCGATCGCTTGTCCTAGAATTAAGGAAGGTGCGACGATATCGGTTAATTGCCAGAAAGATATTTTCTGAATCCGGGCAAAAATTAAGGCGGAGAGCATTCCCCCTAAAATCGCACCATGTATGGCTATTCCCCCTTTCCAAATGGCAATAATATCCCCTGGATTTTGGGCATATTCGGACCACTGGAATATCACATAATAGAGTCTTGCCATCGGTATTGCTCCAACGACAAGCCAAATTGCTAAATCGGCAATTAAGTCGGGGTCAATATTACGACGTTTGGCAAGAGATTGGGAGAGAGAAACGCCAATTAAAACCGCGATCGCGATTAATAATCCATACCAACGGATTGTTAAAGGCCCCAATTGGAAAATAATCGGGCCAGGAGAAGTAAAGAGAAACCCCAAAGGTAACGAAAATGTGTTTAGCACCATGAAACTAGCATCCGGGTTGATTGAATACCCATCGGAAACACCGGGTTTAACAACGACAAAGGGAATTTGAGGTTGAGTTGGGCTTTTACTATGAATCTTGGTTATCTTGACTCACAATGGTCACTTTCGTCAACTGTTTTCCTCAATCCTTGACTGGGTAAGAGTTTCCCATGAGTCTTTTATTAAAGCTTCCCCAAATACCTTGATGATATCGGCAAATCACAATTTAAGGGGGATATTACCCGGATAACTCTGTATTAATGCTTGACTTCGGGGTTCCCTTTTCATCAGAGACGCGATCGCAAAATAGCGCGATCGTTACTTTATTAATTAAACCTAAGCCTAATCGCATTTAAACCAAATAAAGTAGGACAAGCATCCTGCTTGTCACCGGGCTTCTGTGTTACTTAGGAATGGAAATTAAATAACTTGACCATTTTGTTTGTCGTGGAGCCCTTGAGATATAAAGCAGGCTGGAAGCCTGCACTACTTTATTAAATTTTCATTCCTTAGCAATTCTAAATGCGTAACAGCTTAACCTTCTTCCCTCTTGCTGCTATAATATAATGGGCGTAAATCTGGTTAAGTCGGGAAAAACAAAACTTAACCGATGATTGAATAAGGAAAAATTACAATGATTCAAACAGCCTCTAAATCGGAAATAATGACCCTAGATGAGTTTCTGGACTGGTATCCAGACGGCTATGGTTATTTTGAATTACATAATGGAGTGATTATCGAAATGCAACCCACAGGACCCCATGAACAAGTAACGAGTTTTCTTACTCTCAAACTGGGAGTTCAAATAGAAAACTTGGAACTCCCCTACTTAGCTGCTAGACAGTGTATCATTAAGCCCATTGATTCTGATCACTCTGGTTTTAATCCAGACGTTATTATTATTGATCAGAATGCTCTGGAAACTGAACCTATGTGGAAAAAACGCTCTACTATTATTAAGGGGGAAACGCTCCGTTTAGTAATTGAAGTCGTTAGTACCAATTGGCAAGATGATTATTTGATGAAATTAGGGGAATATGAAAAATTGGGGATTCCTGAATATTGGATTGTTGATTATTTAGGATTAGGTGGTAAGCGATATATTGGCAATCCCAAACAGCCGACAATTTCTGTTTATCAACTTGTTGATGGCGAATATACTCTTAATTTATTTCGGGGCAAGGATCGGATAGAGTCGCGCATCTTTCCAGAGTTAAACTTGACCGCGGAACAGATTTTTCGAGTAGGGCAATAAACAGAAAATGACTATTTTTATCAGAGACAGAAACTCCTTTTCTTGGGGAATCCTGGTTAGAGATACCTCTATTGTGGTGAACAGGAAACGGGGTTTCTTCTATTTTTGTGGCTCGCGTAATTTTTGTAAAAACAACAATTAAATTATTATTAATAATAGCAATAGATAGAGAGGGTTGTCAAATTTGTAACAGACAACCCTTAGCTGTTCTGATACTATTAAGACGAGCCTCGAAATTACCCATAAACAATTAACCTTGAGTGACTTATTAAGTAGCTGATCTTGCCACTTATCAATCCTAAGAATAGGGATAAAAGTAAAGAAATGTTGAAGAAAGAGAAACGTCTCCCCGTGTTACGGTTACAACGCACCTTAAGTTCAATAGAAACCTGGGGATTTGGTTTATCGGGTTTATTATTATGGTTAGGGGTAGCCCCCGCGATGAACGCGGCTTTAGGTGGCCAAGCGATTTTCGTTTGGTTGCCCGGAACAATTACGGGAATACTCCTTAATTTACAAGTACAGCGTTTAGGAATTTCTTGGTGGAAAATGGCGGGAGGTACTCCTAATTATGCTGCCCGTTTATTAAAAAACAATCCGCTTTTAGCCCGTTATGGAGCTATTGGTTATTGGTTAGGTTGGGTATCCGTTCCTACAATAAATGCTATTATTTTAGCAGATTTAATTGAGGCCAATTTAAACCAATTAGGGCTACCTAGTCCTGAACTTTTTTTGCGAATTTTCTTCACTATTATTGCCTATATTGTCGCGTTTAGTGGGACTCGCTCTTTAGGGATTTTACATTTGTGTTTTGTGATTCCTGCCATTGGTTTTCTGCTGGATTTTTGCTGTCAAGGTTTAGGTTGGTTAACTTTTGCCCAGGAGAGTCCGGGTTTTTTTCCCCAGCCTGGGAATTTGGGAAATTTTAATATTATCGAGTGGGCAAAATGGTATTTTATGGCGGTTTACGCGGTGAATGGCTGCGAAACCGCGTCTTCTTTTGTCGCCGATAGCACACAACCGAAAAAAACTTTACGAATTCTTCCCATTGCCGCGGGTTTAATTCCTATTATTTATCTGGGTGGCTCTTGGTTATTAACTCGTTTAGCAACTGATCCCGATTTAGGAGACAATACTTTTTTACAAATGTTTGCTGTTGCCCATCCTTTCTGGGGTAATGCTACCGCGCCTCTGCTCACTTTTCTGTTAGCTTGTAGTTGTCTTTTAAGTTGTACAACTGCGGTTTCTAATTCCCCTCGGATTTTATATCAATTATCCCTTGATGGCTATCTTTCACCTGTTTTTAGTGTGATTTCTCGTCGAGGTGTCTTTGAGCCTGCTTTATTATTGACTCTTTTCTTGAGTCTTATTTGTTTAATTTTGGGCGATGTTTCTCGGATTGTAATGATTACGGGGACGGGCTACCTTTGCGGGATTATGGCATTACATTTAGGACTTTGGATAAATCGGGGTAAAAAGGAAGTGCTTTGCCCTCATTGGGCTTTAGTTTTCTTTTTAGTAGAATTGGGTGTTTTAATTGTGGGTGGAATGGCTTGGGGATGGCATGATTTATTATTAGGGATTTTCCTTCCACTTTTGATTGTCATTGGTGATAATGTGATTAATTCTGTGAAGTTTCCCCCTTTTCATCCTGATTGGTGGATGAGACGTTATCGCACTTTTTCGAGTCGAAGAAAATCTGAAAATAATCACGATTTTGTTGTTCTTCAAGTTAGTATTGTCATTGCTTTAGTCGGTGGAGCTTTGTCATTAGGTTGGCTTTTGGCAACGAACTTTCATGGCGTTAATGATAAAATTAATGAGTCCCTTTTCGTGGTTTGTCTGGTGACAATAACTTTTGTCGGTGTCGCGATCGCGTGTTGGACGACTCTCCCTCAAGTGGCATCTATTGTAGAAGCCAGAGAAGCGACTGAACATTTATTTAAAAATGCCTTAGATGGAATTATAATACTTGATGAAAATGGGATAATTTCAGAAGCAAATCCTGCCGCCCAACATCTTTTTAGTTATGTTGATTCGTCTTTAAGAGGTTATGCTTTAAACGCGATTATGGAAAATTTAGGAACTTATCCGCCTAGTTGGCCGAGTCGCAGTGAACATACTTTAAAAAATTCAGGTAAAGGAATAACATTTATTGAGGTTGCGATTTCCCGTAGAGTTTATTGGGATTCTTTTCAATATATCGCGATTTTCCGAGATATTACGAATCAAAAATCAACGGAGAAAATTCTCCAAGATTCGGAAAAAAGAGAACGGGAAAAAGCTTTAGCCCTAGAAATTACGTTAAAAAAACTGCGAAAAACCCAAACTCAATTAATTCAAAGTGAAAAGATGTCTAGTTTAGGTCAATTAGTCGCGGGAGTGGCCCATGAAATTAATAATCCGGTTAATTTTATCTATGGTAATATTATTCACCTCAATGAATATACTGGTGATTTACTAAAATTAATTGATCTTTATCAACTAAATTATCCTGAACCTGAGCCGGAAATTTCTGCCTTAATTGATGATATAGATTTGGCATTTCTCAGTCAAGATATTTCTCAAATTTTATCTTCGATGACAGTGGGGGCTGATCGCATTCGTGAAATTGTCTTAACTTTGCGTAATTTTTCTCGTTTGGATGAATCGGAGATGAAATTTGTTAATATCCATGAGGGAATTGATAGCACTTTATTAATTATCCAAAATCTCCTGAAAGCAAAACATAATTTTCCGGGTATTCAAGTGATTAAAGATTATGGTGATTTACCTCAGATTGAATGTTACCCAGGGCAATTAAATCAAGTTTTTATGAATCTCTTGAGAAACGCGATCGATGCTATGATTGAAAAATATGACAGTTTCCAGCATGGTAAAAAACAAGAAAATAATCATCAAGGGGACAAGGCAGATTATTATCCAACAATTACTATTATTACTGAATGTCTGGAATCTGAAGAAGTGGCAATTCGGATTAAAGATAATGGTTTGGGAATACCGGAAAATATTATCTCTCGGATTTTCGATCCTTTTTTTACGACGAAACAAGTGGGAGACGGGACGGGTTTAGGTTTGGCTATTAGTTATCAAATTGTTGTTGATCAACATCGTGGTAAATTGCAGTGTTTTTCGGAGTTAGGTAAGGGGACGGAATTTGTGATTAAAATTCCCCAACGACAAGGGTAGGTTGGGTTGAAAATGCCCTTCTATGGTTATGTGAAAATCGGCTCACATTCAACCCAACCTAGGTTTATTAAAAGCGATAATTTCGATCGCGCACCCATAAACTCAACGGGATCGCGTTACCTTGATTATCGACTTTTGCCTCTACCACAAAAGCTTGCCGTTGTCCCCGTTGTACTTGACTAATATCCGCATTTACCGGATCACGTTGCTCCTCTGGCATATAATAGGTTTCTAAGCCATAAATCATCCGATTACCATGATATTTTCCCTTAATCGCGATCTGATTAGAGGGTAAATTTTGGGGATTCTTTTCCGAAACCGCGATCGGTTTCCACGCGAGAGGAGGCTGTGATTTTTTCTCCTGTTTTGGTGCTTCTAAAATCACATAAAAACTGATGCCTTGTTTCACATATTTTCGAGTAGGTTTGACACAATTTTGACCCGGAAAACACTTTTCAAAATCCCCAGGTAACTGTTGCCACCCCGGAAGTTTTTCCAATGTATCTGACTGAGATATATCATAACTCAATACCTGATAATATCCTCGTAAAAAATCATAGGGATCGACGGGAGCCGTTTGCAATATCACCGTTTTACCCGTTACATAAGTATATAAGGGTTGAGCGGGTAATGATAAAATTAGGCTAATTTGAAAGAGAAATGGAACCCAAAATCGCCAATTTTTTATGGGTTTAGATGGTGTTTTGGGGGGGATTTGTGGTAAAATAGGAACGGTTGTTTTTTCAGTTTCAGACTGTGTTATATTCGCGTCATTATTCTGAGAAAATGTCATAATTAATCCTCCTGAGAGGGTGATAACTTGGATAAGTGACGTTCAAACCATAAACCTGCTAGGATGACACCGACTCCACACAAAATTAAGACGAATGCTTTTAACAATAATTCTGTATTGTATTCAAACATCCGACTGATAATGTCCAGGGTTAATAATACTAACCCTCCCCAAAACGCGTGACGATTTCCCCGTGATAATCCTATCCGAATTAACCCGATCGCGAGGATAAACATTTGCACATTAATAATAAATGTGGCGAAACCAGGGATAGAATAGGGACTGAGATGTAAAATGGAAACGATCGCGGTGACAACAATAAAACCAGCTATGACAGTAGTAATGGCATCAAATCCCCATTTTTTCGGGTTGATTCGGCTCGGTTTTGCTAAATTAAACCATTCCCAAAGGATTAACAAACCGTAAATTACGACATCAATTGCCCTGAACAAATTGTTAGTATCGACATAGTAAAAAGAGGATGGTGATATCGAATCCCAAAACCAATGAAAAGACGCAATGAAAAAGAATATACTAAGATACCAAAGGGCTAAAGTGCGCGCGATGGGTTGAAAGAATCGACGATCAATTTTGGGCCAGATAATATCATCATATCCCCATAATAAAGCCGCGGGAAATGTGCAGGCAATTGCCATGTAAATACCCCAGGGCCAACGAACTTGAAATAATTCTATTAAGTTCCATTGCAGAGAGGGTAATAGGGCAAACATCGTCAGGATAAATATCCCACGCGATCGACACCAGTAGGCTAAGGGGACAAAGAATAATCCGGCGAAAAGCGCGGTATGTTCAATCAAGAATTTCAAGGGGGAAAATTCACTAGAGTAATTTATTACTCCTATTCCTTGCCAATAGCCTAATATGATTAACAAAATCGCGATCATTCCTAAAGAAGTGAGCCGCAAACTGTAGGCCATTGTTAATACTCCTAGTCCCCAAACTAAGAAAAGTCCGTAGGAATCTCCGCCAATATGAAATATTTGTGCGGTAAGTGCTAAATTTGCCCCTAAGATGAGAGAGCCTAAAATTAATAATCCTTCTCCCAGGCGTTTTCTACGAGTGGGATAGGGTTGAATCGCCGCACCACGCCAGAGATAAAAAGCGCCGCTATTTACGCTGATAAATAGACTGAGCAGAAGTATGAATTTGACGGTTTTTGACCAAGTTTGCCAATTCGCGGCAATAAAGGTAATCACTCCTAAACCCAGGAGGATCGCGCCTACACTGATCAACACCATCAAAAAGCGATCGCGGGAGGCTGTTTCTAAGTGTTGAAATTGATAGCGCTCGGACAATTGTTGATAAAAATCCGAAGTGATCATTTCTTCGGCTTGCCACAGTTGGGCTTCTTGCCGGAGTTGACGGCGAAATTTATCTGAAATCATAATAACTCCACGGAAACCTGAAGTTTATAATTTAGTTTGGCAGACAATTATAAAATTGACATCCCCTACTTATGACACTTGGTAAATTGCACACGATCGCGCTCACTCAAAAAAGTCGCGATCGGTTTCCTCCTAAAAGTGGTAAAATTTATCCTAAATCTGTTGGTTAATTATCCCAATCCTATTTCAGTCGTGAGTAGTACCCCCTGTGGGGTTCCCAGGCAAGATACCCGGAGCATTGGTGACAACTTAAGCCGAAAGCTGGCTGCCAGCCAGGGACTTAAGTCCCTGTCTAATAGCTAAAGTCCTCTGAAGAGGACTAAATAACTCATTCGTGGGAGCAAAGACCAAAAAACACTGATAAAATAGCCTCAAACGCATATCCCAAAAGACTTTGACATCATTTTATTCTCTTGGTTGATCTATCTGGGTTTGAGGGGTTTTTGGGATATGGTATATTTCCTTTATCCCCCAAGGGTTTGATGCTTTTTTTGTTCTCAAAAATGTCTAACTCCCGTTAGTCCTCTTCAGAGGACTTTCGCTTTGAGACAGGGGTTTTAACCCCTGTTGGACTCTCCCTAAAAACTCAAGAATATGGTAAAAGTAAAAACGTCTTCTTTCCCTCTTTTAGGTTTAACTTTAGTCGAATTAAAAGACTGGGTTAAATCACAAAATCAACCGGAATATCGTGGTCAACAATTACATCAATGGATTTATCAAAAGGGGGTTCATTCTCTCTCTGATATTACCGTTTTTTCTAAACAATGGCGCGAAACTGTTAAGGATTTTCCCATTGGTCGTTCTACGATTCATCATCGCGCTGTCTCCTCTGATGGTACGATCAAATATCTGTTAAAATTAGCCGATGGTCAAATTATTGAAACTGTTGGTATTCCTTCGGCAAAACGCTTAACCGTTTGTGTTTCTTCTCAAGTGGGTTGTCCGATGGGCTGTGATTTTTGTGCCACGGGAAAAGGGGGGTTTACCCGCAATTTAGAAAGACATGAAATTATTGATCAAGTCTTAACTGTTCAAGAAGATTTTGATCGCCGTGTTAGTCATATTGTCTTTATGGGAATGGGGGAACCTTTACTTAATTTAGAAAATGTTGTAGGCGCGGTAAAATCTCTTAATGAAGATGTGGGTATTGGCCAACGTAATATCACGATCTCTACCGTCGGTATTCGCGATCGTATTCTCCAATTAGCGGAATGTCATTTACAAGTGACTCTCGCGGTGAGTCTCCATGCTTCTAATCAACAAATACGGGAGAAATTAATTCCTAGTGCTAAAGCTTATCGCATTGAAGAGTTAATCGAGGAATGTCGGGAATATGTGAAAATTACAGGACGACGTATCAGTTTTGAATATATTTTACTCTCGGAATTAAATGACTTACCCCAGCACGCGATCGAATTAGCGAATCATGCCCGGGGCTTCCAAAGTCATGTTAATTTAATTCCCTATAATCCGATTCAAGAAGTTGATTATCAACGCCCAAGTACCTATCGAATTAAAGATTTTGTCGCCACTTTGCAGCAGCGACATATCGCGGTAAGTGTCCGTTATTCTCGCGGGTTAGATGCAGATGCCGCTTGTGGACAATTGCGCGCCTCCCACATTTAGCGGGAGAAGGCAATTCCGGGCGCGTAGGCCTCTAAAACCTTACCTGTCAGATGACAAGTAACCATTAAATAGTCACAGACAGAACATTGGGTTTGAATCTCTTGGGTATAGAGATTATAATGGCGCTCGCCCGGATTGCCACAGTTAGGACAGCGAACAATTTGTCTTCTCTTCATATTCTTAATATCCTGTTTTGTTAAGGGGTTTTCAGGGGATCAACACGATCAAAATCAAAAGGGTTGAGTGGATTAGACTCAATTCTTGGTTAAAAAAGTATCTAACTTAACTCTGGAGTAAGACCGCGTGTTGACTACACACTTTTTTAGCCCATTACATTTATTATCTCAGAGAAAAAGCTCAATTCCAGGTTAAAACGGATACATTATCCCTTGATCCCTGTAAGAGCAACGGCTAAAGCCCTTAATCTCCCCAGGGATAAGGTTTTGGCAAATCTTAAGAAATTATAAAGATTTTTTTTGGATTAAGAAAATACTTACTGACTGACCCGGAGAGGGAGAGAGGAAAAAAATGGCTATCGAGGCGGATATTGGCCAAGATTTTCCTAAATTCCCCTAAGTGAATGTTGAGGACTTTTTTCCTCTCTCAATTGTTAAGAATTGGCAATTAATTGATTTAATTCTTGTTGCATTCTGTTACGGACTTTTTCATAACACTCGTCCACATAATCACGATCGCGGGCGGCATCGGGGCCATAACGTTCAAAGGTGATGGGTGGACAAACGCGGGTATGAATAGGATGAGGGAGAGGTAAGTTAGGTAAGGGGCCAAGACTTAACCCCCAAGGGAGGCCTAAATAAATGGGAAAAACAACGGGATCAACACCAAATAACCAGGGAATACCTGACTGATGAAGTTGACGCATTTGTTGATAGATATCCGCGATCACGAAAAGGGTATCATGGGCTCCGTGAGAAATTATGGGGAGAATGGGCGCTTCTTCTTTTAACGCGACTTTGATAAATCCTTTTCTATTAGCAAAGTAAATGCGATCGCGCATTTGATGGGGACGAAACGCGTCTTGGGCGCCCCCTGGATAGACTAAAACCGTAGCATTTCGACGTAAAGCCGCGATCGCCATTTTGGGATGTGCTTTGACAGCGCCGCATTGTACAGCCATTCCTGCTAATTCTGGTGACACTTTCCAGACACTAGGGTGCATCAACCCATAGGCAGCGCGATCGGTACCATAACGGCGAAACCAATCATACATAAACATAAACATATCCGGTGACGCGAGGCCACCATTATGAGTGCCTACTGCGAGGACTTTTCCCTCTTGAGGGACATTGTGCCATCCATCGGTTTTCACACGAAAATAGTGATGATAACACCATTCCCAAAAGGGCGTAATAGAGTTAATAGTTTCGGGATCACGTTCATCTAATGACCAACCATTTAAGGGTTTTTCTGGCGTAGGAAGTTTACCCTTAAATAGATTTTTTATGTCTAAGGTTTCTAACACTGGTTTTCGTCCTATAAACAGCAATTTCTGATTATAAAGGATTTTTTGATATTGAACCACAAAGGCCGACTAGGGCACGGAGGAAAGAAATGAGAGAGTCTATAATTAGGGGAAATTCCCCCCATATCTCATATCATTAAGTTTTCCCAAAGGGTTGTCCCCAATATTGCCAACATTCTTTATTAAAGGGCGATCGCCATTTATAAATAAGTTCAGATTCTAATTGTAATCGTGCTTTTTTTTGCGGTGGTGCATCCCAGGAAAACGCGACTCCCACGGTGACGGGTAAATCATAAGCGCGATGGAGTTCGATATAATTCATAATATATTTTTGACAATCATGCTCTTGCCAGCGTTTTTTGGGAGTTTGTTTTGTTTCTCCGATATAAAGGAGTAAGGGGAGAGTATTATCTATGACAAAATAGAAGCAAACCGCGTCTCCTTGCTCTGGCATTTCATAGAATAAGGAAGGATTTAGGGGTAAAGAGAAGGGATCTATTTTATCTATCTGATCAGAATTATTATCTATTTCGGCAAAGAGACTAATTTGTTGAGGTGCTGGGGTTTGGCGGATTAATTGTTGATGGAGATAAACGCGTTGTTTCCATGTGGATAAGCTTTTTTTTGTCATTAGTAGTTTTTGTCGGCGTTTGGTGGCGCGTTTGATTTTGATTTCTGTCGGCTCAAATAGGTTTAGTTGTTCCATTGATTTACTCTTATAGTTTTTACAATACCTTCGCGCAACCAAAAAAAGGATTATGTAGGTTGGGTTGAGGCCTGCGTCGCGTGCGCGCAGGCCTCAACCCAACGCATTTCTTGGTTTTTGGACCTCAACACAACCGACAAAGAAATGGCGAGGTTATTGTTTTGAGAAACCGGGTTTCTCGGCTCATACTCTTGACTATGACAATTTTGGCTAAAGAAACCCGGTTTCTGGCTTGATGTATAGCAGTCGCCCGGATAGTTAGGACAATTTGGCATCGCGCTTGCGCGGGGAGTTTATAAATAATTGGGCTGGGTATATTTATTTGTGGCCCAAAGATCCCCACCCCCAATTAGGGTTTGTAGGGGCGGGTTAACCCGAATTTATCCCACGAACAAATAACCTCCAAAAACCCGCCCCACCCCACTAATAATGTCCATCAACAGGCCCCAACCACGAATTACATGGAATTAATTGGGAATTGGTGGGTGGGGATGGGGCGGGTTTGGAGGCCTGTCTGTTTGGTGGCAATTATATGGGCAAACCCGCCCCTACAAACCCTAATTGGGGGTGGGGCTCTTTCGCCCACAAATAAATATACCCAGCCCAATTATTTATAAAGTCGCCGTGCAACCGCGATGCCAAATTGTCCTAACTATCCGGGCGACTGCTATAAGAAACCGGGTTTCTCTCAGTTATCTCTTGAGTAAAATAAAGAGCAAAAATGGGTTCTATTTGTTGGGTTTCGTACCTCAACCCAACCTACTAATGGCTGTAGGGGTGCTATTGCCACAATTTTTTTTCAAAATGGTATAACTACAAGGGCACAAAGACACAAAGGTACGACAAAAGAGTAGGGGATCTTTCACCCCTATTTAGATTAGGTTTTCCCGATACCAATTAAGGGGCTATTACCATCTTTTTCCGACACAAAATAATAACAAATCACTCCTTTCTATCCTTTGTGCCTTTGTGTCTTTGTGGTTCATTTTATTTCTACCCTACTTATTAAAAAAATGAGGAAAGAAACCCGGTTTCTGTGTCAGGGTTATTTATTATAATAAATTTCGGGCTTTTAATTGCAAGTATTGATCGACTAATTTTTGACTGATTAGATTGGCGGGTGCATCTAATACTAATACTCCTTTCTGCTTTAATTTGCCAAAGGCTATTTGACGTTGTGTTAATAAATCTAATGCGACGGCTTGCTGATATGCTTGTGTTATTTCTCCTTGTCTTACTTGAGTAAGAGAGCCATTTGTGGGATGGGCAATTTGGTCAATTTGTGTGTCTCTTAAGGTGACGCAAAAGGGTAAATAACGGGGTGTTAAACGGGCTAATGCTGATAATAATTCTGTGGACGCGGTATTATCAATAATGTCTGTGATTAATACTACTAAAGCCCGACGAGTTTGTTGATTGACTAATTGGGTGACGGCTCCGACATAATCGGGTTCTAATAATACTGGTTGCAGGGGGGTTAAACGTTCAATTAATTTTGATAATTGATGTTGTCCTCTTTGGGGAGGTATCCAGGTGACGACTTCTCGATCAAAGATTCCTATTCCTACGCGATCGCCTCTATTTAATCCGGCTAAGGCGAGAGAAAGGGTGGCATTTAATCCCCAGTCAAAGCGTTTTAATCCTTGCACTTGCGCTGTCATTAATCGCCCTCTATCTAGTAAAATAATTACGGTTTGTTCTTTTTCTGGCTCTAATATTCTTACTACAGGACGCGATCGCCTTGCTGTGGCTTTCCAGTCAATAAAACGAGGATCGTCGCCTAATCTATATTCTCTTAATTCGGCGAATTCTGTGCCCATTCCTAACCGTCGATTTTTTGGTAAACTACCTGTATTTTCTAAGGTAAGACGCAAGGAAAGTTCTTTCAGTGCGATTAAATCGGGATAGACTTTTATGGTTTGATTCGCGGTGATTTGCCAATCATACCAAACTAAACGCCAAGGGCTTAATTGTCTAATTTGGATATTTCCCCATTGATATTCTCCCCGTTGTTTGGGGTTGACGGTATAAGTGATGTTTTGACTGCTATTTTTATCAATGAATGTTTCTAATTGGCTTGAGGAAACATCAAATTCTAAGGGATATCTGTCTTTGATGCAAATTTCTGTGGCTTGATTTTTTGAGGTGATTGATAAAACAATGACATTATCTCGTCCGATGGATAGGTGGGGGATAATATCACGTTTGATTTCGATCCGATCGCGTTTCATTCTCCATCCATCAAAAATGGCAATTCCGAGCAAGATGCTATCAAAAATTAAGATAATCTCAATGCCCAGGGAGAGATTAAAGAAAATCGCGAAAATCAGCGCGATCGCGCTACCCAAAAGCAAGAAAAGATAAAAACGGAAAGCCAGGATTAACATAAAATTATTGATTAATTGTGTTATCTGGGGACAGGAACTTGCTGTAAAATTGACTGAATTATCCCATCAACTTTAATATTATCTAAGAGAGATTCAGGCTGCAAAATTAAACGATGACGTAACAAGGGAAACGCGACAGCTTTGATATCATCGGGGGTGATAAAATCACGTCCCATTAACCAAGCTTGTGCTTTACTGGTTTGTAACCAAGCCACGGCACAACGAGGAGAAGCACCTAAAATTAAATCAGGATGTTGACGAGTTTTCTGTACTAATGCTAACAAATAATCTAGTAAATTTTCCGCACATTTAACGGTTTGTACTTCTTGACGGGCCTGTAATATTTGTGCAACAGTAGCTAGAGGTTTAATACGTTCTAAATCCCCTCTTTTTGCTCTAAATCCAGATTGATTATTCAATAACATTTGTTTTTCCGCGTTGCCATTAGGATACTCGACAATTAGTTTAAATAAAAATCGGTCTAATTGGGCTTCAGGTAAGGGATAAGTACCCTCAAATTCCAGGGAATTTTGAGTCGCGATCACCCAAAATAAGTCGGGAAGTGGTAAAGTTTGACCGTCTAAGGTGACTTGTTGTTCTTCCATTGCTTCTAAAAGGGCAGCTTGGGTTTTAGGCGGTGTGCGGTTAATTTCATCCGCTAATAAAACTTCGGTAAAAATCGGCCCTTTTTTGAGGGTAAAATTGCGACTGTTTAAATCGAAAATATTAGTGCCGAGAATATCGGAAGGTAAAATATCAGGAGTTAGTTGAATGCGCCGAAATTCGGCTTTAATCAGTTGAGCTAAGACTTTGACAATTAAGGTTTTTCCTGTACCAGGTACTCCCTCAAGAATAACATGACCTCCACTCAGGAGCGCGATCGTTAATTGTTGTGCTAAAGTAGGTTGACCTACCACAATTTTACTAATATTTTGACTCAGACGTTGGAAAAGAGTATTAGTTTCAGTCATATTGGGATTGGGCCTGATTTTGCTGCAAAATCTGTTGAATTTTTGACCAGTGATTTAACCATTTTAGCAAATCTATTTCACTAATGCGTTCTTTTTTGGAGGAAATTTGCCAAAGTTGTTCTAATTCACTCGCGGGATGTCCGGTGTGTTGTTCCCACGCGTTGAGGATGGTTTGCTGATCGAGATTTTCTTCTCCTAAGAAGAGGGCTTTTTGTAGTCGCGATCGCGTTTCTTTTTCTAACATTTGGATCACAAAATCGGTACTATGGGCTCGGCGTAAAACACTAGCTAAGGCTTGAAGATAAGCCTGACTATTATCAATTTTTACTGCCGATAATCTTAAAGGTTGTCCCCAGGGATGCCATGCACCCCAAAGGGCAAATAAGAAAATAATACACCCTTGCAAAAACACGATTATCAGGGGAGTTTTTCCTAAATAACTCCAGAGGTTGTCTTTCGTTTCACGTTGTATTACTTCTGTATCTTTATAACCATGTAGATACTCATCAACAAAGATAGTCTGGGAAGGTGAGTTTTGAGTCACCACTTGAGCTAGGATTTCATAGTTACCCGGATAATCTTGATACGCGTTCGCGGCTAAATAGGGTGTGTTAACTAAAATTACTCGTCCTTTTCCTAGGGTTCTTTCTACAATAATACTACCAAAAGTATCTGATAATATTGCTTTTTCTTGGGCAGATAATCTTCTTTTAGTATCAATTTTGATTTGACCTTTTTCAGCATTGTGAAACGTGGTAAACTCGGCTTGAGTAACGGGAGATGATATCCCTAACATTACTAAAGTGTTTCCTTTTTCAATCCAGGTTACTTCTGCGGTTGATAGATATTCATTAGTGAAATTACTATAGACGCGCAAAAGGGTAATTTTATCAGAGTTTGTTAAGGTATGAGTTAAATCATCAAAGGTTTTTTGCCAGCGTTTTATGGGGGTTCCTCTGGTTTCCATAAATTGATACCATGCACCATATCCCTCCGGGGCTCTGTTATAAGTAGAACCACTATTTAGGATATTTTGCGTTGGGGCAAATAGGATCGTCATAAAGATGAGGGAAATCAGCGCGATCGCGCTCGTTATCCATACTTTTTTCTGGGTAAATTTGTTCATAATCGTTGAGTAATTTCTTGATAAGCTTTTTGACATTCAGCGACTAAAGATGTGGAAGCTTCTCGATTACCAAAAGATAATTCTTCGTGAACTTTTAATAAAAATTGATAAGGACGTGATGGAGTTTTATTTTCTAATAAAATTAAATATTCCCCATCGGTACGACTCGGATTGTCACGGATAATGTCTTTTTCATCTAAGGCTTGTAAGAGCGCGAAATAAAGACAAACACAAGCTTCTTTATAATGCCCTTGAGATTGTAATTGACGCGATCGCGTTAACCCATCCATTTTGACTGATGTTTTCCTGAGAGAAAAATCAAAGTTTCTCTGGAAAATACTACTTTTGTGGAGGAGACGATAAAAAAGAGGTGAAAACCTAGGCCAAACTTGCCAAATAGCCCAAACAATGAGGGCAATTAGAATTCCCCCCAATAAAAATTTAATAAACTCCCACAGATCAGGAATATTAACATCAGGTAAATCAATATTATTGGACGGAAAAGAAAAATTTTGCCCTTCCCACCACTCCTGTAATTGTTGTTGCCATTGTGCGAATTGCCAGCGTAAACTATTTTTCTCAAAAGTATCTATAGACATAATTTTAGTATTAATTATGCAGCTACAGTTGATCATACTCGAATCTGAAACTGTTTCGGCCTAAGTCCTCGACAGCTCCTGTGATCGTGTCCCCTCAATCCCAATAAAAACTTCTCCAGAGAGAGAGATTAATAGGGGTATCAGCCGGATGACCGTATTATACTGGGGTAAATGTGCGATTCGTTTCTGCGAAAATTGGGGTGTTAAAGCCCATAACGTAGGCAGAGTGAGGCTTTCAAGCCTTAACAACTTAACAACAATGTAGGTGAGGTAGTACCCTAGAACCCAAGCCCTACCCCACAGGTGCAGTGGTGAAAACATAACCCCTACGGTAGCGACTGATCCTCAATCCGTAAAGCGGGGTTAAAAGAATACAGGGCTGGTAGCCTAAATCGGTTCTGTATCCAGTAAGAGTCCACGCGTAAATTAGTCCGAAAGGACGTTGAAGGTGCGTCTGAACCATCGTTAGAGTAAACCAGCTAAAAGGCTGATAAGCTGGAGCCAAAAGGCAAAGGATAGGGTAATGGCAATTATTTATTTGACCATTAAGCACTACCTATAAACCCGGTGGATAGCATCACAGCTAAAGACTCAATCAATTGTTGTTAGGAACGAAGTAATCCCTATATATTTCTTTGGGTGGTCGATACTCAAAGTAGTCAATCAAGATGCAACCTCTGGTAGAGATATCAGGATATACGGGGTAAGGATTGTGTAAGAAGCCAACGCCATCCTGTAATGGGATGGATATGCTGACGTACACACATTTACTTGGAATGTGAACCTTAAGTAAGAGTGAATATGCTCAAAACTACCGCGCATCGGATAGTGAGATGGAAATGGGTTGACGATATCTTAATCTTTGAAGGGTTTGATTATGACGTTGATAAAACGGAATGGTCAGACATCGACTGGAAAAAGGTGGAGAAAACCGTTTTTAAGCTACAAAATAGGATTTACAGAGCCTCGGAAAGTGGTGATATGTTCGCAGTTCGTAGGCTCCAGAAAATGTTGATTAAATCATGGTCGGCAAGGCTGTTAGCGGTTAGAAGAGTTACACAAGACAATCAAGGGAAGAAAACCGCGGGAGTGGATGGCATAAAAGTGTTAACACCTCAGCAGAGATTAGCCTTAGTAGGACGTTTAAAACTAGGAACCAAGTCAAAACCAACCCGTCGGGTATGGATTGATAAACCCGGAACCAAAGAGAAGCGTCCTCTAGGAATACCGACAATAGAAGAAAGAGCCAAGCAAGCCCTGGTGAAATTAGCATTAGAACCAGAATGGGAAAGTCGATTTGAACCTAATTCTTACGGTTTTAGACCCGGACGTTCTACCCGCGATGCAATTGCAGCAATATTCAATGCCATTAGGTACAAACCCAAATTTGTACTAGATGCGGATATTAGTAAATGCTTTGATTGCATCGACCATAAAGCCCTTCTCAGAAAACTGAATACTTATCCATCCCTAACTCGACAAATACGAGCCTGGTTAAAATCAGGGGTGATGGATAGGGGCATATTTGATGAGACATCCCAAGGCACGCCCCAAGGGGGAGTAATCTCTCCTTTGCTGGCAAATATAGCCTTACACGGAATGGAGGAAAGGGTAAAGCAATATGCAGAAACCCTCAAAATGGTTTCCTCTAGGGGGACTCAAATTAGTAAGAGTGCAAAAAGAGAAAGGATATCCCTAATAAGATATGCTGACGATTTTGTAATCTTACATGAGGATATATCCGTGGTAAAAGGATGTCAGGAAATAATATCAGATTGGCTCAAAGAAATAGGGTTAGAACTTAAACCTAGTAAGACCCGATTAACCCACACCCTGAACTCATTAGATAATGAGAAACCAGGTTTTGACTTCTTAGGTATTAACATAAGACAGTATAAAACAGGGAAACACAAATCAGGGAAGAACACGCACGGAAACCCACTAGGATACAAAACACTAACTATACCAAGCAGTAAGAGCATAAAGGCTCACACGAAAAAGATGGCTGAAGTAATTGAGAGTCATAAATCAGCACCGCAGGAGGCGGTGATTAAACTTCTAAACCCAATCATTACCGGATGGTGTAATTACTTCAAAACAGTCTGTAGTAAAGAAATTTTCGGCGGACTAGATAACTATCTTTATCATAAGTTAAGAGCCTGGGCAAAAAGAAGACATCCTAACAAGAACGCCCACGAAGTAGCCTCGAAATACTGGGGAAAATCCAGGAAGCCAGGAATACTCGGAGGGAATAACTGGGCATTCTCAAACAAAAATGGACTTGAATTAAACAGACACGCTGATGTAGCGGTTAATTCCGATTATGTTAAAGTGAAAGGGAAGGCAAGTCCGTTTGACGGGAATTTTATCTACTGGAGTCAACGATTAGGGAAACACCCGGAATTACCGATAAGAGTGGCAACACTCTTAAAGATTCAAAAAGGGGTGTGTC
>JBEDKD010000074.1:0-10258 GCA_041172365.1 Cyanobacteriota bacterium | reverse complement strand
AGTTAATGACGATTTAGAGTTGTTTTAACTGGGTCCCATTTTGGCAAATATATCCGTAGGGGCGAAGCATTCCGGCAATAAATATCAAATTATGACTAATAACCTATATACGGTCATGCTTCGCCCTCTTCAAAACTGAGATGCACCCAATCAAATAACTTGAGTATTTGGTTGGTAGTTTCGCCCCAGGGCCCGAAAGCAGGCTAGAAGCCTGCACTACTTTAAGATTGATTGGGCGAATGCCATTCGCCCCCTACGGAATAAATTCAACCCGCGCAGGCGGGTTTCGCGCTACGCGCACGCTACGCAAACGTCTGTGTAGACGCGGTTTCAACCGCCCGGTCTTCTATTGTGCTATTGTGCTTCTATTGTGCTAAAAATTGGGCAATTTTGGCCACGGCTTTTTCTAAAATTTCCGGTTCGTGGACGAGGGCAAATCTAATATATCCTTCCCCACATTTTCCAAACCCTGAACCCGGAGATGCCGCGACTCCAGTTTTCTGCACTAATTCACTACAAAATTGAACAGAAGTTCCCTGCCATTGTTGGGGTAATTTTGTCCAAACATACATTGTCGCAGGGGGTGTCGCGACTTCCCAACCAATGTTATGTAAGGCATTAATAAAGGCATCCCTACGTCGTCGATAGGTGGCTACGGTGTTTTTTACACTGTCTTGGGAACCTGTTAAGGCAACGATCGCGCC
Source organism: Cyanobacteriota bacterium (assembly GCA_041172365.1). GTDB lineage: Bacteria > Cyanobacteriota > Cyanobacteriia > Cyanobacteriales > Microcoleaceae > JBEDKD01. The sequence goes on along the minus strand of JBEDKD010000074.1, from coordinate 9,554 downwards.
TTCAAAGATGCCTCGATATTGATTAAAATCAACAACGGCTTTAATCTGTTTTAAGGCTTTAATTAATTGCCGATTTCCGATGGCATAACCTACCCGAAAACCTCCCATATTATAGGATTTAGACAGGGTGAAAAATTCAATAGAAACCGTTTTTTCGGGGTCAGCTTGTAAAATAGAAGGGGATAACGAGTCCTGATACATTAAATCCACATAGGGGAAATCATGGACTAATACCAGATTATTGTCTTGACAGAATTTCACCGCCTTTTGGAAGAAAGAAAGAGGCGCGATCGCGGCAGTAGGATTATGAGGATAACTCAAAACCATCAGTTTTGATTGTGATAAAACATGACTAGGAATATCCTCAAAAATCGGTAAAAAGCCATTTTTTTCTAACAAGGGCATCGGATAAATTTGACCCCCCGCTAAATAGACTCCCCCCGCGTGGGAAGGATAACCCGGATCGAGTAATAAGGCAAAATCCCCAGGATTTAAGATCGCCAGAGGTAAATGAGCCGTTCCCTCTTGAGAGCCAATTAAAGGTAAAATTTCCGTTTCAGGATCAACCGTAATGCCAAATTTTTGTTGATACCAAATTCCACAGGCTTCACGGAAATTTTTTGTTCCATTAAACAGTAAATAACCGTGACTAGAAGGATCAGATAAAGAATTTCGGATCGTGTCAATCACATCAGGGGCCGTCGGTAAATCAGAAGAGCCCAAAGATAAATCAATAATTTCTTTACCTGTGGAGCGGGCTAGGGTTTTCGCCTGATCCATATCAGCAAAAACATTCCTGTGTAAAGGTGCTAAACGATGGGCAAATTGCATAAGATAAGGTGAGATGGGATTTGAGGATTGATGAAAAAGGTATAGCAATTCTACTAAAAATGAGGTCTAATTTCTTCCCTATTAAGAGTTAAGAAAAACGAGAAAACTCTCACCTCACAAGTCTGAAAACTACTAGATCAGGTAAGCCGTGGTTTTACCACTAAGGCACTAAGGACATAAAATAGAAAGTCTCTCCCCATTAGAGAAATTTACCCCTTTGTGTCTTTGTGTCTTTGTGGTTCATTTTATTTCCCCACATCATTAAGAGCGGGTTTCGACTAAAGATGAGGTCTAATTTCTTCCCTATTAAGAGTTAAGAAAAACCAGAAAAATCTCTACCTCACAAGGATGAGAAATGCTATAGTGTATCTTGTCGGGGAGTCCCCCAGACAGAGACACTACTTAGGACTCAAAGAGGATTGCTATAGTTTAAATTTTAAGTGAGCCAAAGAAAAATGACCAGTTATTAATGAACTTGTCCATGATGATTTAGTCTGGAAAACTTAACATAAGTCATAGGTAATAGGTGGTTCCATTACCCATTACCTATTACCCATTTCCTTTAAAGTTTTTCCTCTAACAGCGCGATTAATTTCGGCTTGGTAATCGCTCCCTCATGGGATAGAATTACCTCTTGCTTCTTTAATAGCCTCACAGCCGGGACTCCTTCTACTTGATATTTGGCCACTGTCGCGGGGTTGGGATCAACTTCCATTTTCACAACCTTGACGCGATCGGCATACTGAGACGCGATCGCGTCAATGGAAGGGGACACCAACTTACAAGGCCCACACCAAGGAGCCCAAAAATAGACTAAAACAGGAGACTCCACTTGGAGGACTTCCTTTTCAAATTCCGCATCGGTGATGATTTGAACGCTACCCATAACCTACTTGTATTACATGAGAATGGTCAATGTCCCAAGGGGACGAACCAACAGCCCCTTATCTCTAGGATAAGCTGAATCCGTCCTTTGCCGATCAATCATTCCCGTTTTATTATTTTTTTTTAATTTTCTATTGTCTTTTGAGGGGAAAGCAGTAAAACTTAACAAAAAGAGAAGGGGTAGAAATAGTAAAGGAGTTCCCGGTGTCTGATAGACTGAAAAGTTGGGAGTGCCATAGAACATAAGGCACACAAGACATACTTAAGAGGATAGATATCAGTGAATAATGTAATTGAATTAGAGATTATTGAAGTAGTAGAGCAAGCCGCGATCGCGTCTGCTCGTTTGATGGGCAAAGGCGAGAAAAACGAAGCGGATCATGTGGCTGTAGAAGCCATGCGGGAACGGATGAATAAAATTCACATGAGAGGCCGGATTGTTATCGGCGAAGGGGAACGTGACGAAGCCCCCATGCTGTACATTGGCGAAGAAGTGGGAATTTGTACTCAACCAGATGCCAAAGACTTCTGTAATCCTGATGAATTGCTCGAAATCGACATCGCGGTTGACCCTTGCGAAGGGACAAACCTAGTAGCTTACGGTCAAAATGGTTCTATGGCAGTATTAGCTATTGCCGAAAAAGGTGGACTGTTCCGCGCCCCTGACTTCTATATGAATAAATTGGCTGCTCCTGCGGTTGCCAAAAATCATGTCGATATTCGTAAAACCCCGACACAAAACCTGAACATCCTCGCGGAATGTATGAACCGTAGCGTAGAGGAATTAGTCGTTGTGGTAATGGATCGTCCCCGCCACAAAGACTTAATTGCTGAAATTCGTGCGGCTGGTGCTCGCGTTCGTTTAATCAGTGATGGAGATGTTTCCGCGGCGATTTCCTGTGCTTTTTCAGGGACAAATATTCACGCGTTAATGGGTATTGGTGCTGCACCTGAAGGCGTAATTTCCGCGGCCGCGATGCGTTGTTTAGGTGGTCACTTCCAAGGCCAATTGATTTACGATCCCGCGGTAGTAAAAACTGGTCTAATTGGTGAAAGTAAAGAAAGCAATATTGCCCGACTCAAGGAAATGGGAATTAATGATCCCGATCGCGTTTACAATGCCGAAGAGTTAGCCGGTGGTAACACTGTATTGTTTGCGGCTTGTGGTATTACACCCGGTACTCTGATGGAAGGTGTACGCTTCTTTGGTGGTGGTGCTCGGACTCAAAGCTTGGTCATTTCTTCTCAGTCTTCTACCGCTCGCTTTGTTGACACCATTCACCTATTTGATAAGTCCAAAGCCAAGTCGTTGCAATTACGGTAATTTTTCGTGACTAGGGAATAGGGAATAGGGAATGGGTAATGGGTAATGAATAATTAACAATTAACAATTGACAGTTAATAATTATTCATTGTTAATTGTTAATTGTCAATTATCAATTGTTAACCTTCTTCCTTCTTCCTTCTTCCCTCTTCCTTCTTCCTTCTTCCCAATCACCAATAAGCATTAACAAAGCAATTAGCAATTAAAAAATAGGAAATGAATATTGTCGTTATAGGTCTTAGTCACAAAACAGCTCCCGTAGAAGTCCGCGAAAAACTGAGCATTCCAGAACCTCAACTGGAAAGCGCGATCGCGCATTTACTCAGTTATCCCCACATCGAAGAAGTAACAATACTCAGCACTTGTAACCGTTTAGAGATTTATTTTGTCGCCCTAGAAGCGGAACCCGGAGTGCGGGAAGTGACGCAATTTTTAGCAGAAACCAGTAAATTACCGCTACCCACATTACGACCCCATTTATTCACCTTACTCCACGAAGACGCGGTAATGCACCTGATGCGAGTTTCCGCGGGTTTAGATAGTTTAGTCTTAGGAGAAGGACAAATTTTAGCCCAAGTCAAACAAACCCATAAATTAGGTCAACAATATAAAGGGATTGGTTCGATCCTGAACCGTCTATTTAAACAAGCATTGACCGCGGGTAAACGAGTCCGTACCGAAACCAGTATCGGAACCGGAGCCGTTTCGATTAGTTCCGCGGCCGTTGAATTAGCCCAAATAAAAGTACAAAATTTAGAACCCTATCGCATTTCCATTTTAGGGGCTGGGAAAATGTCGCGTTTATTAGTGCAACATTTATTAGCCAAAGGCGCTCACGATATTACCATTCTTAACCGTTCCAAAGGCAGAGCGGAAGAATTAGCCAGAGCCTTCCCTGATGCCAAAATTAAGGTCAATTTACTGTCAGAAATGATGACAGTAATCAAGGAATCAGACATAGTTTTTACCAGTACCTCTTCCACAGAACCCTTACTCAACAGAGCTAAACTAGAAGCCGTTTTAGATGCCAATCAATCATTAATGTTATTTGACATTTCCGTACCCAGAAATGTCGATTCAGATGTTAATGGAATGACAACAGTCAAAGCCTTTAATGTGGATGACTTAAAAGCGGTAGTTGCCCAAAATTACGAAAGTCGTCGCAAGATGGCCGCGGAAGCAGAAGTGCTATTAGAAGAAGAAGTTGATTCTTTTAGTCTGTGGTGGCAAAGTTTAGAAACCGTCCCGACTATTAGTTGTTTACGCGATAAGATCGAATCCATTAGAGAACAGGAATTAGAGAAAGCGTTATCTCGTTTGGGATCGGAATTTGCCGAAAAACATCAAGAAGTAATTGAGGCATTAACCAGAGGCATTGTCAATAAAATTCTCCACGATCCGATGGTACAATTAAGAGCCCAACAGGATATCGAAGCCAGACGTCAAGCTATGCAGACATTACAAACCCTGTTTAATTTGGAAGTCAAGGAACAATTTAGTTAGTTTTAGCATGGCAAATCCTGTCGGGAGCATCCCGTATTTGTCGGGGGAAGGATTCGCAAATTATTATCCGAATGATTCCCCCCCACCTGGTATGGCAGAAGGAAGAGTCCCTAATCATAAAAAGAAGGAAAATGCAATAAAATCAAGGGTTGGTGCAAAGTGTAGTCCTATAGACATCTCTCATGCCTGCCTTTAACCTTATTCGGGTAGAGATGCCTACTACCTACCTCCTTCAAAACATTAAGAAAATATAATTAGTTTATTGATCATAAATAACCGTGGAATCGGGAGACGGAAAAACGTTAACTCAATTGTAAAGAATTGCTAAGAATGTATCGAAAGTAGCAGTCAGATAAAGAGAGGTTGAGTTTTAATAGGAGCATAGAAAAAAGTTCTGAAATAAGCTGAGAAAACCTCTCATTAGATCAGGGATCGTTTTACCCTAACTTGATAGAGATTACGAGCAATACATGGAGTCTGGCAATTCGTAGTGAAAAGAACGAAAAAAGAGACTCCTCAAACGACTGTGCAATTGTTTATCCGTTGTTGTTAATTTTTGTGATTTATGAGCTATGAACACTACTTTTTCCCCATGTATGGAAAGTCTGGATGAAATGTTGACTGTTTATACAAACCCAAATCATCGTCAATTTTGTATAGATATGTTCAAAGCAGGTTTGTCTATATTTCATTATGAAGGAGAATATTATTGGAGTGGGCCGGCCGTGAAATTCAAATCGGTTGATGAAGTCTTAGCACGGACAAAAGTACCTTGTATTTGGGATAATTTTGGTGAAAGTTTTGTAGTTTATCCTACGGCTTACAGCAAGGAATCTCTCAAATTATTAAGACAAAATCTCAAAGAATCTCTTTGGTCTCGTTTGGCCATTAATTATCGACAAGGTGAACCTTATAAGTCGATCGCGTCTAATTGTTTTTCCGCAGCCCTCTATCCATGTTATGCACTTTAATTTGGGCTGATCTGGGCCAGGGACACGGCAGTGCCGTGTCCCTACTGGTATCAGAAATAAATAATAAATTAAACGGCAAAAGACAGATAGATATAGCCACTTCGACGGTGAGGAATTTGTTAATACCCCAAACCATTGATTTTCTTCCTTCTTCCCTCTCCTCGCTCTCCTCCCCCTCTTCCCCCTCTTCCTTCTTCCTTCTTCCTTCTTCCTTCTTCCTTCTGCTATAAAAACGAGAAATTATCGTGGTTGTAAACGACAGATTTGACGCTGACGTTCATCTTGTGGTTCTTGCCAAGCATAGGCAAAATGACTCACTCCGGGTAAAGAAGGAAAGGCGTTTTGTATTCCCATCATTTGTTCTTCTAAAGACTGATGAGTCCTTACTTTTTGCCCCCATACTCCCGAAATAGCAGGAATTACCTCGATCCCCTGTGGCCCCATCTTCAACACGCGATCGATCTGTGGCAAAACACAACTAACATCCCCACAACTACCATAGGCCATCGGATGAAATTGCATAGAAGCCGGAAACTTATCCCAAGGTTGTAATCTGGAATCAAATCCCCCCTCATTTACCGTTTGATTTCCTAGAGGAAAAAATACCCCGCCTACAGGTAGTCCCATATTAATCGCGGGTTGTGTTACTACTGAGAGAAAATCAATAATTCCTTGTCTGGCATGATTAACAGAAAATAGCCAAAGTTCCTTAGTTAATACTTCGGGATCGGGTAATGGTTCCTTTTTCTCTTCCGGTTTATCCTTTTTATCCTTTAGAGGAATCATTTTTCCTGTGGGATCTTTTTTGGCTTCAGGAGACTTCTTTTTATCATCTTTTTCATCAGCTTTAGCTTTGGCATCCTTATCAGGTTTAACAGGTGTAGGAATTTTCCCTTGCCAAAGAGGTTCTTTTTCCTTGGGATAAAGTTTCGCGATCGTTTGCACATCGGTTAATGTCACATATCCCTGCTTTAAATACTGCCCAATCAAATATCGCCCTTTTTCATTAGTTGCCCGTTGTAAAAGTGCCTGTTGTGCCGCGTCCCCATAAATCCATAAATGTTTCACATTACTCGCGACAGAATCCCCCCCTAACCCACGCAAATAACGCACATAATCAAATAACATCCCCGCGGGATATCGCTTTAACACCTCATTCACTAAAACTAAATAATCCTGTCGTGCTTGGGCATTATAAGGATCAACAAAAACCTGATTTGCTGCATCCGCAAAATCTTCATTTAAACTCGCTTCACTAATAGCTTCTAGGGTAGTTTGCCCCTTACCATTTCTAGCTAAAACTTGCTGTCTGTCTTCTCGCAAAGAATAATGATAACCAAAATTCATGGTAAAGAACCAAGCATACATTTTAAAACCCCGTTGTCGCCCTTTCTTAATAGCAGTATCTAAAAGATCAACCTTTTCATATCCTGGGGTTTTGATCACCGAAGGCCAAGGGGTAGGATTATTTGCCTTTGGTAATAAAACTTGACCATCATAAAACACTTCCAAATAAACCTGATTATAGCCTTTATTGGCAATATTATCTAAAATACGATCTATCGCGCCTGGTTGTACATCACAGGGATATAAACGTAACCATATTGCTTGAGTTTGCGGCCAAGTTCTGCGGCGACATTCCCCAAGCATAATCGCGTGTTCAGTTAAAACTTTAAAATAAGCTCGTTGATCTTCTTTCTTACCCGATAACGCGCCTTGACGTAAGCTTTCTTTGCGCGCAATTTCTTGGGGGGATAAATGACAATAAGCTAAAGTTTGCGCTTGACTCGGAGGAGTGCGAAAAAATGGATTTATTCCCGTAATTAAAGCCAAACTCATCGCCGAAAATACCCGTTGCTTTAATGATGTCATTTGAGGTAAAATTGTCGCAAATTTCATGGTCAATTGTGGGAAGATGTAATGAGTCCTTGGTAATGAGTCTTTGGTAATGAGTAATGGGGTATCGCGTTGCCTTTCCTTATATTTTAATAGCTCATTGCTAACGCTTAAGGTCCGATAAAGTCTATTGACAATTAACCATTAATTAATCATTGACAATTCCCAATTCCCTATTACCCATTACCCATTACCCATTACCCATGTACGGGCGTTGGCGCAGCCTGCGCGTAGCGCGTAGCATTTGCGTATATAACTTTCGGGTTAGTTGCATAATCTGTAAGCGCAAATGCTTCGCCCTAGGCTCCTCTGCTCAGGGCAGCTTCTACCTGTTTAAATTCTTGTTCCAAACGATTCTTCAATTTTTCAGGAATCGGACGGTTAGGATAGGCCGTATAATGGGCAGCAATAGAATTTAACGCGGTTCGCATTGTGGTAAATGAGGTCAACTTGGTTAAGGCGGGATCGCGACGGTAGCGCCCCGCGAAATCATTAATGCGTTGACGGGCATCGGCTTGGGCCGCGGATTTTTCTGGAGTTCCATCAGGGAGGTTAATGGCAGTGCGTAAGCTGGTAACTAAGGCTAAGGTATCTTCTCCATAGTTCCCACTAAGACTGGCCGGTACATTGGAACAACCTACTAAGCCGATGACGGCTACTAATACGAGGGCGAGCAGGCGCGAAAGGTAACGTTTCATAGGTTGAGTTTCTATTCCGACGGTAATTTGTTATCAAAATTAACATTAATTTTATCTTGGATTTCCATTTTCTGTCTCATTTTGTTCATTTTTTTTGGCATATCACAGATTAGGTAATTTGTCAACAAATTACAGGTATAGTCGGACTAAAGAAACCGGGTTTTTTCGCAGAGATTGAGGGAGGCAAGAAAGTATTTTGGTGAAAAACCCCGGTTTGATAGGGAGAGATTAAAATTCTGATATTTTACCAGAATGAACGGATAAAACTTGTGTTTCGCGTAACCATTGGGCATCAAAAGCACTCAAATGGGTAGTGGTAATTAGAGTTTGAAAACGATCTTGAATAACCTCTAATAGTTGATTTTGACGATTAAGATCAAGTTCTGCTAAGACATCATCGAGTAATAATAAAGGCGGTTCGCCGATCACTTCTTCTATTAATTGTAATTCGGCTAATTTTAGGGCTAAAACGAGGGTGCGTTGTTGTCCTTGGGACGCGTATTGACGGGCGGGGGTTTTGTTGATAGTAAACGCGATATCATCTCGGTGAGGTCCGGCTAATGTTGTACCTTGATATTGTTCCGCGATCGCCTTTTCTTTAATTTTCGTAAAGAAAGCCTCTTGGACTATTTCAGGAGAGAGGGGTAAATTTTCATCGGTAATACTAACATTCGCGATATATTCTATATCTAAATTTTCTTGACTTCCACTAATTGCGTGATGCCAATTTTGGGCTAAGGGAATTAAGCGTTTAAGAATCCGATCGCGTCGGCGAATAACTCTTGTCCCTGTCGCGACTAACTGTGCATCCCAAAGGGCTAATTGGGAGAAAGATGATTGATTAGTTGTGACAAGTGTTTGAGTATTAACACTGATATTAACCAGATTTTTTTCGGTTCTTAAAAGAGCATTACGTTGACGAAGAACTTTATTATATTCATATAAAATATTAGCATAAATAGGTTCTAATTGAATCACAAGACGATCGATCCAATTACGTCTTTCTTCCGGTGCGCCTCGGACTAAATCTAAATCCAAACTGGAAAATTCCACTACATTTAAAACACTTAAAAAATCGACATTTCTGGGTGGAGAATTGCCATTAATAAAAACGGTACGACGGCCTTGACTGCGGAGGGTTAAACTTAAATCAATAATACCTGTAATCCGTTCTAAAGAGCCTTCGATATGGGCAATAGATTGAGTCTCTAAAATCAATTCCCGATCGCGATTCGCCCGATGACTTTTCAAAGTAGAAAGTAACTCCACAGCCTCCAACAAATTCGATTTGCCTTGAGCGTTATTCCCCACCAAAATAGTTTTAGGTGCTTCAAATACCACTTTTTGTTCTTGATAATTACGAAATTGTCGGAGGCGGAGAGTCTTCAGAAACATAAACCAGTCAGGGAATGGGGAATGGGGATTAGGGATGGGGAGGATGGGGAG
>JBEDKD010000073.1:0-6703 GCA_041172365.1 Cyanobacteriota bacterium | reverse complement strand
TTCTATGTAATACCATTTCTTAAAAGTTGGGCTACAGTAGGGACACGGCAGTGCCGTGTCCCTACTGATACGATATGTCGCGACACTTTTCGGAATTGGTATAATTGGTGGTTGGGACCTCTTGATGGATATTATTAGTGGGGTGGGGCGGGTTTTTGGAGATTATTTATTTGTGGGATAAATTCGGGTGAACCCGCCCCTACAAAATCTGTCCTAATAGCCCTGGCGGTTGCTATATATAGCGCGTAATCCGTAGGGGCAATCCCCCCGTGGTTGCCCCTACTACATCATTCTAGTCAGAAGAACCGTTATTTTACCACTCAGACACTAAGGCACTAAGGACATAAAATAGAGAGTCTCTCTAAATCCGATAAATTTACCCCTTTGTGTCTTGGTGTCTTGGTGTTTTATTTTATTTCCCTACATCATTAAGATCACGTTTCGACTAAAGATGAAGTCTAATTTATTCCCTGTTAAGAGCTAAGATTTAAGAAAAACGAGAAAAATCTATACCTCACAAGTATGAGAATGGCTATACCTGTTCTACCAGGTTCAATTAAGCTTGTAATACCTGTTCTACAGTTAACACCAATTCTGAGAAAATCTGAGAAATAATTCTCTGATTCCCTCTATACTCCACCTGCTCATAGAGCCCCTGTACCCATGTCAAAATAGTAACTTTTTGCTCCGTGGGATCGACAATCCAATATTCAGGAATCCCTACCACACTATACTCAGAACGTTTAAACCGATAATCCCTAGTTTTTGATTCAGGACTAACAATCTCTACCGCGATTATCGCTGATTCCAAAATAGCCGATATATCCCTACGGATTATTTGCTCTCTATTTATCACAGAAATATCTGGGATGCGAGAGCGATTAATAGATGTTCTCACTCCGATACCCTGCAACGTCAGCCAAGGTAAATTAAGCCGATTAATTTCTGAATCCAAGGCATTTGTCAAGAAGCGAATAATTAACGCATGATCAAAGGTGGGTGGATTCATTAGTATTAATTCTCCTTCTTCTAATTCATAACGGTTATCGGTCCCATCGTCATAATTAAGATATTCTTCAAAAGAGAGTTGGGTTTTAGTCGTTGTTTGAATCATGGCTTTCCTGGCGTTTGAGTAATTCAATCCAAGTCACGATCGCGGGGGGGTAGGCATGGCAGGGCCTACCCGGATATTCTAATAGACATTTGCAACAGCTATGGTGGTGCAGACATCTTGCCGCGATTGACAATATTTTGAGAGATGTCTATTGGGGAGATAAATTTTTCACAGCCCTGGTGAGACGTTGCAAATAAGGCTTAATAATCTCTCGATTCTGCTGTTCTAAACTCATCACTTGTTCTTGTAATTGTTGAATTGTACTTGCCAAGGAAGTTAAGTCTATTTCCGATTCTTCTATGACTGTATCCGGTTGTTGTAAATATTGGGTAATATTCTTAATTTCCGCTAAGGCTTCATCAATCATTAAAAATCGCACATTTATGTTTTCCCAATCATCCTGACGGAGAACGGTACTATCTAAGCGTTCCGTCACCCGTTGTAATTGGGAAATAGCATCAGTAATGGGAGATAAATCAAGGGTTTCTGCGGGCGCGATCGCGGGATATAAATCAGGGGAAGAATCAGGAAGAGGTTGAGGTAATTGCTGATGGAAAGACTGAATGACATTATGAATGTCCGCGATCTCAGAAGTAATGTATAGTCGAGTTTGTTGCTGAAAGCGTTGACGATTGACGAGGTTAAGTGCTGCGGCTACCGTTAAAGGTGCAGCCGCGTAGAGAATTTTTCCCGATATTGCCGCGGCAAGGGAACCAATAACCGATACAGCAACGGTGCCATATTCGGCCAATTCTAGGTTATCCCGTTGGCTCAGGAGATTGTTTAAATTTTTGAGGGGAGTGTCCTCGATATTCTGCATGGCTTCATCCTCTGGTGGGGGCATTAGGCACATCATAGGAGATTTTAGGAGCCTAGGATATCCCTATTTTTTTAGGTATCTCCTGCGATCCCACTTCTGTATCCCATCTAACTTTGATTATAAAGCCCGATCGCGCTCTCCCAGAAAAGGATTAAAACCCGTAAAAACCATAAAAAACCCTGGTTAATATGAAAAAACCAGGGTAAATAATTAACAGTGTGAAGAGAGAGAAAAAACGCTTAAAGTTTCGCTAATTCACTGGAATCATTAGTAAAATAAATATGACCTAAAGTTTGACCATTATAAGTGCGTTTCGTCATGCGCCAACCCGGTTCGAGATTGATTTTCAGGATACCATCGGCAATACCACCCGTGTGACCAATTACGAGGCGTTGTGCAAAGGGATTACGACGATTTGTACCGACTAATACCATATCCCCATTTACTTTTTGTAAACTGAGAGTATATTGCATTCCTAAATCTTTACCCGCGACACGAATGGAGTAACCATTACTATCGGTAGCGCGGCCACAAATTCCGGTAAAGTTAAATTTTAATAAAAGGGGATCAACGGTGGCGGGTTTATTACCTGTTTCTTTCCAGCAAGCCCGTTGATTAGACACTTGTTCTAATATCATTAAATTTTGAGATTTGCCGCGAGCAATAGGTACAGAAATCGCGATCAATTTGTTTTGATCAACTTCTTTTTGTCCAAATAAAACCGGGGCTTTTGGTGGTGTCACAACGCTTGGTGCGGGAGCTTTCGTTACAGGAGTTTTCGGTGTCAACGTCGCGCTAAAAGCAGGAGCTAAAGTGATAAAACTGCCGATTAAAGTAGTAGCAAGACTGGCAATAGCAGCAAAACGAGTGGTAGATTTCATGGCGTTGGTTTCCTGTGATTTGTATTTATTTGCTTATGACTCTATTCAACCTTGATATACTCAGAACACGATCGCGCATTGTCCTACTTTGCTGATTGTCTGTATAATCACTCCCACAACGTCTGAAAACCGTTAACATTTCAGTGAAAGACTGTTCCAGTGTCCCAACTGGCCCAGAAAATTGATTAAAACCACTCAGAAACAACCCATGACTACAACTCTCAATCTTCTGTCACCTCTACAACTGGGCCCCTACGAACTCCCTAACCGTCTTGTCATGGCCCCCTTAACCCGTAACCGTGCCAGTGTCGGTAATATCCCCAATCAGCTCAACGCGACTTATTACGGGCAACGTGCCTCCGCGGGACTTATTATTTCAGAAGCGACTCAAATTTCCCCCCAAGGTTTAGGTTATCCCATGACACCGGGTATTCATAGTGCGGAGCAAATTACCGGATGGCAACTGGTAACGAACGCGGTACATGAGAAAGGGGGGCGGATCTTTTTGCAGTTGTGGCACGTGGGACGTATTTCTCACCCCTCTTTACAACCCGATGGAGCTTTACCTGTTGCTCCTAGCGCGATACGCCCCGAAGGAATGGCCGCGACTTTTTCGGGGGAACAACCCTTTGTTACCCCCCGTGCTTTAGAACTGGATGAGATTCCGGGTATTATTGAACAATATCGTCAAGGCGCGAAAAATGCCTTAGCCGCGGGTTTTGATGGTGTGGAAATTCATGGCGCGAATGGTTATTTAATTGATCAATTTCTCCAAGATAAAACTAATCAACGTACTGATATTTATGGAGGCTCCATCGAAAATCGTGCTCGTTTCTTGATGGAAGTAACGGAAGCTGTGACGAGTGTTTGGGGAGCCAATCGAGTAGGTGTACGTCTGTCTCCCAGTGGTGCATTTAATGATATTTCTGACTCTAATCCCAAAGCTTTATTTACTTATGTCGTCAATGCTCTTAATGATTTTGGATTAGCTTATGTTCATTTAATTGAACCGAGAGTTAATGCAGACGCGTTAAAGAATTGGGCTAGTTATGCGGGTACACCTGAACCGGAAGAAGGGTTAACTTGTGGTTATTTTCGTTCCATTTTCCGGGGTATTATTATATCATCGGGGGGTTATACTCGTGATTTAGCGAATAGCGCGATCGCGTCAGGAAAAGCGGATTTAATTGCCTTTGGCCGATTATATATTTCTAATCCCGATTTAGCAGAAAGGTTCGCGCTCAATGCACCATTGAATCCTTACGATCGCGATCGTTTTTACGGTGGAGATGAAAAAGGTTATACGGATTATCCCACATTGAATCCACAATAGGGGCGCGATCGTGAGATCGGGGAATATTCTGTATTTTTGTAGGTTGGGTTGAGCACAGCGAAACCCAACAAATCTCTTAGTGTGTAGGTTGGATTGAGCACTCGGAAACCCAACAAATCTCTTAGTGTGTAGGTTGGGTTGAGCACTCGGAAACCCAACCAATCACTTAGGTATCCGAATGATTACCCCTGTAGACAAAAAGAAATCCCAAAAACGCCCCAAAGTCAAAATTAGGGATAAAAATTTGGGCAATTTCTTACATAATAATTTCGGTAGAAACACAAATTTTTCCTGAGTCCTCTTCAGAGGACATTAGCTATTAGACAGGGACTTAAGTCCCTGGGCTTCCATCCTAGGCTTACATAATAATTTCTTTCCTGAGTCCTCTTCAGAGGACATTAGCTATTAGACAGGGACTTAAGTCCCTGGCGGATTTTGAGATTAAGTTGACAGCAATGTGTTTTGGGGCAACCACGGGGGGATTGCCCCTACTTAATTGTACAAATCATTTAGATGCACTATATGATAAAGCGATAAATAATTACAAAAATGGGGAGATTTATGACGACAACACCAACTGAATCAGATTCTAAACCCTCAACTCAGTGGTTAAAGGGTTTAGGTTTAGTGCTTCTCGCGACTTTAGCCTTATCACTCCAAAATGTGATCCGAGAATTGCCACATCACCTGCTCCCAGAGCTATTTTAGGGGGGATTTTTCAATTGGGGGGATATATTGCCCCAGACGCGGATAAATTGCAAGTTTCCCTCCTGGTTCTCTTATTACGAGTCACTTGTGTTGTCCCCCTTTTATGGCTAGTATTACCTATTATTAAACCGGGGGCTTGGCAAGAAGCAAAAAATGTGATAATAGGTAAAGATCGGGGTTTAAAATTACGAATTATGACCGCGGGTTTGTTACTATTTTTATCACAAACCGGGACCTATTTAGCCATTAGAGAAGTCGGCCCCGCGATCGCGGTGACAATTTTCTTTATTTATCCAACAGTGACAACCTTATTAGCCTGGAAAGTCTTTAAAGATAAACCATCATGGCAACAATGGGTAGCCATTGGTTTAATTTATAGTGGTTGTACATGGCTATCCTTTGCAGAGAAACCAAAGCCGAAAAACGCGTCCCCTGCGGCTATTTCTCGCGTGACAATGACGACTCCTACCAAAGTGAAAGGAGTCCCCGTTGCCCCAGCCAATGCTCCAAGCATTTCACCAAATCCTGCACCCAAATCAAATGCACCAAAGTCAGGTATTTCCCCCCTAGGTGTTATTGAAGCGATGCTCGCGGGGATAGTATTCGCGATGGAAGGAATTATCGCGCAATCATGTTTTAGTAAAGTGAATCCCGCGGTTTTTACGGGTATGATTTTTTCCGTAGAATGGGTAGCTTTACTCGCGGTAACAATTCCTTTTAATCATGTACCAGTGAATACAGGATTAATGTTAATGGGGGGGTTATTGAGTTTAGCTACTTTATCGGGATATCTGTTTAATAATTTTGGAATCAAGGCGATCGAAGCCGCTTCTACCGCGGTTATTGGTTCTAGTGGTCCGGCTGTAACTGCGATTTTAGCCTTAGTTATTATTGGTGATCTCTTAACTCTGCAAAATTGGTTAGCAATTTTAGTAGTGACGATCGGGGTAGTTTTGATGAATATTGCTAAGGCAATGAAAAAGCCTTAAGACTATTGTAGCCCATGATAGATTGATTGGGCGAATGCCATTCGCCCCTACACAAACAAAGATGAGATTGATTGGGCGAATGCCATTCGCCCCTACGGAAGAAATTCAACCCGCGCAGGCGGGTTTTGTCTGTGTAGACGCGGTTTTAACCGCCCGGTCAAATTAATTCGGCTTACACAAAATCAATGCACCCCGCGTATCAGAAAATTATTAGTATGGGGCGGCCTGTTGTACCCTTAATTTTGCGCGATCTGGAATATAAAAAAGCGGTTCCTGTAGGGGCGGTGCCCCCGTGCCCGCCCTGATTTGGGGTTTATGGGCTGTACTTCATAAACCTGCAATCTACTGTATTTAGGGCTAGTCGCGAGTTTTTCATTTCAATTTTAATTATTCTCATACTAAACCTCGAATAATACGGACGACTTCTAAACTATTCAAAAAGTAAATGTTGGCACGAATCGGATGCTCCGAGTTAAATAATCGTTTAAATATTTGTCTCAGAGCCTTCATTTTGTCACCTTTGAGGGTATCAAACGCGGGCAGATTTTCCGATAAAACGTGACGCATGAAGTATTTGTCATTGCTGTGCAATTCTTCCGGTAAATATAACTCCATTACCAGTGCATCGACAATTTGCTCAAAATAACTCAGCATCAGTTTGTCTTCTGCTGTTGCTACCATTCTTTCGCCATGACTAGGAATGTCTTTGAGTTCGGCGGTAAGGTAGATGATGTAACTAACTAGGGTTTCAATAGCTGATTTTTCGCGTGCTTCTGCATGAGGGATAGAAAGTTGAGAAATATATACCGTCTTATAGCGTAGAAAATTTCCTCTAATCTTTGGACTAATTTGACGAAA
>JBEDKD010000072.1:0-22314 GCA_041172365.1 Cyanobacteriota bacterium | reverse complement strand
ACTCAGAAATACTTAATAAAGTAATTAAAGAATCATAGAAATACAACCCGGCTTCACAGATAGTTGCAGCACTTCCCGCGATAAATTTTCTCGCTTGTAAAATATCACTTTTCGCTAAAGTCATGTCGCCCAGGAGAAATCTTAAAAAAGCTCGGTGAAAATAAATATAGAAAGTTCGAGTGACATCAGGAGAATTTAATAACTCAGTAATCCAGATATTTTCCTGATCATTGACTTTACCATCTATCGCCATTTTACTAGAATTACCTAATAAAAATCGAATTGTTTCTAAAAAAATTAAAGAATGTTTTTCTGATATAATTACATGAAACTTGAGCAGGATCTGGTAGTAGGCAAAAATTTGAGGTTCTAATTCTGTCAAAATTTGACCGCTCCAGAAAGAACTAACACAAAGTCCCTGGATATTATGCCCGACAAAATCTAACTTACCTACTTCTAAAGCCGCTTCATAGCCAGCCTGAAAAATCCCAATAGTATCGCGTAGATGAAACTGGTGATGATATAAATATAATCCAACGGGAACAAAGGTGACAGCCCTAATACTTTTATCCGGCTCTGCCAAAGCTAAATGATAGGCTAATTGACCAAATTGATTACTGAGTGTGATATCTTTTTTAAAGAAATTGATAAAGATTCCATAATCGGCATAACCCGTTGATGAAATCGGACTATTTCCGTACTGAAGCGATAATTTAACCTGTAAACTCGCCAACAAAGGAAACAAAGGAGAATTGCCTAAAAAGCACGCGGGAACCATTCTCAGGGCGATTTTCATAATCGCGAGTTTTTCTGCATCTACCATTTTGGGCAGGTTAAATAACTCCTCAATAGCGCGATCGCCAATTAAGGCTTTAATTTCTTCTGTTTCCTGTTCAAGTTCTACTGGGGTGATACATTCTGGGAAATTAATGCCTAATTCTTTGATAATTAATTCACCGCAAGATATCGCGTCTAAAAATAAATTTTGAGTCGTTAAAGATTGAATTTTAATTATGTAAACGCCTACTTTATCTAAAATTGTTTGGCCATGCTCAATAACCGCATTAATTGATTGATACATGGCATCAAAATTAGAAGTAAGGGCGGCGCATTCTGCCGCGAGTTCATGCAATTGCAAAGTGATGGCATACTCTCGTTGCCAAGCTTCACTCCCCAGCAAATTAACTCCGATATCGGCATATTCCTGAGCGGCTTGATAGGCAGTTCCCGCCCTCGCTTTACGACAAGCCATGAGATTAAGTTGAGCGAGTTCATCCCGTTCAATTTGATTGTTAATTAAAGCGGTTCCATAGTTTAATTGATTGACAATTTCAAAAATACGATCTTCTCTAGTTTCGGGAGATATTCTATGCAGTAAAAGTTGACCGATGTGATAATGGGTTATTTGTTTTTGGTTGTCGGGAATCAGAGAATAGGCCGCTTGTTGAACGCGATCGTGCAAAAAACGATAGGCGATTTCAATTCTGTCAGTATTTGTCTCTGTCTGCTCAGGGCTAAGATAAAATTTATATACTTCACTTTGGGGAATAATTAATCCGTCCTGTAAGGCTTTCCACAAAGTGACTGCCGTCTCAGCTTGGGATTTTTCGGAGACAATTGCCAAGGTGGATAAATCAAATTGATTGCCGATACAAGCGGCTAATTTCAGTGTTTGTTGGGTTTGCTTCGGTAATTTTTGTAACTGCTGTGCCATAAATTCCACGACATCATCGGTGAGCGATCGCGCATTAATTTGGGCAAGATCACATTCCCAATAGCCTTGATTATGATTAAAAATAATTTGTTTTTCTTCATATAATGCTTTGAGAAACTGGGTGATAAAAAAGGGATTGCCTTTAGTTTTGCGCTCGATTAATTCCGTGAGAGCAAGAGCGAGTTCATTGGCACAATGCAATGTATCAGCTACTAACTGATTAATATCGGGTAAGGCCAGAGGTGATAAGGTAATTGTATTAACAGTTTTACCCGTCTTTTTCAGTTCATCTACTGTCAACATGAAGGGGTGAGCAGGTGAAACCTCATTATCTCGATAAGCCCCCAGCAAAAGTAGATAACTTTTCTCTTCCATCAGAATTTTAATTAACTGTAGAGATGCGGAATCCGCCCATTGTAAATCATCCAAAAACATCACTAAGGGATGTTCTGGAGTCGTAAAGATTT
This sequence comes from Cyanobacteriota bacterium, assembly GCA_041172365.1. Taxonomy (GTDB): domain Bacteria; phylum Cyanobacteriota; class Cyanobacteriia; order Cyanobacteriales; family Microcoleaceae; genus JBEDKD01. The sequence continues at coordinate 20,133 of JBEDKD010000072.1, read as the reverse complement.
CCAGAAATTTTTGCAACAATAAATTAAAGCGATTTTGGGCGGCTATTCCTGATAGTTCTAATGGCGGAGGGTGTTTACCAATGACTTGTTCTAGTTCTGGTATTACCTCAATTAAAATTTCTCCATTCTCGCCCAAGGCGGCCAAAATCTTGTCTCGCCATTGGGCTAATACGGCATCGGATTCTGAGAGCAATTGTCCCATTAAATCTCGCAGAGCTTGGACAAAAGCTGAGAAAGGAATGTTACGATTAAATTGGTCAAATTTGCCTTTGATGAAATAGCCCTGTTGACGGGTAATAGGTTTATGAATTTCATTAACGACCGCGGTTTTACCAATGCCGGAAAATCCCCCCACTAGCATCATTTCCGATGTGCCACCCGCTACGCGATCAAAGACTTCTAAAAGGGTTTTTACTTCCGCGTCCCTTCCATAGAGTTTTTCAGGAATCAAAAAGCGATCGCTTCTATCCTGTTGTCCGAGTTCAAAGTGAATTATTGTGCCGTTTTCCTGCCACTGTGTCAAACACTGCTGCAAATCATGTTTAAGTCCTAAAGCACTTTGATAACGGTTTTCGGCATTTTTCGCCATCAGTTTCAGGACGATATCTGATACCATCGGCAGAATTTTTTGATTACGGTGATGGGGCGCGATCGGCGTTTTCGCAATGTGACAATGCACCATTTCTAAAGGATCATCGGAGAGAAAGGGTAATTGGCCCGTTAACAGTTCATATAATGTCACCCCTAGACTATAGAAATCGGCCCGATAATCAATACCACGATTCATCCTTCCTGTTTGTTCTGGTGCTAAATAGGCGAGGGTTCCTTCTAAGACATTGGGATTCTGAATTTCTTGATTTTCTTTGGGCAATAATGAGGCGATACTAAAGTCAATTAACTTCACCTGTTTGGTTTGTGGATGAATCAGAATATTAGCAGGTTTGATATCTTTGTGAATAATGAGGTTTTGGTGTAAATGGTGCAGTATTTCGGCAATTTGTAAGGCAATTTCTAATATATTGATTGAGGTTAATGGCTGTTGCTGATAATATTTATCCAGGGAGATACTACCGCAATCTTCCATTACTAAAATATAGCCATTATGATAGGATTCTAAGCTCAAGGAGCGGACAATACCGGGTATATTCTGGTTTTTGGTAATGGTATATTGATGGCGAAACTGAACTAATTCGCTAAAACTGGGATAGGCTTGCTTGAGCATCTTAATCACGACTGGACGTGCCTCTAACTCTTGGAATGCTCGATAGACGATCGTCCTAGAACCGACATAGACTTGCTCTAGGATACTATAGCCAGAAATATGAGGAAAAGTTGAGGGGGTTGTGTTGGCTGTGAGTTTCATATTTCGAGTGGGTGTTTCTGTGGAACTAGCCCTATTTTTATTACCATAACCCAGGACTCCCTGATATTGGTAGTTGGATATCGAACTCTGATCGCACCAATCATCTAACAGCCCACACCCAACACCAATCACCCTAATTTATTGTTATAGCTGACATCACAAACTAGCTGGCGATCGCGTCACCTGATTTAAGATCCTTGTGGAGCTTTCTGGGGTGATTGGCGATCGCGCAGCTATGTGAAAGTATGCCACAAAGATCACAGGGAAAATCCTGATTAATAATTATTCAAAATGTCGCTCCACAGTTGCTTCCAGGGCATTGGCTAAATAATGACCCGTCATTAAACCACTCGATTGTACATAGTGATTATCATCAATATGGCGTAATGTGTCAAAACCCGTGCGACGTTGGCGATCATCATTGAGTACCCAATAACGCTGCACAATCGAGTCCGGTCCGATCCAGCCTTCTCCTTCCACACGCCCTAATTCACTATGTTGAAGTACAAAAGTGTACTGACGTTCATTTGTATCCAAGCGACCCCGATATTGTAAGATAATATCTTCTCGATCACCACCCGGAAACACCAATTTTGTCACCATACTAAACCAGTCAGTACGGTTCCAACTCACGATGGTTTTGCCCTTGAACGCGATCGGCATACCATCGCGATCGAGCCAATTGCCTTCAAGTGTCCATTGGCCTGATTCCATTAAAAATGTGTGAGCCACAGTTTTTTCTGCTTTTTCCCTGGCTACGATGCTAAAGTGAAACACTTTCAGAGATGTTTCTCTTCCAGTCTATGCTATCACAGAGGAGGGGCATAATAGGAATGAATTTCCCCTAATAGTACCGGAGCTACAGCCCCCGTTACCGCGGGTAAATTCCCTGGTATTCCCTTCATCCGCCAATAGGCTAATACAGCAAACGCGATCGCTTCTTTCGCCGAAGCATCTAAACCCCCCTCTGTTGTTGTGAAAACATCAACAGGATCTAGCAGGGTTTTCAGACGACGCGTTAAATACAAGTTACGACTCCCGCCGCCACAAAGCAACACTTGATCCGGTGGATGGGGTAGAAACTGACGATAACTCTCGACAATGGATGTTACTGTCAATTCTGTCAAGGTTGCTAAAATATCAGCCGGGCCCAACTTTTCTGCCTCAGCATCAGTTAGGCATTGCTTTAAGTATTCTAAACTAAAGAGTTCTCGACCTGTTGATTTCGGCGGTTTTTGCTGAAAAAAGGGATGTTGGAGCCATTTGGCCACTAAACTCTGGTTTGGAGTCCCAAGGGCCGCCCAGTCTCCATTTTCATCATAGGTTTTTTCCCCTTGACTTAAATATTCTACCCCCAAGTCTAACAGCGCATTTCCCGGTCCTGTATCCCAACCTATCACACCTGGGTAGGGATTGGGGATGGTAGAAGGGGAGATGGGGTGAGTTTTTTTGGGTTCGGCTTTTCCTTTTGGTTTGCGATACAGTGGCGGGAGATAAGTAACATTGCCAATACCGCCAATATTTTGAATACAACGGTGATAGGTGGGATGACTTAATAAACACGCGTCCACAATTGGTACTAAGGGAGCACCCGTGCCTGACGCGGCAATATCTTCTAAGCGAAAATTACTGACTGTAGTGATTTTGGTTAAATGCGCGATTAATTCACCCCTTCCTAATTGCCAACTATAACCCAGTGGACAATTTTGATGGGGGGGGCGATGATAAACTGTTTGACCATGAGAGCCAATTAGTTGCGCCCGTGGGTGTCCCCTTTGAATCCTTAACGCGGCTCCGGCAAATTCACCCGCGATACTATCATCTAATTCTGCTATTTCTGCCATTGTCAGAGATGCACCATTAATGACAGAAAGAATGCGCGATCGCACCTCCACGGTAAAAGGAAACGTTTGACTGGCTAATAATTCAAAGAGTAATTCGCCTTCGCGATCAATAATATCCACTAACGCGGCATCGATCCCATCGACGGAAGTGCCACTCATCAAACCGATGACAGGAACCATAGGAGCCCAGAAAAAAGACTACTCATTAGACTTCTTGCGAAAGTCAGCCAACAGGGGATTGGGAAGGAATTTTGGATGATTTCTTCATCAGAATTGATTTATTTTGCACTTCCCCAAGTGTATTGTGATGGGTATCTAACGCGATAATCACCACTGTAATATTATCGCGACCGCCATTTTTCTTAGCTTCTTCCACTAAGGCATTGACGGCTAACTCTCCAGAGCGAATTTTGAGATGTTTCGCGATTAAGGTATCAGGTACTTCTTCGGTTAAACCATCACTACACAATAATAAGCGATCGCCCCCTTGAAAATCCACCTGTTTAATTTCCACATCGTGCATATCTTCACGTCCCAAACATTGAGACAAAACATGACGCCAAGGATGACTTTTCGCTTGTTCTGGGCTGAGTGCTTTCCGTTTAACCGCTTGTGCCACCCAAGTTTGGTCTTCGGTAATTTGATCTAAATGGGAACCACGGAAGCGATAGATCCGAGAGTCACCGATATTGGCACACCAGGGTTTTTCCGTCCCTCGAAACATAATAGTGACCGCGGTTGTCCCCATATCAGAGCGTTCAGGATTTGCCATTTGATCATCTAAAATGGCATTATTAGCCTTATAAAAAGCTTTCTCTAACAATTCCGAGGAGGGCAAATCCGAATCCCAATTTTCGATCAAATAAGATTTGATCGCCTCTGTCGCAAGGCGACTCGCTTCTTGTCCCCCCGCGTGTCCGCCCATACCATCGGCCACGATGAAAAAACGTTCGTCTGGGTCAATATAATAGGAATCTTGATTTACAGAACGAACTAAACCTGTATCCGTCTTACCTGCAACATAAAGTTTCATTATTGTTCCCCCACTTCGAGCCCTAAGTTAGCTGTATTCAGCGCGACTGTGGGTGCAAAAGATGGGCACGGTTGTCTGTGCAACATAGCTATATCTTTGTATAAATCAAGAAAATAGTTCCGCCTCAAAAGTCGTCAGACTTCCTGGCATATCTGCTGGGATGAGAATTCAGAAGCTACCCTAATAGGTTCTTTTCAGATCCGTCAAGGTGGTTTCATGGGGGATGGCTCCCCCATCAGCCAACCTTGATCTTATTTTAAGGTTAAGATGTCGCAATTTTTCTAACTTAGCTTTAATTATTTAGGTTAAGTTCCCTAGGATCGTCGCGACTATTGACCGTTTTTCTTATCCCATGCGGTCGAGTCGCTCAATGCGTCGCAGGAGTCGAAGGAACCCCATCGCCATTAACACGGCCAATATTATCACAATAATCGCGAGTGTCATTTCTCCCTTAATAAATAGTAAAGTCGCGCACACGGTAAAGGTACTGGCAAATAACGCGTAATTGGTACTCATTTGGGTAGTCGTCATGCGACGGAGCAGGCGATCGGTTTCCGCGGCACGGACTCGGACTCGAATATCACCCAGTTCCAGTTTATCGAGGGTTCCTTCAATGCGTTGGGGCAATCCAAAGGCACTAGAGCCGACTTGAACGGCTTTATTACTAATTTCATTGAAAATACTATTAGCTGTCTCCCCATTATTACCCGTGGATACTAATTGCATGGCAAAGGGTTGCGCGACGGCCATAAAATTAAATTCCGGATCTAAGCCTTTGCCTACACCTTCTATCGTGGAAAAGGCTCGCATGACAAAGGTAAATGTCGCGGGAAAGCGAAAGGGTTGATTATACGCGATATCGTAAAGGTCATCGGTAATTTCGTTAATGGACTGACTTTCAAAGGATTTGTCCATGAAATTATCGAGCATATATTGGATAGAGCGGCGTACTGGTCCCATATCTCCCGTGGGGACGAGCGCTCCTAAATTGACTAATGAGTTCATTACTCGTTCTCCATCTTTGGACGCGACTCCATAGAGCGTTTCCATCAGTCCCTCTCGGACATCGGCGCGTATTTGTCCCATCATCCCGAAGTCATAGAAAATGAGGGACCCCTCTGGACTCACCGCGATGTTACCCGGATGGGGATCGGCATGGAAAAAACCATCATTGAGTAGTTGTTGTAAATAAGCTTTGGCTCCGAGAACCGCGATCGCTTTTCGGTCAATTCCTGATGCTTCTAAGGCCTCATAATGACTAATTTTTATCCCAGGTAAATATTCTAAAGTTAAGACGCGAGGGGCGGCATAACGCCAATAAACACGGGGAACCCTTACCCAGTCACAGTCACGAAAATTACGGCGAAAGGTATCAGCATTACGACCTTCATTAATATAATCAATTTCTTCCCAGAGAATGCGACAACATTCTTCATAAATACCCATCCAATCACGACCGCGCCCATACTTAGGATGGTTTTGGAAATAACGGGCAATACCTTTAAGAATATTAAGGTCTATGTCAAATAATTTACGCAGGCCGGGGCGTTGTACTTTCACGACAACTTCTTGCCCATTATTTAATTGGGCCTTATGAACTTGACCCAGACTCGCGGCAGCCAGGGGGATAGGGTCAAAATTACGGAAAAGTTCTGGAACTGGTTTGCCTAAATCTTGTTGAATAATTTCCGTCACCTGTTCATAACCGAACGCGGGGACTTTATCTTGGAGTTTTGAGAGTTCTTCGACGTATTGCGCGGGGAATAAGTCGGCACGCGTGGAGAATAATTGACCCACTTTGATGAAAGTCGGTCCTAATTGTAATAGGGTTTCTCGTACCCAGATCGCTTGAGCACGACTGCGGGCGATTTTCTTTTCTTCGGAGACTCCACCCCAATAACTCCAGTCTTTACTATCTAACCATAACCAACTAAGCCAGGTTAAGACGAAAGCCCAAATGTCAATGAAGCGACGTTTACGGGAGTAGTTTTTCCGGTTCCAGCGATAGGTGGGACTCGGTTTTGATTTTTCGGTGTTGTTTGGCATGGTACTGGCACCGATAGATCGGGTAGAAGGTTCAGAATTAGGGCTATGATCAAGAACAAGTGACACTTGGGTTGCTTGAAATGGGGTTGACGGGTTTTCCAGGGAGACAGGGGGCGTTGAGACACCCTCTGTCACGGATAACTGTTGCTATTGCACATTAGCGCGATGGCGTTTCAGTTCTGATTTGAGTTCGGCTACTTCTGCCCGAAGTTCGTCGATGGTGGCTTGTAAGTCTTCGGGAGGAGCATCTTGCATTTCTAACCCAGACGCGGTGTTAGTGTGCATTACTCGTTCTTCTTGTTGGGTGGCTTTTTCTACGACTTGCTCGGTGAACTGTCGTAACCATTCCCGTTGTTCGGCATCAAATTTGCCAAGGTTACTGAGGGCATTGGTGACGGTGTTCTCCAGTTGCTCGTATAGGGCTTCGGCAAGGGCTCTGCCGAGGAAAAAGGCATGAACTGGTGGTTTTGTCGTCATGGCAAAATTTCTACGGGTTTGTTTGCCATTATAACTTCTTTTTTTAAGATTTGTTAAGCTGTTGGTCGGTTTTTCTCTGGGCTTTGGGACTTCAACCCTAGCCCCTCTCCTCCTGCCACGAGAGGGGAATAATCGCAAATTGGGATTTTCGCAGACTGTTCCGGGGTAGGCTACACTTTTCGAAAAAATAGTATAATTCTTAAAAAAAGTGTATTTAGGAACTTTATTATGAACCCAATAAAACAGTTTCTCAAAGAAACTATTGCTTACGATGTAGTACAAGGACTGAAAATATTAAATTGGGAGCGCAACGGTAAACCATTGCCACCACCGAATAAGGTAAAGCACAATACTATTAAAGCCTACGCTCAAAAATTTTCCATCCATACCTTAGTAGAAACGGGTACTTATTTGGGGGATACTATATACGCCTGTCGGAACTCTTTTGAAAAAATCTACTCCATTGATTTATCCATACCCCTCCATGAAAAAGCAAAAAAGCGATTTGCTGGCTTCTCTCACATCACTCTTTTGCTGGGAGATAGCACCACAGTCTTACTAGAAGTAATTCCTCAACTGCAACAACCTACTCTATTTTGGTTAGATGCTCACTACTGTGGCGGAATAACTGGTTTAGCGGATTTAGAAACTCCTATTTGGCGAGAGTTAGAAGCGATTTTTAATCACCACATTACTGATCATGTTATCCTAATTGATGATGCGAGGCTGTTCCAAGGTGAAAATGACTATCCTACAGTAGAGGAAATTCAAAATTGGGTTGTGAGCCGTCGTTCCCATTGGGTGTTTGAAGTTGTTGATGACATCATGCGAATTCACAAACCATAATTGTTGGCTTTGGGAGCATCTCAAAGAAGCCAACCCACTACCAATTTACAAAAATGAGATGCTCCCTTGGCTTTCCCTTTAAGGCTTAGAGAAGTCAAGAAATTTGAGAAGGAAATAGTCCTATTCCTGGTGCTATTGTAGCAAGTTTTTGGGAAAATATGAGAACCACAAAGGCCCCTAGACACAAAGGAAAGAAATGAGAGAGAAAGTTAATAGAGCCGAGGATAGGGGTTAGGGGGTGAGGTGTCGAGGTAAAGTAATGCAAAATTCGGTTCCTTCCCCTAAAATTGATTCACAAGTGATACTGCCACCATGTACTTCTTCCACAATTTGACGACTAATGGATAACCCTAATCCTGTCCCTTTTCCTACGGGTTTTGTGGTAAATAAATGGTCAAAAATACGCCCTTGGACTGACTCTGACATTCCCGATCCATTATCCCGAATCTTAATGATTATATTTTGATTATCTTCGGAGACTTCCGTGGTAATTGTAATGACATTAGGATGGGCTTCTATCTCCTTATAATTGCGGCCTTTATTTCCTTCGACAAAGATATCGATCGCGTTAGCCAAGATATTCATAAAGACTTGATTTAATTGTCCGAGAAAACAATTAATTTTCGGGAGTTTGCCATAATTCTTAATGATTTGAATCGCGGGGTGATCGTCTTTGGCTTTGATACGGTGTTGCAGAATCATTAAAGTGCTATCAATACCTTCGTGAACATCTGCCGCGACTTTGTGATTGGTATCGGCACGCGAGAAAGTGCGTAGAGAAGTGCTAATATTACGAATACGATCGCACCCTACTTTCATAGAAGATAACATTTTGGGTAAGTCTTCAATAAGATATTCTAAATCAACTTCTTCCAGTTTCTCCTCAATTTCTGAACCCGGATTTGGAAACTTTTCTTGATAGCATTGCAAACAATCAATTAAATCTTGAACCGCGGTAGTTGCCTCATTAAGATTACCCGCGATAAACCCCACTGGATTATTAATTTCATGGGCGACTCCCGCGACTAAATTACCTAACGCGGACATTTTTTCACTTTGAATCATTTGCAGTTGAGCATCTTGGAGTTTTTGTAAAGATTCGATTAAAGCTTTATTGGAGCCTTGTAATGTTTGGTAAAGATTCGCGTTTTCTAATGAAATCGCGGCTTGAGTGGTTAAGATATTTAAAACCTCTAAACGCTCCAATGTAAAAATATCCGCGGTAAGCTGATTTTCTAGGTAGAGAATACCTAACAGTTTATTTTGATGAAGTAGGGGTAAACCTAAAAGACATTGAGGGGAATTTTCTTGGATGTAAACATCCGTCATCCAAGAATTATTTAGACTAGGATGATTAACGACTAAAGGTTTACGAATGTGTTGTATATAGTTGATTACTGTCAGGGGAATTTCTGAAGAAAGATCATCGGGAGTGGTACAGGAAACAATCACTTCTTTTTCGTGACTAAGGGCTTTTGCCGCGAGCAATAAAGTTTGATTATTTAGTAATATTAATATGCCTTTAGTTGCCCCCGCGTTCTCGATCGTAACTTGCATTAATTTGGCAATTAACTGTTCTAATACTATTTGTTCTGAAAGGACCTGACAGGCTTTCATCACACTGGAAAAATCCAAAATTTGCGAAATACTAGAATGGCTACTTGTTACGGTGTGTCGGCTTGATTCCGTCAGGGTGTGACTGGCAAGAATATTAACTTTTTCCTGCTTAATAACAGGCATTAATAATTGACGATAACGCTCTTCTAAGTCATTGACTTTCATGTTTGCACCCCAACGGGCATAACAATAGTACGCGTCGATGATGTAAGTTTTGGCAATTTTTTCTTTGTGACATTCTAGGTAGAAGTTAGCCGCGAGTTCGTTGCCCAATGCTTCTTCATTCAGATATTCGTTATTTTGGGCTCCAGAAATAGCGCGATCGTAAAGTTCCATTGCTAACCAATTATCCCCTAAAATACGGGCTTTTTCGGCTTCCACTAAATCATATTTATGTTGACAATTTGAGGGTGCATGGTAAGCCCATAGCTTCATTTTTTCCTGATTAAGAGAAACTTGGGTAAGATATTGTTGCTTAGTTTTCTCAATGTCCGATTCTACCGGGAAATCAACATGGCGATAATCAGCAAGTAGAGCCAGAGAATAGTAAAAATTAAATTGTGTGACTAGCATCAAACCCGCACCAGTCTGGGTGTATTTTTCCGCGAACTTCGCCGCGGCAACCGCTTGTGGATACTCTTGGCAGAGATAAAGTAACATTAATTTGATAAACCAGAAGTTAAAAAGCAACCAACCATTATTTTGTTCTACTAAACCCGCCAAGGCTTCTCTTTCATTAAAAATGTTACCAATTAAGCAGGTTTTTTCCTGATTCTGTCCGAGCATATTTAAGGTAAATTGTCGCCACATTTTTACCATAACAATCTGAAGCTCTTGTTTGCACTTGATTAGTAATTCTATATATTTTTTTTGATTCTGATCGACTTCTTCGATGTTGTCCCCAATCAGGAATATTTCTTTACAATATTCTTGGATGTTATAGCACCCATGTTCTATTTGTCCCATTTCTAACAAGGGCGTAATTATGTCTGACTGCCAACCTTCTATTGATTGTCTCACCGGATTTTTCCAGTGTTTTATAAAACTGTTAAATAGTCCTAAAACTATATAGTTTACTTCATTTTTTGGAAACTTTTCCCCAACTTTTATTGCCAGTTTTCCAAATCTATAGCCCGACTCCATATCTTCTAAAAAACCACATAAAATCAGTCCATAAAGAACATACGCGAAGGCGGCTAAGGGAGAATTTCCATACTGGATACACAGATTAACCATCTTAAATACTTGAAGTCGAAAAAGATGGGGATTAGCTGAAAAACACGCGGGAAAGAGTGCTATTAAAATCCGCATTGCTCCCATTTTATAAGGATCTGTCATTTCTGGTAAATTGATTAACTGCTCAATATTGGCAGTTTCAGGGGGTTCTGGCTCTAATGTAATACCGAGTTTTTCCAAAATGGAGAGTCCCGTATCGATCGCGAGTTGTGCCTGAAGTTGAGCCATATAGATCGCTATTTTGAGCTCATATATCTTCACTTGATCGAGGATATTCTCGGTGTTGCTGAGGACGGTTTCTGCTAATAAATTTGCACCCTCAAAATTTGTGTTTAAATATTCGGATTCTACGGCTTCTACGGAGAGAGAAAGAGTCAGATCATAGTGACTTGTCCACTTATCTTCTGGCAATAGTGCTAAACCTAGGGTTAAATATTCGACGGCCCCGCCATACGCGATCGCGGCTTTTGCCTTTTTTCCCGCGAGGAAGTTTAATTTGGCCAGTTCATTTTTTTCGGATTGACTGGTAATTAAGTCTGCTCCTATATTCAGTTGATTGACAATTTCAAAGATTTCTTCTTCCCGTTTCTCTGTGGGTGTATTTTTTAAGAGTAATTGACCAATTTTTAAATGGGTGGCTTTTTTCTCCGCGTCTGGAATCAGTGAATAGGCTGCCTGTTGTACGCGATCGTGTAAAAATTTATACACCATTCTCAAATTATTAATATTTTCGGAGTCAACTTTTTCGTCTTCCTCTTCTTTTTCATGATAAAATTTATAGATATCGCTGGTGGGAATGACGAGATTTTCTTGTAATGATTTCCATAAATCGGTGGCAGTTTCCGATAAATATTTTTCTGAGATAATTGCCAGAGTTTCTAAGTCAAATTGATTGCCAATACAAGCCGCAAGTTTCAATACTTCCTGAGTAGAATTGGGTAATTTTTGTAACTGGAGACTCATAAATTCTACGACATCATCCGTCACGGATAAAACTCTGACTTTGGCAATGTCACACTGCCAATATCCTAAGTCTCGGTTAAATTGAATTAACCGAGATTCATACAAAAATTTGATAAATTGAGTCGCAAAAAATGGATTTCCTTGAGTTTTTTGGTGGACTAAATTAGTGAGATTGAACGCGAACTCTGGTACACAATTGAGGGTATCTGCTACCAAATGGTTTAAATCTGATTCCCCCAGGGGTTCCAGAGTAATTGTATCAATAGTCGCGCCACTTTTCTCAATCTCATCTAAGGTTAAAGTCAAGGCATGAGTAGGTGAAACTTCATTATCTCGATAGGCTCCAATCAGGAGAAGATAACCTTTTTCTCCCTCAGTCATCAATAATTTTATTAATTTTAAAGATGCGGTATCTGCCCATTGTAAGTCATCAATAAAAATGACAAGGGGGTGTTCTTTTGTGGTGAAAATTTGGAGGAATTTTTGAAATAGTAAATTAAAGCGATTTTGTGCGGCACTTCCTGATAGTTCTACTACGGGAGGTTGTTGTCCAATAATCCTTTCTAATTCGGGAATTACTTCAATAATTACCTGTGCATTTTCTCCTAATTCTGAGATGATTTTGGCTTGCCATTGGGCTAGTTTTGTCGGATTTTCACTTGAGATTTGCTCCATCAAATCTCGAAAGGCTTGCACAAAGGAGCTTAAGGGGATGTTACGATTAAATTGATCGAATTTGCCTTTGATAAAATAGCCTCTTCTTCGGACAATGGGTTTGTTAACTTCGTTGACGATCGCGGTTTTGCCAATGCCGGAAAAACCCGCGACTAACATCATCTCGATTCTGGGTTTTTCGTTGTTGATCGGAGGTGTTGCTACTCGCTCAAATGCTGTTAGTAAGATGTCTATTTCTCTTTGTCTTCCATAGATTTTTTCGGGAATGATGAAGCGATCGCATAAATCTAAACTTTTCAGGGCAAAGGACGCGATCGCGTCGGGAATCCTCCCGGTTTTTTCCCATTCTTGTTGACAAGTTTCTAAATCATGTTTTAATCCTAAAGCACTTTGATAACGGGCTTCAGGAGTTTTCTCCATTAATAAACTGATAATTTCTGAGAGAATGGGGGGAATATTGGGGTTTAAACTGTGAACTTTAGGGGGATTTTTGGCGAGATGACAGTGGACTAATTCCATCGGATCTTTTGCCGAAAATGGTAATTCTCCTGTGAGCAATTCAAAGAAAGTAACTCCCAAGGAATAAAAGTCTGTCCGGTAGTCTATCCCTCGATTCATTCTGCCAGTTTGTTCGGGGGAAATATAAGAAATAGTTCCTTCTAAAACATTCGGATTTATAATGGTTTGGGTTTCTCTGGACAGTAGAGACGCGATACTGAAATCAATTAATTTTACTTCTTTTGTTTTGGGGTTAATTAGGATATTTTGGGGTTTAATGTCTTTATGAATAACTCGTTGTTTAGATAAGTCTTCTAGGATCTGAACTAGCGCGATCGCGAGGGGGAAAAATTTATCTAAGGGTAAGGGTTTTCCCTCCGTATATTGATCGAGGGACATTCCCCCGAAATCTTCCATGACTAAGGCATAACCATTGCGGTAATTTTCTAAACTATAGGGTGTAATAATCCCTTTAATCTCTAAGTTTTTCGCCAAAGTATATTGATTTCTAAACAGTACCAGTTCCTTGAATGGCGGATACTCGGTATTGAGAATCTTGACGACAACTGGAGTCTTGTCTGATTGACGATAGCCCCGATATACCCTCGATTTTGTGCCTGTGTAAATTATTTCAGTGAAGATGTAATTAGGAAGAGTAATCATAGACTCATTTGGGGGGATTAATTTAGCCTGATTTGGGATTAAATGTTTTTTTACAAATGAATATAACAAGATAACGGACAATATAATTTTCCGTTATTATATCTTTATATGGTGATATTGATTGTAGTTAATGATACACTCATTTGAGGTTGAGTGTGATCTGTTCATAGTTTGATTATGGCAGATTTGACACGGGGCTGTCAAGAGGCGCGATCGCGTTTTTTCTTGGCCTCGCCTTCCTACGCGATTAAAATATCTTGTAATACTCGGAGATTTTCAGAGGGGTCAAAAATTGCCCGAATCGGAATATGAAAATGAGGAACCGCGACACTGGACAAATCACCAGAATTAGATTTAATAATTAAACGATATTCACCCTCTTGTAAAATATACTGTTCAACTATTTCTAAATCAGCATCAATGATCCAGTATTCTGTCACACCACTATCAGCATAATCAATAAATTTTATACCTCTGTCCCTTTCTTCTGTTGTCGGAGAGAGAATTTCTACCACAAAATCGGGGGCAGGAAATAAAGTCTGTTCCGGCGTAAAATTAACGGATTTTGACTTATCAAAAAAACAGATATCGGGTTCATAGTCATTACGAGCTAAACAGACCATGATTTTTTCATAACCCACATAACCCAAGTCATATTTATCAACAAAACAGTTAAGCAGTTGCACCAATAATAAACCCGTGTTATTATGCTTACTTCTCACGGGTGAGTGAATCACGATCGCGCCATTGATAAATTCTGCTTTTTCTTCTTCGGTAATATTGGCATAAAATTGGAGACGTTTTTCTCGCTCATTCGCGATAAATTCTTTAATTTGCTCATAGTACCAAACCAGTTTCGGGGATTGGATTAAGTTATTAAGTAAGGTATCATTTTTCATGGTATAATTTCTCAAGGATACTTACGTTTTCATATCTCCTATCTTCATCTTAATTCATTTTTACGCGATCGGACTCATACACTCAAACCAGATAAACCGGGTTTCTGAGATCATCTCGTGAACCAACCCGGATTGATATATTTATTTTTAATTTTCAATTATTGAGTAGGGCAATCACTCCTAATGGCCTGCTTGTGAACACGATAGAATAAACTCTAAAGAGTGAAAAGCTTATATTACTAAGGCTAGAGACAAGGAAACAGGAGAAAAGGAACGCATGGGCAAAGTAGTAGGCATTGACTTAGGGACGACAAATTCAGTAGTAGCAGTAATGGAAGGGGGCAAACCCGTTGTTATTGCCAATGCAGAAGGGATGCGGACAACCCCTTCGGTGGTGGCCTTCTCGAAGGATGGAGAACGCCTCGTCGGACAAATGGCGCGTCGTCAAACGGTGCTCAACCCCCAAAATACCTTTTATTCTGTAAAGCGATTCATGGGGCGCAAATATGCTGAACTAAACCCGGACTCCAAGCGTGTCCCTTATACCATTCGTCGGGACGAGAATAACAATATTAAACTCAAGTGTCCCCGGATGCAGAAGGATTTTGCCCCAGAGGAAATTTCCTCAATGATCCTGAAAAAATTGGCAGATGAGGCGAGTCGTTATCTCGGCCAACCAGTGACAGGGGCAGTTATTACAGTGCCCGCGTATTTTAATGATTCCCAGCGACAGGCGACGAGGGACGCGGGACGGATCGCGGGTTTGGAAGTGAAACGGATTTTAAATGAACCTACAGCCGCGTCTTTGGCCTATGGGTTAGATCGTCGTGATAGTCAAACGATTTTGGTGTTTGATTTAGGCGGGGGTACTTTTGATGTTTCCATCCTTGATGTGGGGGATGGGGTTTTTGAGGTGAAGGCTACCAGTGGCGATACTCAACTGGGGGGCAATGATTTTGACCAAAAAATTGTCAATTGGTTAGCTGATAAGTTTTTAGCCGAAGAAGAGGTTGATTTAAGACGCGATCGACAAGCCTTACAGCGTCTCACGGAAGCCGCGGAAAAAGCCAAAATCGAATTAAGTGGTGTTGGGGTAACAGATATTAATTTACCCTTTATCTGTGCGACGGAAGATGGCCCCAAACACTTAGAAACTCGGATGACTCGCGCTCAATTTGAGGGGTTATGCGGTGATTTAATTCAACGCTTACGTCGTCCGGTGAAACAAGCTTTAATAGATTCAGGATTACGTCCTACAGATATTGATGAAGTGGTATTAGTGGGGGGTTCGACTCGCATCCCAATGGTGCAGGATTTAGTGAGAAGTTTAATTGATAAAGAACCGAATCAAAATGTTAATCCCGATGAAGTGGTAGCCGTGGGAGCCGCGATTCAAGCCGCGATTTTAGGTGGTGATGTCCGCGATGTTTTATTATTGGATGTCACTCCTCTGTCTTTAGGATTAGAAACCATTGGCGGAGTGATGAAAAAGTTAATTCCTCGTAATACGACGATTCCGGTAAGACGCTCGGATGTTTTCTCTACTTCGGAAAATAATCAAACGGTGGTGGAAGTTCATATTTTGCAAGGCGAGCGGGAATTAGCGAGTGATAATAAATCATTAGGACGGTTTAAATTAACAGGAATACCTCCGGCTCCGCGAGGGATTCCTCAAATTCAAGTTTCCTTGGATATTGACGCGAATGGGATGTTATTAGTCACCGCGATCGATCGCACGACGGGAAGAGAACAAAGTGTAACGATTCAAGGTGCTTCTACTCTGACGCAACAGGAAGTAAATCAAATGATTCGAGACGCGGAAAAATACGCGCAAGTGGATCGACTACAACGGGAAAAGGTAGAAAAACGCAATCGAGCGGAAGCATTAGCTTATCAAGCGGAACGACGATTAAGGGAAGTGGCTTTAGATTATGGGATGCAATTTGCCCAACGAATGCGTCAACGGATTGATATGTTAATTCGGGAATTACGAGACAGTTTAGAACAAAATGATGAAAGGGGAATTGATCAAATTAGTGCTGATTTACAGGATGCTCTTTATGATCTAAATCGCGAAGTGGCGGCCTATGGAGAAGAGGAAGAAGAAGATTTCTTTGAGTCGGTGCGTCGCACTTTTTCGGGTGATGAACCTTCTTCACGTCGTCGCGTTGATGATCGTTATAGTGGATATGGTGGAAATAGTGGATATGGTAATTCTATCGGTTCCGGTAATTCCGGTAATTCCAGGGGCGGAGCGCGATCGTCTGGTGTGGGAAGTTCTCGCACGACTCGTCCCTATCAAGATGATTGGGATGATGACGATGACTGGTTGTAATTAATTAAGGAAGAAGGAAGAAGGAAGAAGGAAGAAGGAAGAAGGAAGAAGGAAGAAGGAAGAGGGAAGAAAGAAGGAAGGAAGAAGGAAGAAGGAAGAAGGAAGAAGGAAGAAGGGGAAGAAGGAGGCAGTTTTTTTCCTTGATTCTCGTCAATTGACTAACTTCTTCCTCTTCTGTTTCGGTTAATCCTTGAAGGAAAGTCTCATAATTTGTTATTATGGAGTAACACAGGAAGTATTATGAGCCATAGAAATCAATATATCTGGCAGCGAGGAATTTATCTGTGTCAACTTTGTTACGAGTTAACTCAATGGTTTCCTACGTCAGAACTTTATGGTTTAACCAGTCAAATCCGTCGTGCATCTGTCTCAATACCTGCTAATATTGCTGAGGGATATGGGCGGGTTAGCCGAAAAGAGTATATTAGATATCTGCAAATCGCATTGGGTTCATTGCGAGAATTAGATACTCATCTCGTTATTGCTGAACGAGTGAGCCTAGGCTCTGAAGCAAAAATAACTCAAATTATTCAAGAAGTTGATGAACTATCAAGACTGATTGTGAGTACCATTAATAAGTTAGAGGATTTAAGGAGTAATGAATTTAAGGAATAATTAAATCTCTATTTATTCCTTATTACCTCTTACCTTCTTACCTCTTTCCTTCTTCCCGCTTCCTTATTCCTTATTCCTTATTCCCTCTTACCTTCTTACCTCTTACCTTATTCCTTATTCCCTCTTACCTTCTTACCTCTTACCTTATTCCTTATTCCCTCTTACCTTCTTACCTCTTACCTTATTCCCTCTTACCTTCTTACCTCTTCCTTATTCCCTCTTACCTTCTTCCTTCTTCCTTCTTCCTTCTTCCTTCCTACCTTCTTCCTTCTTCCTTCTTCCTTCTTCCTTCTTCCTTCTTCCTTCTTAAATTATGCAAAATTTTCGGAATTACTATCAAATGTTAGATGTGGCTAAGGACGCGACGGCCGATGAGATAAAAAAAGCTTATCGGCGTTTAGCCCGTCAATATCACCCTGATGTCAATCCAGGGGATAAAACAGCAGAAGATACCTTTAAAGAGATTAATGAGGCCTATGATATCTTATCTGATGCTGAGAAACGGGCCGAATATGATAGATATAGTCGCTTTTGGAAACAAAAGGGATTTCAACAAGGTGCTAAAAATTCCCGTGTAATGGGTTTTAAAACCTGGGGTGAATCTCGTGTCAATAATCGCACGACAACGACTGATGATTCCGATTATAGTCAATATATTGATTTTAATAGTTTTGTTGATCAATTATTAAATCGTCGTCGAGAAGTGCGAACGGAAACAGATCCAAATACCGCGAGAATGAGTTCTTCAGAGCCTTATAAAACTGGGAAAACTCGTGTCGCGTATGTCGCGGAAACACGGGAACAAAAACGGGATATTGAAGCGCGGTTAACTTTATCTTTGGAAAAGGCTTATTTAGGGGGTTCCGAACGTATCCGTTTAGAAGATGGGCGATCGCTGGAAGTAGATATGCCTCCGGGTATGGTAACAGGCCAAAGGTTACGTTTACGAAATCAAGGGGTAAATGGGGGGGATTTATATCTGAAAATTACCGTTTCAGAACATTCGTTTTTTAAGTTAAAAAACTCCGATATTTTCTGTGAGTTACCTTTAACTCCTAGTGAAGCGGTTTTAGGCGGTGAGGTGGAAGTTCCTACCCTTGATGGTTGGGTGAAAATGAAGTTACCGCCAGGGGTTTTTTCGGGGCAAAGATTACGTTTAGCGGGTAAGGGATACCCCACGGGAAATGCCGATCGCGGGGATCAATTAGTCGAAATTCAGATTGTCTTACCGAAAGAAATTAGTGAAGAGGAAAGGGAATTATATCAAAAATTGCGACAAATTGAAACCTTTAAACCACGCAAAGATTTACTCGTTTAAACTACTCACCACTAAATCCTACTAACGATTATATAGCAATCCTATTTCAATTGTAATATGTTTGTAGGGGCAATCCCCCCGTGGTTGCCCCTATTGATCAGGGGTAGGCACAAAGCGCTACCCCTACAAATCTGTATCAATCATTTAGACTTGCGATAGTGGGAGTTTCTTATTTCTGATTTACCTAAAAGAAAAATCAAAAAAATAAATATAAAGAAGAGAGTGGCGTTTTGATGTCAGTGTGTAATAAACTGTAAGGATTCCTGTCTTTGATGAATGGATGAGGAATATAACTTCGTAATTTAGGCTAAATGCACTTGAAAAAACTATGTCACCCTCAAAACCCCAAGCCGTTTTATTAGTGGACGGTTATAACATTATTGGTAACTGGCCCCGCCTGCGAGACAAACGCGATCGCGCTGGATTGGAAGCAGCACGAAGGGAATTGAGTGAGACATTAGTCAATTACAGTACATTTCAGGGATACGAAACACGATTAGTTTTTGATGCCCAATATCAAAATAATCGGGCTGTAGAAGAGATCGTCACGCCACATCTATCGATCCACTACACAGATCATGGGCAAACCGCCGATACCTTTATCGAAAAATTATGCGCGGATGTGCGTCACGAATTTCGCGTACAGAAAAAACGTCTCATAGTCGCGACATCCGATCGCGCACAACAATTAACAGTCATGGGTTATGGAGCGGAATGGCTATCCGCGGAACAATTCAGCCGCGAGGTGGACTTGATGATCCAACTCTGTCAACGTCGCTATAAGTCCCGCAAAAATTCTCCTAAGCGTTTTTTGGCCAATACCCTCGATGCCGAATCTCAACAACGTCTGGCCATGTTGCGAAAAGCCTTGAGTTAAGCGGGTTTGAGGAATTTTAAAATTTTTTTGCCAAAAGTATTGACAAACCAAGAACTTATCGCTACTATTAAGAACTGTGGCAAGTATAAAGCCGCGTTCCTCGGTAGCTCAGTGGTAGAGCGGTCGGCTGTAACAAACACAGGTGTTAAATACCAGTGTGAAAATTGCAGCGCTATTCGGTAACGAGTGGTGTAAAATCGGGTGAATTCAAGGAAGCCGCAGCACTTAAGAATAATATCTTATGGTGGTGGTAATCTTGAGCCAAGTCTGGTAAAAGGCAGTGATGATTCTAATTAAGGATTGTTACAGGTAGCCAGAAAGGTGCAGAGACTAGAGATGAGGAGCCTAACCGATAATTCTCACAGCGCCCGACATCCTTAGTATTAGTGATTAATATTGAAGGATGATGAGATAGTCCACCCTCTAGGGAAACTTGGAGATAAGTGTAACCGATTGGTCGTAGGTTCGAATCCTTCCCGGGGAGTTCCAACATTTTAATATTGATTAGAGAAAGGTTTAAGCTTCGATAATGGGCTTAAACCTTTCTCTATTAGAGCAATATAAGAGATTTATTATCATTCTAGGATTGTGGCTTTGGGTTGGGAAACACTAAGGCACTAAGGCACTAAGTGAAGATAATGCTGATCCTGTCGAGGTGGAGTCTTCTGCGATTGTGGCTTTGGGTTGGGAAACACTAAGGCACTAAGGCACTAAGTGAAGATAATGCTGATCCTGTCGAGGTGGAGTCTTCTCCGATTGTGGCTTTGGGTTGGGAAACACTAAGGCACTAAGGCACTAAGAAGGGTAATGCTGCTCCTGTGGAGGTGG
>JBEDKD010000071.1:0-5029 GCA_041172365.1 Cyanobacteriota bacterium | reverse complement strand
GGAATATCTTTGGGTGCATCTCATACAGCACTTTTGTGGCAAGAGAAGTACAAAAAAGCGGTTTAATCGGGGCGGTGCCCCCGTGCCCGCCCTAATTCTGGGTTTCTCGGCTGTACTTCATAAACCTGCAATCTGCCCTAATTCTGGGTTTCTCGGCTGTACTTCATAAACCTGCAATCTGCCCTAATTCTGGGTTTCTCGGCTGTACTTCATAAACCTGCAATCTGCTGTATTTGTAAATCCTCCGTGCGTCTCCCCCTAATTTTTGCGTGAAATGTTGCCAAAAAGTTTTAGTGATAGTCGATGGGGACGGGTGAAATCGTTCAGAATCTTGGTGGAGGCAGAATCATAAAATCCACCTCCACCAGATTCAAAATGAACTCGGTGCTAAATTTCTTCAGTAAAAACCGTGAGTTTTTCCAAATTGACTGTTCCAAATGAAGTCGTTAATGCCACATCCACCGCGTCTCGGCCGCGTGCCATTAAAATCCGCCCAATTCGAGGGACATTGTAGCGAGCATCAAAACTGTACCATTGATGATCTAAATAAACCTCGAACCAAGAACTAAAGTCAATAGGCGCAGATGAAGGAGGCATACGGATGTTACCCAGGTACCCCGTCGCAGCACGTGCCGGAATATTTAAGCAACGGCAGAATGTCATCGCCAAGTGCATGAAATCACGGCAGACAGCCCGACTATCCTGATAAACTTGATACGCGGTTTTGGTGGAACTCGCGTACTCATAGCCAAAATCGACATGGGAGTGAACCCAATCGCAAACGGCTTGCACTCGCCCCCAGCCGGGGGGACTTTCTCCAAAGAGCTCCCAGGCAATTTCACTGAGGAGATCGACTTCACAATAACGGCTCGCGAGTAAATAAGGCAAAACTTCTACAGGTAGTTGCTCGATAGGAATTTCCTGTGCCGACAAATTAACCCGATCAGGCTCGCCACTGTCTGAGATAATGGTCTCATTGTGGACACGCACCCGTCCGGGGGGCAACATGAGACGGCCTGCTTGATTTCCAAACTCATCAATAAATTCTTCGATGGGCGTTTCTGGTTCAACTTTTACTTTTTCAGGCTTTTTGACTTTTGAGAGTTGGGATGGATGTAAGTAAAGCTTTAAGATTACGGGAGTTGGTGATGGCACATCAAAAATCCATTCATAGCCCAGACGAATTAACATTTTTCTTGACCTCTTTTTTGATATCTTCTGCGTTGATCACTACTATTGCTATTAATAGGGAGGTTCGCAGAGAGGATCGTAATATAAACTAATATCATCTTCTCCCCACATAAAGGAGTAAAAAAAGATACCGACTCCATCCCCTAAACAAGCTTTAGTTTCGCCAAACCCCTCATGGCCATAAATATGAGGAAGGTTTTTCCACGTCGGAGGTTGATAACCAAATATATAGTTAAATAACTGGGACGCGTCTCTGGAGGAAAAACTAAACGGTTGATCGCCGTTAGAATGAGTGATTAATAAAATGCGAAGGGCTTGATTATTGACGAAAATTACTTGAAATTCGGCATTTTTGGGTAAAGTGGGAAAGAGCCTAAGCAGGGAGTTTGTTCCATAATTATAGATAATTTCTTCGGTTCCTTTTTCCGTTTGTTTGGTTCTTTTTGACAAGGGACTTCCCCAATATTTTTCGATTTGCTCTGGGGTTTGATTTAATACATATCTACCCGCGATCGCGTTCTCTGGGAGAATTCCACTCACTAACAATAAGCCTAAACTTAAACCAAGAGTTTTTCTCAGTATGTTCATATTGTTATCACAAAAATTTAATAAAAAACTCCAGAAAATCTAAAATAATTTAGACGTTTCTGATCAGACAGAAAACCGTTTTAAATCCCACCCGACAGGGGTTTCAACCCCTGTCTAATAGATATTCCTCTTCAGATGAATATCTATTAGACATCTCCCATAACTCTTGTGGAGCACGCATCTTGCCTGCCTTTGAGCAGATTTTTGGGAGATATGTATTACTTTCTCAGTCGTCTGAAGACGACTTCAGCTATGAGACAGGGGTTTCAACCCCTGGTCCAATTTGCTCTAAGAGCCAATGATACCAATTTTCTAAGCCTTCACCTGTGAAAGAGGAGACTTGAAAAATACGAATGTTAGGATTAACTTGTTTGGCATAAGCCATACAGCGCTCTACATCAAATTGCAGATAGGGTAATAAGTCAATCTTAGTCAATATCATTATATCACTTCCCCGAAAAATATGGGGATATTTAATCGGTTTATCTTCCCCTTCTGTCACGGAAAGAATCACGACTTTTGCCCTTTCTCCTAAATCAAATAACGCGGGACAAACTAAGTTGCCCACATTTTCAATAAACACCAGAGAATTGAGGGAAGGGTTAAGATTCTCTAACCCTTTTTCGATCATTGAAGCTTCTAAATGACACCCCGTTCCCGTATTAATTTGTACAACTTTACAACCCGTTTCGCGTATCTTTTCAGCATCATTCGCGGTTTCTTGATCACCTTCTATGACTGAAATCGGTAATTTATCTTTTAAATCGTTAAGGGTGCGAGTTAAGAGAGTTGTTTTCCCTGCACCTGGGGAACTCATTAAATTTAACGCGAGAATATTTCGCCCTTTTAACCATCCTCGATTTTGGGCGGCTAACAGGTTATTTTTCGCCAGAATATTTTGCTCTAAAGTGATAGTTGTTCCATGTATTTTGGCATGAATTTGGGGGACTTCATCCTGATGATCTTCATGGTGATGATGGGTGTGAGTAATGACAGTACCATCGGGTAAAGTATGGGTATGAGAATGATGATTTTCGCTAGTAGAAAGAGTAACGACTGCACCCGTTTCTGGGTTAGTGAGTTGGGTTTGCGAGTTTTCCGAACATCCGCAAGTTACACACATTATTCTATCTCCATTTCTTTGATTTTTAATTCTTGGCCTGCGATTAAATCTAGTTCAATACTACCACATTCGCAGATACCAAAGGGTTCATCTAATGCTATTTTGTTTCCGCATTGGCGACATTGGCCGCGCCCAGGAATTTCTATTATTTCTAGTATAGCATCTTCGAGTAGTGTTTCTCGACTGCATACGTCAAAACAAAATTCGATCGCGTCTGGCATTATTGCTGATAGTTTCCCTATTTCTAGGGTGATTCTTTTGATTTTATGCCCTTGGGCGTGTTGAGTCGCGATCATGACTATATTTTCAGTAATTCCTAATTCGTGCATATTTTTAAGGAAGAGGGAAGAAGGAAGAAGGAAGAGGGAAGAAGGAAGAGGGAAGAAGGAAGAAGGAAGAGGAAAGAAGGAAGAGGGAAGAAGGAAGAAGGAAGAGGGAAGAAGGAAGAAGGAAGAGGGAAGAAGGAAGAAAGCGGGTTTCTGATTTTCCGCGAGGCAGAAAATTAACAAATTCTGGGTAATTGATCCCCGACTAACATATCGACAATTCTTTGAGAGCCAAACCCGGTTTCTAATAACACAATACCCGGAGGTGATTTTATTACTTCCCCAATAATACAAGCATCTTTTCCCGCGGGATGGGATTTCATTGCCGAAAGTACCTCTTCACTACGCGATCGTGGTACTACCACCACCAATTTACCCTCATTCGCCAAATATAAAGGATCTAATCCCAAAATTTCACAAACTCCTGTCACTTCATCCCTCACCGGAAGCGTCTTTTCATGTAAATAAATTCCCACCTCAGAAGTTTGGGCAAATTCATTTAAAACCGTCGCTAAACCCCCCCGTGTCGCATCTCGCATCGCGTGAACTTCTGGGCATACATTAAGAATAGCATCAACTAACCCATTTAACGCCTGACAATCACTTTTTATTTCTGTTTCTAAGGCTAATTCTCCCCTAGCAATTAAAATCGCGGTGCCATGATCTCCCAGATATCCATTAACAATGATAACATCATCGGGTTGTAAATTTTTAGCTGAAATAGACACCCCTTCTCTAATTATACCAATTCCCGCGGTATTAATAAATAATTTATCGGCCGCCCCGCGATGTACTACTTTCGTGTCACCTGTCACAATTTGCACTCCTGCCCGATCCGCGGTTTCTTTCATACTATTAATAACTTCCCGTAAAGTCTCAATAGAAAAACCTTCTTCTAAAATGACACTACAGCTAAGATAAAGGGGTTTTGCACCGCTTACAGCTAAATCATTTACAGTCCCATTAACGGCTAATTCCCCTATATTACTACCCGGAAAAAATAAGGGTGTCACCACATAAGAATCTGTGGTAAACGCGAGTTTATTGCCGAATTGACTTAAGCTGGCTAGGGGTAAAATTGCCTGATCTTCGAGTTGTGATAAAATGGGATTATCAAAACTATTGACAAAAATATCATCTATTAAATCTCTCATGGCTTTTCCCCCACTTCCATGAGCGAGATTGATCGCGGTGTCGCGTATTTTTCTTCGGCGAAGTCGTGCTTGTTCGACTTTTTTAAACAGGGGATGTTGTGCGGCCGATTCGTTCAAGTTATCGCTCATAATGATTATTTTACCGATAGAAATATACAGTGGGTTGGATCGTTGATAACGGTTATTGGTTGGGTGGGTTTATAAAGCTTATCTATGGGGTGACAAAATTGATCGGTGAAAGAGCCCCTACAGATTTATGGAATACTTTACCATGAATTTTCTCCCACATTGTACCATTGATGTAGGGGATCTTTCACAGAGATATTGGCCACCGATCAACAAATTATGTAAACCCGCCCCACCCCACGCCAAAATTAACAATTAATTGAATTTAACAGTGATTTTGGGATGGTTTTTCGCTGTTATTTTTTGCGTGGGGGCGGGTTGATCAAGATTATTGGTGGGTGACAAAAACGATCGCGCCCCTAGGAATTTTATTCAACATTTTACCCGGAATTTTCTCCCATATTTTACCATCCATTTAGGGGCGCGATCGCCCATATCTTTAATACCCACAGATAACTGATAAAAACCCGCCCTATTGACGCAAATTGTACACATTTTACCTTAATGTAGGGGCGGGTTCA
>JBEDKD010000070.1:0-8601 GCA_041172365.1 Cyanobacteriota bacterium | reverse complement strand
TCCCCATCCTCCCCATTTCCCCAATCCCTACCTAAAGTAAACCCATAAAATGTAGGGGACCACGACCGATAATTAACTCTATAATTAAGGCGGCGAACCCTAACATCGCGAGACGGCCATTCCACACTTCCGCGGCCGTTGTCATTCCCCATTCCCAACGCTCTTGGGGATACATTTTTACCCGCTTTGTCGGATGAGCAACATCCTCAAATTTAAGACTCGGTTTATTAAGAGACTCAATCACTAAATCGGCTAAATCTTCAATAAACACCGGATGGGTATTTAAAGCCGGAACTCGATAAAAATGATGAATGCCAGACTCTTCAGCCAGTTCCCGATATTCCATATCAATTTCTTGTAAAGTTTCGATATGTTCCGAGACAAAACTAATGGGAACTACTAATAAATCATTAACACCTTGTTGGGCTAATTCAGGTATCGCGTCCTCCGTATAAGGTTTTAACCATTCTACGGGACCCACACGACTTTGATAAGCCAAGGTATGCTCATTTGATCGGTTTAGCGTTTTGATAATTTTGCGAGTACATTCTTCAATTTCGTGCTGATAAGGATCGCCCGCTTCTTCCACATAACTCTGGGGGACACCATGAGCACTGAAAAAGATATGCACTTTTTCGGGGTTAGGAGTTTGATCTAATTCTTGGCTAATCAGATCCGCCATTGCTCTGAGATAACCAGCGCGATCGTACCAAGATTGAATCACAGTATAATCAATCTCATGTAAACTCGGATCGGCTTGCCAAATTTGTTCTAATAAACGGAAACTTGACCCACTTGTACTAATCGAAAATTGGGGATAAAGGGGCAAAATCACCAGACGCGTAATGCCATCACGTTTAATTTGCGCGATCGCCTCTTCTGTAAAAGGATACCAATAACGCATCCCCACATACATTTTTACATCTAACCCTTTTTCGAGTAACTTCCCTTGAAGCGCGACAGCTTGCTCATCGGTGATCCGCCGCAAGGGAGAGCCGCCGCCAATATGCTTATAATTTTCCTGGGACTTTTTTTCCCGCGAAGTCGCGATAAACCAGGCAAGGGGTTTCTGAAGCCAGGGAAAAGGCAAGCGAATAATCTCTGGGTCAGAAAATAAGTTAAACAGAAAGGGGCGGACATCTTCAAGTTTTTCAGGTCCACCTAAGTTGAGTAGTAAGACTCCCACACGACCCATAGTGCTCACGGCTCTCCCATGTTCTCAGTTTTGTTACTAATGTTAATTAATATATCTTCTCAATAAGCCAAAGTCGATACTACGGACAAACTATTTTATTAGATGACCACTTTTCTTAGACCGTTAAGTTACCGTTACCAATGGTTATACGACACCATCAGCAGTGTCGCAACCCTTACCATTGGCGGGATAGGGCGTTTTCATCAATTGCCATTAGAGGGGTTAACCTTGACACCTCAGACCCAAATCTTAGACCTTTGTTGCGGTAGTGGCCAAGCCACTCAACTTTTAGTCAAGTATTCTCAGAATGTGACGGGACTCGACGCGTCCCCCCTTTCTTTACAACGGGCTGAGACCGCGGTCCCTAACGCGAAGTATATTGAGGCCTTTGCCGAAACTATGCCCTTTGGGGATAACGAGTTTGATGTGGTGCATACTTCCGCCGCAATGCACGAAATGACCCCCATGCAATTACGTCAGATTTTCCAAGAAGTCTATCGGGTATTGAAACCTGGGGGGATTTTTACCATGATAGACCTTCATGCTCCCACAAATCCTATATTTTGGCCTGGGGTCGCGTTGTTTTTGTGGTTATTTGAAACGGAAACGGCTTGGCAATTACTTGATACGGATTTATTACAGGTTTTATCGGAGGTGGGTTTTTCTGTTACTAATGGGATGAAACCTCGGCTTTATGGTGGTGGCAGTGTTCAGGTAATTCAGGTGCAGAAATAAATAATTAGTGGGGTGGGCTATGCCTGCCCTGTTCAGGTATAAAGAAAGAATCACGATAAGCTCTACACAGGCTGCGCCGTGTTTTTTTAATAAGTGAACCACAAAGGCACAGAGGCCACAGAGAAAGAAAGAAAAAAAGAAAGAACCCGTGATTGACAAAAATATTAAGTAAATGTTAGATTAAGAGTATTCTGGTTAAATATTGAGGGGGAATTTATGACTCAAGAACTCATGGATTTAAAAACCAGTATCCAAGAAGGACGTTATGCTGATGCTTTGTTGATAGTAGATGAATTAGAAGGAATGAGTAAACAGGCTATTCTGCGAAATATTAAAGCTTTTCTGAAAATCCTTTTGATTCATTTAATTAAAAATCAGGTAGAAAAGCGTTTAACGGGTTCTTGGGCTAGTTCTATTCGTAATTCTGTACTGGAAATTAAAGACCTCAATATTAAAGGAAATAAAACCTCTTATTATGTCAATCAGGATGAATGGGAAATTTTTATTGAAAGTCAACTAATGGCTGCAATCGCGGATGCTTCTGAAGAAGTAATGAATGGTATCTATAATGAATTGGAACTGGCAGAAAAGATAGATCGAAGTCAATTGCTCCAAATTACGATGGCATTATTAAATCTAACTTATCAGCACTCAGTCAAAGATTTACCTGTGATTTTAGGGGATTATTTACTTACCTTACCCGGTGGGGAAGAGTGGAGAAATAAACGTAAGTAATTAGCACGATGGCCGCGGCTGGCCACCCAGTGGGCATCGGTTTTTTTTTAAGAAATTCATTACCCAGGCACAAAGGGCACAAAGCAAGAGAGAAAGAAAGAGCGCGTTATTGACAAAAACCTTCACTCAATCTTGATCCTGGGAGCATCTGCTACAATTAAGTCGTCCTCCCATATCGCGGGTTGCCATTGGGGGAGTTTCTTGACAATGCCCGCGATCGCGTTCGATTGAAATAAAAGCAGTCCTATTAATCAAAGAATTCAAACTTTTTCATCAATTAAATCACCATTTCAGTTTAGGATGCTTAATATTAGATAATTTTAAATGAGGTAAAACCGAACATGGCTGACATTGTAGATATTGCTGTAAACGCGGGTTCTTTTCAAACCCTTGTCACCGCGGTTAAAGCAGCAAACTTAGTTGATGCACTGAAAAGTCCGGGCCCTTTCACTGTCTTTGCCCCCAATGATGATGCCTTTGCTAAACTTCCCCCAGGTACTATTACAACTCTTGTTCAAAATATTCCTCAACTGACAAGAATACTTAAATTTCATGTTGTATCAGGTAAATTTACCCAGGCTGATCTAGCAAAATTAAAAGTGGTGACATCCCTTGAAGGTTCTCCAATTCCTATTGATTGTTCCGATGCTTTTGAGGTGAAAAATGCTACGGTTCTTGCGGCAGATATTGAAGCAGATAATGGTATTATTCATGTGATTGATACCGTTATTCTGATGGGATAATATTTGGGTTGTGCTGTCAAAATAAATTTACTAATTTTGAGTGATCGGTTGTCTAAAACAACCGATCTTTTCTTTGTTTATTCATGCTAGTTATTGACGAGAATACTCAAGGAATTTTTCTGATGAAAGACAGAATTTTTACAGCATTATACCACGATTGATATTAGTATGCAGGACTACCCAAAGCTTTATGTTTCCCTTGCATACTGACTATGCAAGAGCATAATTTTCAGATGATTTATCAGTAAAATTACTTAGCCTATCAATCATTCATTATCTTTTTGTATTCATGGATACAAAAAGAGTCAGGACGTAGCACTAATATAACAAAGCTATTCCAGAATGGAAGCAAAAAAGGTTTGATTTTTGATTTGAGGAGTGCAATAAATAAAATGACACCACGATTTGATCGACGTAAATTTCTTATTTATGGTTCAGCAAGTTTAGGTACAAGTATTTTTCTGAAAGCTTGTCAAAGTGGAACCACACCAAATCCCCAAGGAAGTAGCACCCCGACTCCTGCGACAAGCACGACTTCTGCCTCTCCGATGGCCAATAGTGGTAATACCATAAAAGTTGGTATTTTACACTCTCAAAGCGGCACAATGGCGATTAGTGAAAAGAGTGTTGTTGATGCGGAAATGTTAGCTATTGAGGAAATTAACAAAGCCGGTGGAGTTTTAGGTAAACAAATTCAACCTATTCTTGAAGATGGTGCTTCCGATTGGCCAACTTTTGCGGAAAAAGCGAAAAAATTAATCGATCAAGATAAAGTGGTAACAGTTTTTGGCTGTTGGACTTCTGCCAGTCGTAAGGCGGTTTTACCTGTCTTTGAAATGAAAAACCATATGTTATGGTATCCGGTTCAATATGAAGGCCAAGAGTGTTCTAAAAATATCTTCTACACCGGGGCTGCACCGAATCAACAAATTGAGCCCGCGGTGGATTGGTTATTAGAAAATAAGGGTAAAAAGTTCTTTTTAGTGGGTTCTGATTATGTTTTCCCTCGGACGGCTAATACGATTATTAAAGCACAATTAGCGGCGAAAGGTGGGGAAGTTGTCGGCGAAGATTATATCCCCCTTGGTGGTACGGAAGTTACTCCCATTATTGCCAAAATTAAGTCGACTTTACCTGATGGTGGGGTGATTTTTAATTCCCTTAATGGTGATAGTAATGTGGCTTTCTTTAAGCAGTTACAAGGGGCTGGTTTAAACCCTGATAAATATCCTACGATGTCGGTTAGTATTGCTGAGGAAGAAGTCAAGGCCATCGGTGTTGAGTATCTTAAGGGGCAATACGCGGCTTGGAATTATTTTATGACTGTGGAAAGTCCTACCAATAAGAAGTTTGTGGAGGCTTTTAAGGCGAAATATGGTAAAGATCGAGTTACTAATGATCCGATGGAGGCCGCTTATATCGGTGTTTATTTGTGGAAACAAGCGGTGGAAAAAGCCAAGACTGCTGATGATTTAGAGAAGGTGAGAATGGCCGCGATCGGTCAAAGTTTTGATGCACCGGAAGGGAAGGTGACAATGGAAAGTAATCACCATATCTCCAAGTTTGTGCGTATTGGTGAAATCGGGGCCGATGGTTTGTTTAAGATTGTTTATGAAACGAAGGAAGCTGTAAAACCGATTCCTTGGAATCAATTTGTGGCAGAAACTAAGGGCTTTTCTTGTGATTGGTCCGACCCCGCAAAGGGCGGTAAGTACAAGATGTAAGTTTGTTTTTTTCGGTTGGGTTGTCTTGGCTTTAACCCAACCTTATGACTTAAATTTTTCAGAGGTAAAAAACAGTGATTCAACTGTTAGATGGTTTATTTAATGGAATTAGTATTGGTGCAGTGTTACTTATTGCTGCATTAGGTTTAGCCATTATTTTTGGCCTCATGGGGGTGATTAATATGGCTCATGGTGAGTTAATTATGTTAGGCGGTTATACGACTTTTGTCGTGCAAAATGTCTTTAAAGGAATGGGGGATTTTGCTTTTGAGTTTTATATCTTTTTTGCCCTGATTTTGTCGTTTTTGATCGCGGGGGCGATGGGGTTAATTTTAGAACGGGGGGTGATTCGTTATCTTTATGGACGGCCTTTAGAAACGCTTTTGGCGACTTGGGGTGTTAGTCTGATTTTACAGCAGTTTGTCCGTAGTGTTAGTTGGGTTTTAGTGATCGATATTGCTCTATTTTGTCTGCTGTTTTTTGGGGGGCTTTTTATATTACAACGTCGCCCGGATTTTGAGCGCATTCGTAATGGGATTATCGCGATTATTTTGCCTTTGTCTTTGGGTATTTCTTTGGGGACTGGAGCTCTTTTAGGGCAAATGTTTCAGTTAACTGTTACTAAACCTTGGTTTGGGGCGCAAAATGTGGATGTTACCGCGCCTAAATGGTTAAGGGGTGGTTTTCCTTTGGGTAATTTTCAATTGCCTTATGCGCGTATTTTTATTATCATTTTGACGATCGCGTGTTTGGTAGGAATTTATCTGTTTTTACAGCGATCGCCCTGGGGTTTGCGGATTCGCTCGGTGACGCAAAATCGGACAATGAGCGCGTGTTTAGGCATTCCCACACAACAGGTTGACGCGTTAACTTTTGCATTAGGTTCTGGGTTAGCGGGTATCGCGGGATGCGCGATTAGTTTATTGGGTTCCGTTGGCCCTAATACTGGACAAAATTATGTCGTTGATACGTTTATGGTGGTAGTGGTTGGAGGGGTTGGTAAATTAGTCGGAACTGTGGTAGCCGCGATCGCGATCGGTACTGCGAATTATTTAATCGGCTCAGGTACTTTAGCTTTAATGTTTTCTGGCATTCAACCATTAACAGATTTCTTGACATTTTTTGCGACAACAAGCATGGCAAAAGTGATGGTTTTTGCCCTAATTATTGCTTTTCTTCAATTCCGTCCGGGTGGTATTTTCCCACAAAAAGGACGCACAGTCGAGAATTAATTTTGGTTCCACAGTAACATTATACTATGTTAAAAACAACTCGTCAATCTTTGTTAATTGAAGGGGCTATTATTGGCGCGATCGTGCTTATTCTTATATTAATAGCACCCTTAATCATTACCGGATTTCGCTTAAATCTATTAGGGAGATTTTTATCATTAGGAATAGTCGCGTTAGGGATTGATTTAATCTGGGGTTATACCGGATTATTAAGTTTAGGACATGGTGTATTTTTTGCCCTGGGGGGTTATGCCTTCGCGATGCACCTAAAATTACAAATTCCTGAGAATGGCAGTCTGCAATTACCGGAATTTATGAGTCTTTACGGGGTGACAGAATTGCCTGGGTTTTGGCAACCTTTCTACTCATTTCCCCTTACCCTATTAGCCTTAGTTTTGATTCCGGGTTTATTAGGCGCGTTACTCGGTTATTTAGTCTTTCGTAACCGCATTCGAGGGGTTTATTTTTCCATTCTCACTCAAGCGGCAACCATTGTCTTTTTCAACTTCTTTAATGGCCAACAAAAACTGATTAATGGTACTAACGGCTTAACGGATTTTAAAACCATCTTTGGTGCGAATATTGGTGACTCCCAAACTCAATTCGTTTTCTATAGTTTGACGGTTTTATTCCTCGCGATCGCGTATATTTTGTGTCGTTGGTTAACAAGTGGTCGTTTTGGACGCATATTAATCGCGATCAGAGATGACGAAAACCGCCTACGTTTTTCCGGTTATAACCCCACAGGATTTAAAGTATTAGTCTTTGGTATTTCCGCAGCTTTAGCGGGTATTGCCGGAGCATTATATACAGTTCAAACAGGTATTATTTCACCAAAAGCGATGGATATTGCCTTTTCAATTGAAATGGTAATATGGGTTGCCGTGGGAGGACGTGCCACCTTAGTCGGAGCCGTTTTAGGAACACTTTTAGTTAACTTTGGTAAGAGTTTATTAAGTGAACAATTTCCCGAAATTTGGTTATTTTTCCAAGGAGCTCTTTTCTTAATTGTGGTGATGGTATTACCCAATGGTTTAGTCGGATGGTTTCGTGTAGAAGGAATGAATCAAATTAGACGTATTCTCAGAAAACCGCGATATGTTATTACCTATCCTAGTTTAGAAGAAGATCCAGAGGTACAGCGAGAACGAGAAGAACTTGAAAATCAAAGCAAATAAGTCACAAATCAAGTTTTTCTCTCCAGAAACCCGGTTCTTTACCCCAAATGTTATCCAAGTTCATTAACTAAGAGAAACCGGGTTTTTCAGTTCACCTTTTTCCCCATAGAATTATGAATAGCAAAATCTTAGAAATTGAAGATTTAACGGTTAGTTTTGATGGATTTAAAGCCATCAATAACCTTAATTTTACCATGAACGCGGGGGAATTACGCGTTGTAATCGGTCCCAATGGTGCGGGAAAAACGACATTTTTAGATGTCATTACAGGGAAAGTACAACCTACCCAAGGACAAGTAAGATTTAAGGGAAAAAATTTACGAAAATTATCAGAAGATGAAATTTCCCGTTTAGGAATTGGCCGCAAATTTCAAACACCAAGAGTTTTTCTTAACTTAACTCCCCGTGAAAATTTAGAATTATCTTGTAATCGCAATAAAAATGTTTTTCCTACCCTATTTACGCGTCCTCCGGTTCCCGAAAATCGCACTGTCGGGGGATTATTAGAAACCATTGGTTTAGTCGCGAAAGCGGATATTCCCGCGGGTTTATTATCTCATGGGGAAAAACAATGGTTAGAAATTGGAATGTTAGTCGCCCAGTCTCCTGATTTATTATTAGTAGATGAACCCGTTGCGGGTTTGACTGATGAGGAGACGTTTTTAACGGGTGATTTATTGATTTCTCTGGCGGAAAGTCATTCTATAGTTGTGATTGAACATGATATGGAATTTGTGCGACAAATTGCTCGTCAGGTGACGGTTTTACATCAGGGTTCGGTTTTATTTGAGGGTACAATGGATGAGGTCCAAAATGATCCTCACGTCATTGAGGTTTATTTAGGCAAACCCGAAAATTAGAAACGAAGGAAGAAGGAAGAAGGAAGAAGGAAGAAGGAAGAAGGAAGAAGGAAGAAAAAAACGTCCCCAATCACCAATCACCTCACCAATTCCCCAATCACCAATCACCTCACCAATTCCCCATTCCCCATTCCCCATTCCCCATTCCCCATTACCTATTACCTATTACCCATTACCCATTACCCATTACCTATTACCC
>JBEDKD010000069.1:0-32463 GCA_041172365.1 Cyanobacteriota bacterium | reverse complement strand
TCCCAATCCTCCCCCTCTTCCTTCTTCCTTCTTCCCTCTTCCCTCTTCCTTCTTCCCTCTGCAATAAGATTAAAAAACCCAGCTTCTCAAAGAAACCGGGTTAATAAGTAAGAAAAAAACGACAATTAGTCTTCAGTCGCGCTTGGAAGATCCTCTTCCGCAATGTCCACAACTTCTTCCTCAGCAACAGGCTCTTCCACAGGAAGTTCCATAGATTTACCTTGCTTCTGAGCCAGTAATTTTTCCTTGAACTTCGCGGCCATTTCCTCAGCCTTTTCATAAACCAGTTCACGATTTTTCACCATCGCGCCCGGTTCAGGTTCCAACTGCTTCGTGGACAGAGAAATGCGACCCCGTTCCGCATCCAAGTCAATGATCATCACTTTCACTTCGTCATTGACGTTGAAGACGCTGTGAGGCGTATCAATGTGATCGTGAGAAATTTCTGAAATGTGCAGTAAACCACTGACACCGCCAATATCAATGAACGCGCCATAGGGTTTGATTCCACGCACAGTCCCCATGACAACTTCGCCCACTTCCAAACGGTTCATCTTACGCTCAACCAGAGCTCGACGATGACTTAAAACGAGGCGATTTCGATCTTCGTCAACCTCTAAGAATTTTAAAGGCAGTTCTTCTGAAACTAATTCTTCCTTGGGTTTGCGTGTACTAATATGAGAACCAGGGATAAATCCCCGTAACCCTTCAATTCGTACCAACGCGCCCCCACGATTCGTCGCAAAAACTTGGGATCTTACCGTAGCATCTTCCGCTTGCAACTGACGGACCCGTTCCCAAGCGCGCATATATTCAATACGGCGGATAGAGAGCGTTAACTGTCCATCTTCATTTTCATCCGTGAGGATAAAAAACTCTCTGGTTTCGTTAGACTGCAAAACCTCTTCAGGTGCTTCGACGCGATTGATAGACATTTCCTGAATAGGAATGTATGCGGCGGTTTTAGCACCAATATCAATCAGAGCGCCTCTCGGTTCTATACTGAACACCGTACCCGCGACTATATCACCTGGACTAAAATGATAGTCATATTTGTCTAGTAGGGCAGCAAAATCATCGTGAGTAAAGCCAACATCTTTGGCGATTGTTTTTAAAGCCATGCGAACGTTTCCTAGATTATTCTCCTGCTATGGTGGTTGACGGATGATTGTTGAACCTAATAATGAGCATTGTAGAGTTTTATAGAGAAGCGGAGCACTTCTCTCATCTCTCAAAACCCCTTGTAAAGTCTAGTCATAACTAACCGATACTTTTTTGCTAACATTTGTTAACAAACACATAAGTTAAGAATTGTCTTAACCAAGGCGTATCAACCAATGCACGAAGGAATATCCTTCGCACACTTTACTTTTTACTAATGGCTTGGTTCTCGCCATTTAATCTTGTTGACTAGATTAATTACTCCAACAATTCAGAGGTGACTTGGACTTGCAGAGGTCACTTGATGTCCAGGTTTTTCACCTAAATCTAGTCAACAAATTTAGTATAAACGATGAACAGGCATTTAGCATAAGTTAGCCAATGTTAATAAAAGTAAGCCAAACCCGCACTGTTAGTTAACCCTTACGGGGTACAACTCTACACCCGATCTTTTATTATGACTGATACTTTGAATTATGACTTTCTCAGACAAACTGAGACAATCAAAATATAGCAATCCTATTGCGTCGCAAAGGTGGTATCCCACAAAGCTATTGCACCCAAGCAATAGCGCTTTCTGTCTTAGACACCTGCAAACATTGAGGACTACTCCACAATAAGGCACGCAATAATTTCCTGGTAGCCGTAAGGCTTTCGAGGTTAGTGACTTTATCGGTCACAAGTTGCTTATGTCTTTTCAGCCGAACCAAAGGTTTCTGACTCACCTGATTATACCAGATTATCTCGATTTTTGGTAAGTATTGTGAGACAATTACTGGCTAATACCGAAAAGTCGCCGAAATGGTTGTCGCACGTAAATACTCTTTCTACTAACGTAGGTATTGCTACCTGAGTCGGCTCAACTAGGGCTCTTTCCCAGCCCCCGTTATGAAGATGGTTAAGATCGTCCTAAATTTCCACAATGTCATTAAACAAATCAATTTGCCTTTTAGTCCCACGTCCCAAGGGCATATATCTTAACTGATGTTTTAACTGAGACTGGGGGTGGGAGTTAACAGATCCTCACTCACCCCAGTCAAGACTGGCTGTGGAGAGTAATCATTTTTATCGGTCCCCTTTCTTGTCGGTGTTTCCGGTGTTTCTGCTGAAGGACTTTGTAAATCTTCTTTTCTCAAGTCTTCCAAAGTATCGACAAAATCCCGTATGCCCCGAAACTGTCGATACACTGAAGCAAAGCGGATATAGGCCACTTCACTAAGGCATGATAACTGCTTGAGTACCAATTCACCAATTTCAGAGCTAGGGACTTCCCGTTGCGATCGCGTTTGAAGTTCCGCTTCAATTTCGGCGACGAGAGATTCTAACGTCTCCGGTGTAATACCTGTTTTTTCGCAAGCGCGAACCATTCCCCGTAGAACTTTAGACTTATCAAAAGACTCCCGTTTGCCATCGAGCTTAATCACCGTAATAGGCACAAACTCAATCCGTTCATAAGTGGTAAAACGATGCAAACAACTTAAGCACTCTCGGCGACGGCGAATGCTTTGACCTTGCTCCGCGCAACGAGACTCAAGAACGCGACTGTTAGTGTGCTGGCAGACTGGACAGCGCATGATGGTTAATTTAGAGTTAGTGAACTACTGATTTATCACCAAGAATTGTCTGACATCATCGACATCATAAACATTCTTAGTACAACATCACCAACTAAGTTGATGAAGGTGACATCCCACAGAGGCAACCACGGGGGATTGCCCGTCCAGAAAATTCCCCTGACTCAAAATGAATGCTTTTTCACGCCCCAACCCATGTTTACTTAAGCTTTAAGCAATATGAGTGTATTATATCACCGCGGTCGTGGCATAGGAGGGTCATTCAAGATGTCGGAGCATATCGGAAAACGTCTGGATATTTTGCGTCCGATATTAAAACTACCCAAAATTGGTGATTAGGGTTTTAGGCAGTTGCCAAAATACTAATGTTTGTCTAGGTTTTCTCAGAATTTGACGAAAACCAACAATAATTGTGATGAACTGGGGAGACGCTTGATTAGTGCGGGTTGCTAAAGCTTACTGGGTATGAAAACCACAGAAAAACACTTGGCACAAACTGATCGTCAAAAAACCAAATATTTCAAGTCAATAGCTAATCAAGGCAGTCTCTAACTGGGAAGATTAGGCCAACCTGAGCAATCAGGAAGCATATCGCACTTGCTAAGGGCAAAACATAGACCGCGAAGTTTGATTTACAGATTTCTGTAGGTTTTTAGACGCGGTATGTCCTTTGTGAGAGACTTATATCCCGCCACAGTGGTCGGAGTACGAACTATAGTGGGGGATATAAGACCAAATAGTGAAGAAGAGAGAGAACTCTCTTAGTTACTTACCAATTCGAGGAGGCTCACGGAACGCGATCGCGAAAAAGAGCACACCTAAAGTTAAAGCCAAAATCAAGATGTAAGCAACACTTTCCATATTATAAATTCCTGGTCATCCGGTTCTTTATCAGTTTATCCCAAGATTTGCCCCAAAGTGCTCAACAGTGAAGAATGCAACAAATCTCAAAAAAAACCCGGTTTCGAGAGCGAAACCGGGTTTTTTAGTCAATAACAGACTTGATCAAGAAATCCCACTTAAACAGTTTCTTCGTTACGAGTAGTGGGGTCGCCCAGTTTTTGGAACAGTCCCCATTCCACTTGCTCTTCGAGGTCTTCTTCAATACCCGCGAACACATCACGGAAGATAGTACGAGTACCGTGCCAAATATGACCAAAGAAGAACAACAGCGCAAAACACGCGTGTCCAAAGGTGAACCAACCACGAGTAGAAGTACGGAAAACCCCGTCAGACTTCAGAGTTTCGCGGTCAAATTCAAACACTTCGCCCTGCTGTGAAGCGCGAGCAAACTTCTTCACATCCACAGGGTTAGTAAACTTCTTACCGTCTAAATCACCACCATAGACAGTCACAGTGACACCCGCTTGTTCAAAGCTATACTTCGACTCAGCGCGACGGAAGGGAATATCAGCGCGAACCACGCCATCCTTATCCGTCAACACAACGGGGAATGTTTCAAAGAAGTTAGGCAGACGACGGACAAATAATTCATGTCCCTCGCGATCCGTAAACACAGGATGACCTAACCAACCCTTCGCGATACCATCACCATTAACCATCGGACCGACACGGAACAGACCGCCTTTGGCGGGACTATTACCAACGTAGTCGTAGAAAGCTAACTTTTCAGGAATTTGCTCATAAGCCGCCGCGATCGTTGATCCACCCGCGACACTGGTTTGGACCCGACGCTGAATTTCTTGTTGGAAATAACCGCTATCCCACTGATAACGAGTCGGTCCAAACAATTCGATGGGGGTAGCCGCAGAGCCATACCACATCGTACCCGCGACCACGAAAGCGGCAAAGAATACCGCGGCAATACTGCTCGAAAGCACCGTTTCGATATTCCCCATCCGTAGAGCCTTGTAAAGCCGTTCAGGTGGACGCACCGTCAAGTGAAACAAACCAGCAATAACACCGACAATACCCGCGGCAATGTGGTGAGCCACAATACCACCCGGATTAAACGGATCGAAACCTTCGGGGCCCCACGAGGGAGCCACTGGTTGAATATGACCCGTTAAACCGTAGGGATCAGATACCCACATCCCCGGACCAAAAACGCCCGAAAGGTGGAAAGCACCAAAACCAAAACAAAGTAAACCCGATAAGAACAAGTGAATGCCAAACATTTTTGGCAAGTCAAGAGCCGGTTCTCCGGTGCGGGGATCTCTGAAGAGTTCCAAGTCCCAATAAACCCAGTGCCAAACAGCAGCCAGGAATAACAGACCCGCCAGACCGATGTGAGCGGCCGCGACACCCTCGAAAGACCAGATACCAGGGTTAACCGCGGTTTCACCCGTTACGCTCCAACCACCCCAAGATTGGGTGACACCCAGACGGGCCATAAAGGGAAGTACGAACATCCCTTGACGCCACATCGGGTTAAGAACTGGATCACTAGGATCGAAAACTGCCAGTTCGTAAAGGGCCATAGAGCCAGCCCAGCCCGCGACCAGACCAGTGTGCATAAGGTGTACAGCAATCAAGCGCCCTGGGTCATTCAAGACGACTGTATGTACACGATACCAAGGTAGTCCCATTGACTACGCGCCTCCAAAATGAGTGATGTTGTCTAAGTTTGATGACTGTTTCAGCTCTTATTAAGCTTTCCTTGTCTTACCACCCCTTCGGCTTTGGCTGTCAATAAGACCTACACCGTTGGGACGCTAAAACAATCAAAGCATAAAAATGAAAGTTATGTGAAGTCTCCACCACTATCTCGCGACTCCGATATCGTGGTGGCTTCCTGTCTCACAAAGATGTGCCAGGTTAGGAAGATCACTTCGATGATGTAAAGAAGTGTATCGAGTATTAGAACCGATGGCAATATTGTCTGATACTTTGAATTATGACTTTCTCAGACAAACTCCGAGAATCCCAATATAGCAGTCCTATTGCGTGGCAAAGGTGGTATCCCACAAAGCTATTGCTGTGAAACAATCGCGCTTTCTGTCAAAGACACCTGCTCTCATTGAGGAATACTCCACAATAAGGCACGCAATAATTGGCACTTTGCCTGAAAAGGCTTTCACAGTTAGTGACTTTCTGTGTCACAAGTTGCTTTTGTCTTTGATTAAGCCGAACCTTTGGTTAGAGACTTACTTGATGTTACCAGACTATTTCCGTTTTTGGTAAGCATTGTCAGACAATTACTGGCATTTTACCGAAATGTTGCCGAAATGTTTGTCCTAGTAAATACTCCTTATCCTCCTCTGTCTTGACTAGAACCCAAAGAGGTTGAGGAAATAATTTCACAACGCGCAAAACTACTGCACAACCTTTCTAAGACTTGATCCCCGGTAATTAGCCGCGTCAGGACGACATTACCGATATTTTGACCCGGATTTTTAGCTAGGTGAGCAGGTGTGGCTTTGACTTCTACCATGAGAATTGCATCTTCAACTCGATAGAGCCACATTTTTTCGTTTTGATCCCACAGACAGAGGTTGAGTTTTTGGATGTCGGGCTGTCGTCTCCACGCGGTTTCGTTCCATAGCCCCCCAACACCCCAGACTCGACCAATGGTCCAGCCTTCTGATAAGAAGAAATATTTCATAAATTTCTTTAAGTAAGATTACTTATTTTCTGTTTAACATACCTGAAAAGGGCTCAAATAGTAATGGGAGATGGGAGATTGGTTCGGATGGGGAAACTTGTATACCCTTTGTTCTTTATCATGGTATGATGACTAAAACCCTATTTACTATTTCCTTTTTACCCAAGACTGCGTGGGTATTTGGTGGATATTTACCTAATGACTTTTAGGCTTTCAATATTCACAATTTGACTCAACTGAAACCCGATTATGATGATGCTGAAAAAAAACTATTTGGTGCTATTTTGTGTCGGTTTTTTCGTGTTTATTCTCTCCTGTTGCCCAAGCATTGCCCGAGAATTAACCACCTATACCATCTATCAAGCACAAACACCTATTATAATTGATGGGCATTTAGACGA
Source organism: Cyanobacteriota bacterium (assembly GCA_041172365.1). Lineage (GTDB taxonomy): Bacteria > Cyanobacteriota > Cyanobacteriia > Cyanobacteriales > Microcoleaceae > JBEDKD01. The sequence goes on along the minus strand of JBEDKD010000069.1, from coordinate 25,762 downwards.
ACCCGCTTGGACGGCAGCGCCGGATGTGGGTTCTTTTAGTTTTCCTTGGTGGAAATCAGGGAAAAAAGAAAAAACAGTTAGTAAATTATTGTGGGATCAGGAAAATATTTACGTTTCGTTTATTGCTGAAGATGCCTATATTTGGGGTGAAAAAAAAGTTCGGGATAGTGCCGTTTTTACTGATGATTGTGTAGAAATATTTACCGCTCCTAATCCCGATTCTCCTCTGCGTTATTTTAATATCGAAATGAATGTTATAGGGACGTTTCTTGATCAATTTCATCCCCAGGGTCCAGGTATTAATAATGATCCTGAATGGAATGGGGAAGGGATAAAAATTGCGACTTCTTTTCTGGGAACCCTTAATAATGATAGTGATATTGATCAATATTGGATTTTAGAAGCGGCTATTCCTTTGAGAAATTTTCAACAAGTCGCGAAAAATATTCCACCTAAACCGGGTGATATTTGGCGTTTAAATTTGAATCGTTTAGGGGGGAAAACCAATGCACAATATAGTCAATGGTCCCCCAGTCAAACTGAAAAGCCTCAATTTCATTCTCCTAAAGATTTTGCGCGAGTGATCTTTTCGGATGTCAAGAGTCCCTTTTGGAGAAGTTAATCAGTTCGGTATTAATGATAAGGGAGACAAGATCGCGCTCTTTTTCCCGAAAAAAGCCTTAATCAAATTTAACCTCAACTTTACGGAAACAAGGCTCACTCTCTTGTTAGCTTGCTCATAGAGACAGAGGCGACACAGGATCTAATCTGAAAATGTTATGCTTCTGTGTAACTTTATCAAAATTTGAGGAGTGAATTATGGTGCAAACCCCTTCCCGTCAACAAACTTACCCTCTCAGTGCTAACGCGATACAATTAGCAGAAACCTTAACCTTACCCAATACTCCCCTTTTCGGGACTGATGGTATTCGGGGTAAGGTGGGAGATTTACTCACAGAGTCCCTCGCGTTGCAAGTCGGTTTCTGGGCTGGAGAAGTCCTAGGGGAACACGCGGGCAAAACGGCCCCGATTATCTTAGGACAAGATAGCAGAAATTCTAGTGATATGTTATCAAGAGCTCTCTCGGAAGGCTTGACTGCCGCGGGGTTAGAGGTATGGAATGTGGGGTTATGTCCGACTCCTTGTGTTTCTTTTTTAACAAGTGTGACGGATGCTATTGGGGGAGTAATGATATCGGCTTCCCATAACCCCCCAGAAGATAATGGGATTAAGTTTTTTGGCAAGGATGGGACGAAAATACCGAGCGCGTTACAGGAGAAAATTGAGGCGGGTATTCGACAGTCGGGCAATTTATCTATTATGGGTGAAGTCAGTTCTCATCATCATTTTCGCCCGGAATTAGTGGAAGAATATACAGAGTCTTTACATCGTCCGATCGCGTCTGAAATCAGTTTAAAAGGAATGCGAATTGTTTTAGATTTAGCTTGGGGAGCCGCGGTTCACATTGCCCCAAGGGTATTTCGAGAAATGGGCGCAGAAGTAATTTGTTTACACGCTCAACCCGATGGTAATCGCATTAATGTTAATTGTGGTTCTACTCATTTACAATTATTAAAAGACGCGGTAAAATTCCATCATGCGGACTTAGGTTTTGCCTTTGATGGTGATGCCGATAGAGCTTTGGCGGTTGATAATTTAGGTCGTCCTATTGATGGTGATTATATTCTCTATTTGTGGGGGAGTAAATTACGTCAAAAAGGGATGTTACCGGGGGATTTAATTATTTCAACGGTGATGGCAAATTTAGGCTTTGAGAATGCTTGGAAAGCTTTAGGATGTCAGTTAATTCGTACTCCCGTGGGTGATCAATATGTACATGGAGAAATGAAACGGACAGGCGCGATGTTAGGAGGGGAACAATCCGGTCATATTCTTTGTCCTCATTATGCTATTACTGGTGATGGTGTCTTAACTGCTTTACAGTTGGCGGTATTAGTGAAAGAGTCGGGTATTTCTTTAGCTGAATTGGCGGATCAAAGTTTCCAAACTTATCCTCAATTGTTAATTAATGTGCGGGTAGAAGACCGAGAAAAACGTCTCAAATGGCATGAGAATGAAAAATTACAACACGCGATCGACCATGCCACAAATAATATGGGAACAGAGGGACGAGTATTAGTTCGTGCTTCGGGAACGGAGCCTTTAATTCGTGTTATGGTTGAAGCATCTTGTGGAAATTTAGTGAAAGAATGGGCTGATCATTTAGTATTCGCGGTACAGCAAAATTTAGGAGTTTGAGGGGATTGGGGATTAGGGATTAGGGATTGGGGATTGGAGATTAGGGATTAGGGATTAGGGATTAGGGTTTAGGGATTAGGGATTGGGAATTAGGTATTGGGGGTTGGGGGTTGGGGAATAGGTAATAGGGAATAGGTAATAGGGAATAGGTAATAGGGAATCGGTAATAGGGATTAGGTAATTAATAATTAACAATTGTTAACCCTCTTCCTTCTTCCTTCTTCCTTCTTCCTTCTTCCTTCTTCCTTCTTCCTTCTTTGTTGTTTTTTAATAGCGAGGAATAGCGCGATCGACGATTAGGGAATAAGCATCAATACCGCCTACAATATTTTTAACATTAGTAAACCCTTGCTGTGTTACTAACCATTGACACATTTGCGCGGAGCGCACACCATGATGACATAAAACCAAGGTTTCTGTATGGGGGTCCAGGCGAGTGAGAATTTGCTCGGACCATTGTGCAAATTGACTTAAGGGATAATTTTCAAAGCCTTTGAGGGACGCGATCGCGACTTCTTGGGGTTCACGCACATCCACCAATTGTACATTTTTGGTGAGGCTATCCATTGTGAGATCATTTGTGAGACGAGCACCTAACTCTTCTACGGTAATTTGGGAAAACATTTTTTAGATATGGCGATAGAGTTAATCAAGGATATGGTCAAAATCATATCATACTTTTGATGGTGATTGATACTAGATGACAAAACCTTTCTTAATTTCATCATCATTTTCCCCCAGATCAAGGGAGAAACTGGGTTTCTTTCTCAGTAAAAATGTCTCGGATAATTTTACCTAAGAAACCCGGTTTCTTTTTGAATTTGTCGAACAACGGTTAACGCGGAATAAGAAACCCCCGCGGTTCCTTCCCCTGGATGGGTTGAGTCTCCGACTAACCAAAGATTTTTGATCGGGGTTCTATTGGCAAAACCAAAGGGGCCAAAAGTCGGTATTCTTTGTCCAATTCCTCCGACAATTCCTTGATCTCTGGCCGTATAACGGGCAAAGGTTCTCGGTGTCGCGGCTTCTTGATAAATAATCGTTTCTGGCGTTAATTTAAAGTATTTACTCAGACACACGATCGCGTGTTTTGTATATTCTTCTTTTAAGGCTTCATAATCTTGACAATTCGACCACTTTTTCGTATCAGTAAAGGAAGACGCGGTAATAGTTGCCATACCCTCTGGAGCTCTACCATCCCCTTGATGACTGACAGAAACAAAGAGAGAATTATTTTCGCCGATTTCTCCATTATAATCATATAAAAATTGCAAATGGGGAGGACAATTTTCGGGAATAGCACTTTGAGCAACCCCTAAATAAACCACAAAAGCACCCGATGGGGAAGGAAGTTTATCCACTCGATATTTATAACTAAAGAAATGTAAAGTCTGAGCCGAAAAATCCTGACTATTCACAAGCTTGACTAAATCTTGCACAGTGACATTTGCCACAATATGATCCGCGTTTTCTGTCCAGACTTCCCCGTTTTTTTGATTGCGAATTTGGATGCCCTTAACTTGACCATTTTCTACATAAATCTTTTCCACAGTATGACGCATAAATAATTTACCTCCATCTCTTTCTAAAGCTTCCACGAGGCGATCGCTTAATACCTGCATACTCCCTTGTAAATGATATAAACCTTGAGGCTCTTGGGAAACCCCTAAGGCAGTTGCGGCATATAATAACGCGGTTTCAGTGGTATCAACTTGAGAATACAGTTTTAACTGTAAATCCAGAAAAGTTTTTAAGCGTAAATTTTGCTCTAACTTAAATAATTTTAAAGCATCATAAACCGTCATTAAGGTAAAAGGAACGGTAATTAAAGTATCCGGGCGCAGTGCTTGAACTAATTGCCATAAATCCCATAAATTACGAGGAGGAAGCACCGGATCGCGTCCTTGAAAACGCCAACTTACTGTAAATAATAAAGATAAAAATTGCCAAAAAGGTTCACTTCCTGGGAATTGTTTTTGACGTTCAATGCGCCATTTTTCCGGGTTTCTCCAAACATTAATAGGTTCATTTTCTCCGGGTAAAAAAATCGCACAAGCCGGATCGCAAGGAGTGGCTTGAGGGATATCAATTCCTAATTCGGAAAAAATGCGATGGTGAATACCTCCGGGCTCCAAACCCGCGACTTGAGTGGCTCCTACATCAAAGATAAACCCTTTGCGTTGGAAGGTTGACGCGCATCCACCGGGCACAATCGCCTGATCATAGACTTTGACACGATAACCCCTATGGGCTAAGAGCGCCGCGGTGGTAAGTCCTCCGATACCCGCGCCAATAATGATTACACTTTGGGGATTATTTTGGGGGTTATGGTTTAAGGGTGTCTGGTTCATCTCTCAGATTTGTAATAATTTGTAATATTTCTTATTTTATCGCAAAGGAAGGGAAAAAGAAAGGGGAGGTAATTTCATCTTGGAGATGAGAATATCTAATAGATATCTCCAAAAATTATTGTAGGGTAGGCATCCTGCCTGCCAAATACCTTATTTTTGAAAGATGTCTAATAGATAAAAATGATGTATAGCAATAGCGAAGACGATTAGCACCTTCTTAATGGTGGAAACCCTTGATTTTCTTCCCTCTTCCTTCTTCCTTCTGCTATACTTAAACAAAGAGTTAAACGAGTGAGAAATAGGAGGCAAAGTTTATGATCGCACTTCCCGAGAAAGCATATTTTTCGCCAGAGGAATATTTAGAATGGGAAGCTCATCAAGAGATTAAACATGAGTATATTAATGGCGAAGTTTTTGCCATGACAGGGGGGACTCTCTCTCATAACGCGATCGCGGTTAATTTAACAACTGCATTAAGAAATAATTTGCGTGGAGGTCCTTGTCGAGTATATATGGCCGATGCTAAACTGGGCATTTCCGAAAGTGGACCCTTTCATTATCCTGATGTGATGGTGACTTGTGATGAGCGCGATCGTGATGCCCGTCAAGTCATTTATCATCCCTGTTTAATAGTAGAAGTTCTTTCCCCAACAACGGAGGGATATGATCGGGGTAAAAAGTTTATGAACTATCGTCGAATAGACACATTAAGAGAATATATTTTAATCAGTGCTGAAGAAATACAAATCGAGAGTTTTCGCTTAAATAATCAAGGCAAATGGGAATTACAAACTTATACAGAAGGGGATACTTTTTCCCTGGATTCAGTCAATTTTCATTGTCCTATTTCGGAAATTTACGAAGATATTGTATTTGCGTCGGTAACGGAGTCCGCCGGAGACTGAAGTCTCCGACTCATAGCTCAAGTCGTCTAAAGACGACTAATGATAAAATTGATAAACGGGGTTTATTCAGAGAAAAATAACGATTTTTCTCTGAATAAACCACCGGAAATATTAACATTTTTTCGGGTAGCAAGTCCTCCACACGGACTTTTGGGCTGTGCATTAACAGGGAAATACCTAGGGGAATTTTCTAGGGGTAGGTGTGTTATTCCCACTAATTGAATGTCTATAACGTCCCAATTATGATATGATAGAAAAAATTTCCATGTCATCTGCCAGAGGGTGTGTTTAGTTGGATAAATTCTTCATAAATACCTATTTGGGGGTGTTATATGGAAAATTTCTGTATAATTCATCGTGGGACTGACAAAATATGATAATACACGAAGTCAAAGGCGATATTCTTTACCAAGATGTTGAAGTAATTGTTAATTCGTGGAATATGAATATAATTCCTTGGTGGTTATTAATACCACAAGGCGTTTCGGGCGCGATCAAAAAACATGGCGGAAATATGCCCTTCAAGGAATTGGCTAAATGTGGATGGATGGCCCTTGGTGATGCCAAATTAACAAATGCAGGAAATTTAAAATATAAAGGTATCATTCACGTTGCGGGAATTAATATGATTTGGATCGCGACGGAATATTCCATTAGAAAATCGGTTAATAATGCCATGAAAATTGTCAATGATAACGACATTAAATCCGTGGCTTTTCCCTTGATTGGATCGGGTTCGGGAAATAGAAGTAAGAAATGGTCCAAGGAAATTATGCTTGATGAATTTAAGAAAATCAATTCAGAAGCAAAAATTGTCCTTGTTGAATATGAAAAGTCTGTCCAAAAAGGGAATGCACGGGAGCCGAAGAAGCAATTGCTGTGATCTTTGAGGTTAGATATTTAATTCTGGGTTGAGACTATTTCTGGAGTCCTCTTCAGAGGACTTTTTCTATGAGACAGGGATTTTAATCCCTGACTGATGATATTAAAACTATTATTTTTGACTCGTTTTTTGAGAGGTTTTCTTATTTTTATCAACTTAATTAGACCATTCTTATAATGTTTTGATGTCATTTTATCGTGCTATTTTATCCTTGTTTTTAGTATAACCACAAAGGCACAGAGGACACAGAGGAAAGAAAATAGAGAGAAAGTTAATCGAGATCATGTGGGTTGATATTAAGACATAATCGTAGTATAATCTGTTTCGTTGTTAACTTTTCTTAGCAAAAATGATGGAAAATTATGATGTAATTATCATTGGTGCAGGTCATAATGGTTTAACCTGTGCTTCTTATTTATTAAAAGCCGGATATAGTGTTTTATTACTTGAAAAAAGACCTGTTCCGGGGGGGGCCGCGACTACAGAAGCCGTTATTCCTGAACTTCCTGATTTTAAATTCAATTTGTGCGCGATCGATCATGAATTTATCCATTTAGGGCCGATTGTTGAAGAATTAGAGTTAACCAAGTATGGTTTAGAATACCTCTTTTGTGATCCTGTTGTCTTTTGTCCCCATCCTGACGGTAAATATTTTTTAGCTCATCATTCTTTAGAAAAAACTTGTGCCGAAATTGCTCGTTATAATGAACGAGATGCCCGGAAATATGCCGAATTTACTGATTATTGGTTAAGGGTGGTTAATGCCATGAATCCCATGTTTAATGCCCCTCCTAAGTCGATCATTGATATTGCTGGTAATTATGATTTTAATAAGATTAAAGATTTAGTCTCTGTCACTAATTCTACTGATAAAATCATGGAATTTGTCCGCATTATGTTAACCAGTGCGGAAGATTTATTAAATGAGTGGTTTGACTCAGAATTTGTCAAGGCTCCTTTAGCGAGACTCTCCTCCGAAATTGGGGTCCCTCCTTCTCAGAAAAATTTAGGCATAGGTGCAATGATGATGTCAATGCGTCATCATCCGGGCATGGCACGCCCCAAGGGGGGCACGGGTGCTTTAGTGAAAGCTTTAGTGAATTTAGTTGAGAGTAAAGGTGGTGTTATTCTTACTGATCAAAGGGTGGAAAAAATTTTAATTGATGATGGTAAAGCTGTGGGAGTTCGGGTGAAAGGGGGTAAGGAATATCGGGCGAATAAGGGTATTATTTCTAATATTGATGCCCAACGAGTCTTTTTAAATTTAGTCGATAAAAGTGATATTGATGCGGTTGACTCGAATTTGCATGAAAGACTCGAACGCAAGATTATTAATAATAATGAAACTATCCTCAAAATTGATTTGGCTTTGTCGGAACCCTTACATTTTAGTTATCATAATCATCAGGATAATTATTGGATCGGTTCCGTTTTAATTGCTGATTCTATGCAGCACGTTGAAACCGCTCATTATCAACCCGCGATCGGGCAAATTCCCGATGAAAATCCCTCTATGTATGTTGTTATGCCCACTATGTTAGATCCGACAATGGCACCGGAAGGAAAACATACTTTATGGATCGAATTTTTTGCCCCCTATCAAATCGCGGGGAAAGAAGGTACAGGGTTAAATGGTACAGGATGGACGGATGAATTAAAGTATCAAGTAGCCGACAAGTGTATTGATAAATTAGCAGAATATTGTCCGAATATCAAACAAGCAATTATCGGTAAACGGGTAGAAAGTCCGGCTGAATTAGGAGAAAGACTCGGATCGCGCAAAGGGAATTATTATCATATTGACATGACATTAGAACAAATGGTATTTTTCCGGCCATTGCCTGAAATCGCGAATTATAAAACACCCATAGAAGGGTTATTTTTAACGGGCGCGGGAACTCATCCGGGGGGGTCAATTTCAGGAATGCCTGGGCGAAATTGTGCTCGCGTCTTTTTGCATCATCAACATCCCGTTTTAGAGAGGTTAAAAGATGCTCAAATCTCATTACAATCTCTTGCCCAATCCTTGTTTAAATAAGATGATGTAATAATATTTTGATTGGGTTGAACAAAGTTCAACCCAACCTACGATAAAAAATACACTCTGAGTCAATTGAGACAGGTGTGATACCACTTCTCAAAAGTGGTATAATATTTTTAGGATTTTGTTACTCTCTCAGAAGGCGATAAATATACCTTCACCTCGACTAAAAAAGAAGATTTCACTATGAAAAATCGAGTATTAATTATTGGGGGACGGGGACGCATCGGCAACTGTGTCGCCCAAGATTTAGCGACTTTTACTGATGCTACTATTACGATTACGGGTAGGACTTCTCAAGGCGAAATGGCTCAAAACCCGGCTTTCAATTTTAGTTTTTCACCTTTAGATTTGGCTGATAAAGATGCACTAAAAAATGCGGTTTCTGCTTCTGATTTAGTCATCTTTTGTGCTGGTCCATTTCTTTATCGAGATACCAGTGTTTTGCAAGCTTGTATCGAAGCTGGGGTAAATTATCTTGATGTTAGTGATAGTTCTCCTTTTACTCGTCAGATTTTAACCTGTGGAGAAGATGCACAAAACGCGGGTATTACCGCGATTATTAATTCGGGCATTTTCCCTGGTATTTCTAATAGTATGGTGCGTCAAGGAGTGGAAGCTTTAGATGAGGCCGATCGCGTTCATTTAAGTTATGTCGTAGGGGGTTCTGGTGGTGCGGGAGTAACAGTAATGCGAACGACTTTTTTAGGGTTACAAAAGCCTTTTGATGTCTGGAACGATGGGAAATGGCAAACTGTCAATCCCTATGAAGATCGCGAGTCAATAGTCTTTCCCGAACCCTACGGCAAAACAGGAGTTTATTGGTTTGATATGCCAGAAGCCTTTACATTACCGGAATCATTTCCCGTAAAAACAGTCATCACAAAATTTGGGACTATTCCCGATTTTTATAACTTTTTAACTTGGACGGTTGCCCGTTGGTGGCCACCATTTGTCTTAAAAAATCCAGGGGTGATTGAATTTTTATCATATATCAGTTTTGCCATGACTCGTGTCACTGATCCCTTTAGTGGTATTGGTGTCGCGGTGCGCTCCGAAGTTACCGGAAAAAAAGACGGTAAACCCGCGAAATGCTGCACAACAATGGTACATCCAAATACCGCGATCTCCGCAGGAATAGGCACAGGAACGATCGCGCAATTAATGTTAGAAGGAAAATTAGATAAACCCGGAGTTTGGCCCGTTGAACAAATATTACCCACGGACTTATTTCAAGCAGTCATGGCAAGTCGTAATATCACCATTGAGCAAGATTTGGTAATAGGAGATTGGTGATGACTGGGGATTAGAGGGAGCCTCTCAAGGTTGTAAATTGCTAGTGGGAGCGGAGAGCTCCCTAGCCCGAACGCGCCGATTTGAGACGCTCTGATGTTCCCCACAGGCTACGCGAACCCACTACAGTTTTTTTTGCTTCTTGGAAATGCTCCCCGATTAGAGACTGGGGAATTAGTAAAATCTTCTTCTTCGTGATTCCTTTGTCTCCCGAATGCCTTTGTGGTTAATTTCTTGGTAGTCGCACCCAAGTTAGGATTTGAGATTTCTCAAGCCTGACACAGAAAGGGTGACATCAGACATCAGGTTATCTGATGAGTTACGCAGCACTACCTTCAGGTAAAATGATGTTAAAATAGAATAAAAATATGGTTGGCAATTATGTCCACAGATAACTGTTTTTTGGTAGGAGTGGGTGCTTCAGCAGGGGGGCTAAGGGCCTTAGAGGAATTTTTTGATAATATGCCTGCGGATAGTGGCGCGGCCTTTGTCGTCGTGCAGCATTTGTCCCCAGACTTTAAGAGTTTAATGAAGGAATTACTAGAAAGACGTACTCGGATGACAGTGAAGCGGGTGCAAGATGGTATGACAATTGAGCCAAATATTGTTTACCTCATCACTCCCCGGAATAATCTAGTCATCGAAGCGGGGACGCTAAAACTTATTGAACAAAACGAATTTCCCCGACAGCAGCCCAATTTTCCCATAGATATTTTTTTCGACTCCTTAGCAAAAGATCGAGGCGATCGCGCTATTGGTGTGGTGCTTTCTGGTACAGGTAGCGACGGTACAAGGGGATTACAGAGTATTAGTGAAGCCGGAGGGTTAACCTTTGCCCAGTCACCAACAACAGCAGAATTTGATGGAATGCCCCAAAGTGCGATCGCCACAGGTATTATCGATCAAGTCTTACCTTCCCAAGAAATTGCCCGGACAATCTATGAAATCGTCCAAATGCAGCGATCAGGCACAGGCCCAACCGAGCCAATTCCGCCAGAACTTGAATCCGACAAATTGCGAGAGATACTACAAGTCCTTAACCAGTATGAAAGACTCGATTTCTCCTACTACAAGCCCAGTACCCTGAGTCGGCGCATTTATCGACGGTGTTCCCTAAGTGGACATACCCAACTAGATGAATACATTGACTACTTGAAAACCTCCAGCGAAGAACGAGGACTACTGCGAGATGACCTAATGATCAACGTAACTCGCTTTTTTCGCGATCCCGAAGCCTGGGACTATCTCGATAAAGAAGTGCTGCCGGAATTAATCAGTCAGCTAGAAAATGGTCAACAGCTAAGGATTTGGGTGACAGCTTGCGCCACAGGAGAAGAAGCTTACTCAATGGCAATTCTTGTCGATGAAGTAATTAATCGCCTAGGTAAACACCTCAGTGTCAAGATTTTTGCTACTGATATAGATAACACCGCCTTAGCTAAAGCCGCAGAAGGAGTCTACCCCGAAAGTATTGCCATTGATATATCTCGGAAACGCTTAGAAAAATACTTTACCTTTCGCGATCGCAGCTTCCACATTACCCGCACTCTCCGCGAAAATATCATCTTTGCCCCCCATAATCTGGCCAAAAATGCCGGATTTACACGAATGCATTTAATCAGTTGTCGCAACGTGCTGATTTATATGCAACCTACCCTACAACAGCACGTTATGCGAATGCTGCATTTTTCCCTGATGCACAAAGGTATTTTATTTCTGGGAGCAGCGGAAACACCCGGAGACTTACTCGAAGAATTTAGCCCCATTTACGAACGCCAGAAAATCTACCAAAAGCGCCGCAATGTCCGTCTGCCTATCCTGACACAAAACCTAGAATACACAGTTCCCTCTGCTCCTCGTCCCATTGTGACGCGGCGTAACACCAGTCAATTTGACCCCATTTTAAGTGCCGCCTTTAGTGCCTTTACCAGACGACGAGGCTGTACCTGTTTGCTAGTTAATGACGACATGGAACTCTTCCATGTTGTCACCGACGCAGCAGAAATTATGCAAGTACCAGAAGGCAGTATGACCCGTCTGGTGGCTGATCTAGTTCCCTATGAACTACGCCTTCCCATCAACACTGCTCTACACCGTGCTAAACGGGAACGCAAAACTGTACTCTATGGTAGCATTCATTTCAATCAAGCGGATGTAATTCGAGCGGTCAACTTGGAAGTTACATACTACGTCGGAGATACTCGTATTGAAGACTTTTTCATGTTGATTATTGAAAATGAAGATCGTCCCTCTATTCCCCAACCTTTAGAAGCCTTTCAGAAAGATGCTGAAACAACACAGCGCATCATAGATTTGGAATATGAACTACAACAAACCCGCGAAAATTTACAAGCAACTATTGAAGAATTAGAAACTACTAACGAAGAACAACAAGCAACAAATGAAGAGCTTTTAGCTTCTAATGAAGAATTACAAAGTACCAACGAAGAATTACACTCAGTTAATGAAGAACTTTATACCGTTAACACTGAATATCAAACTAAAATTCGGGAACTAACAGAATTAACTGATGATGTTGATAACTTATTACGGAGTAGTGAAATAGGGGTCATTTTCCTCGATCGCAGCCTGCGTGTCCGCAAATTTACCCCCGCCGCCGTCCCTGCTGTTAATTTAGTACCAACCGACGTAGAACGTCCGATTCAGCACATTACTCACAATTTGAATTGCCACAATTTATTAGAATTATTACAGCAAGTTTTAGATAATGAACGCCCGATCGAACAGGAAGTTTATCTCCATACCACCGAACAAAATTTATTAATGCGAATCTATCCCTATTTGCGCGATGATGATCATATAAATGGGTTAGTAATTACCTTTGTTAATATTGATGAAATTAAACAAGTACAAAAAGCCCTAGAAAAACAAACAGAAGCCCTGCATCAGCGAGTCGAAAGAGAACACTTACAGCTAGAAATTACCCAACGCATTCGTCAATCTTTGGATTTGCAAACTATTTTTAACATCGCCTGTGATGAAATTCGTCAGGTACTTCATGCTGATCGAGTAGGAATTTTCAAATTTGACCCAAATTCCAATTGTAATAATGGAAAATTTATTGCTGAATCTTTGCTTCGAGGCTATCCATCCGCCCTGGAAACTCCCGTTGAGGATCATTGTTTTGGTGAAAACTATGCCAATCTCTACGCTCAAGGACATTATTACGCAATCGCGGATATTGATGCAGGAGGGTTACAACCCTGCCATCGGGATATCCTGGCTCAGTTTGGGGTGCGGGCAAGTTTAGTGATGCCTTTATCCTGTGGTGATGTATTGTGGGGGTTGCTCTGTGTCCATCAGTGTAGTAGTCCTCGTGAGTGGCACTTTGATAATATTGAACTTACTCGTCAGTTATCCAATCAGTTAGCGATCGCGATTCAACAGGTTGATCTTTATCAAAAAGTACAGTCAGAACTGGTAATTAGGCAACAGGCAGAAGCTCAATTAGCAAGTCAATTAGCACAACAAAAAGCCCTCGCTAATATTACCGAACGCATTCGCCAATCATTAAATTTACAGGAAATATTGGCGATTGTTACCCAACAAGTAAAAGAAATCATGCAGTGCGATCGGGCTATTATCTTTCAAGTTTTTCATGAGGCATCTAGTCGGATCGTGGAAGAATCTGTTTCTCCAAACTTACTATCTGTAAAACATTACGAATGGGAAAACGAAACTTGGTCTGAAGAAATTATGGAAACCTACTGGCAGGGTAAACCCCGTATAGTGCCAGATGTGATGAATGACAGATTTACTGACTGCTTGATGGAATATTCCCGTGAAAGCCAAATTCAGTCTAAAATCGTTGCTCCTATTTTACAGGAAGACCACAGCCTAGAAACCCAACGTTGGATTTCCAGCCACTATGCTAGTCGTATTTGGGGTGTGTTGGTAGTACATTCCTGCTACAGCAAAAGGGTTTGGACAGAAGCAGAAGCAGAGTTTTTACAACAAGTGGCGAATCAGTTAGCAATTGCTATTCAGCAAGTCAGTCTGTTTGAACAATTACAGCAGGAACTTTTCCAACGTGAACGAACCCAAGCCCAACTCACGGAACGCAATCGCGATTTAGAAAGCGCAACTCAACAAGCACAGGCGGCTAGTCGCACCAAGAGTGAATTTCTAGCCAATATGAGCCACGAAATTCGCACCCCTATGAATGCAATCTTAGGATTTTCTGAGTTACTCCAAGGCTTAATGACCGACAAAGCAGCTAAAAACTATCTAAAATCTATTCAATCCAATGGCAAGATTCTCCTCACGTTAATTAACGATATTCTCGATCTTTCTAAAGTAGAAGCGGGACAATTAACAATTAACTATGAACAGATCAATCTCCATTTTCTCTTACAGGAAATCGAGCAGATATTTATCCAACGCGCCCATGAAAAAGGTCTGGAGCTAACCCTAGTCATGGGAACAACAGTTCCCCATTTTATCCTGATCGATGAAATTCGTTTACGACAAATTCTGTTTAATCTTATTGGCAATGCCGTGAAATTTACCCCTGATGGCGGGAAGGTAATAATTCAGGTGAATGGAGAATTCCGCAACAAAACCGCTGAACATGGGGAACTATTAGTAGATAAAGACGCGATCGGGGCAACCAATACCTTATATGATTTAGAAATCGCGGTTATAGATACAGGCATTGGAATTTCTGCCAAACATCAAACCGTTATTTTTGATGCTTTCCAACAAGTCCAGGGACAACCTGAACGTAAATATGGCGGCACAGGATTAGGGCTGACTATTACCCGTCGCTTAACGGAAATTTTAGGGGGAACCATCTCGGTTAAAAGCAAACCAAAACAAGGTAGCACCTTTACCCTCCACTTTCCGGCTGTCCAAGTGCGATCGGCTCATAACACGGCGCAAACAACAGCCCTAGAAATCCCTAAGATCACGATGGAGCCGATCAATCAATCCGCCATTGAAACAGTTACCCTACCCGCAATACAGCCCCTCTCAATTTTGATTGTCGATGATGTTGAGTCTAACCGCGATTTACTTTCTGCTTATTTGGCTGATACACCTCACCAAATCCTTTTAGCAGAAGATGGGGAAAGAGCGATAAAATTGGCCCAAAAACATCGCCCCGATCTAATTTTGCTGGATTTAGTTATGTCACCTATGGATGGTCGATCGGTACTAAAACGACTTAAACGAGCGAAATCTACTCGGAATATTCCAGTAATTATGGTGACAGCATCAATTCAAGAACACGATATGGAGGAATTACAGCCTCTCGTGCAGGGCTTTTTACGCAAACCCGTTAGTCGAGAGGCGATCGCGACGCAACTCCAAAACCTGTTTCCGGGTCTGATTATATCAGAGGTTAGTCCCAAGGTTACTCCCACTCTTGCTCCCAATTCCGTAGACAAAAACACCATGTCTCCCGAAGCCAGAAAACGACTACCAGAATTTCTGTTGCTGCTCCAACAGGAAGAAGAAACCGTTTGGCAGGCTCTGCACCAAACCCTGCTGATAGATCAATTACGGGCTTTTGCGGCAAAACTACAAAGTTGGGCAATTGAGTATGAATCTCCCCACCTCCAAGCCTATGTATTGACTTTAAGGCATCAACTCGAACACTTCGATCTGGTTCACTTACCAGATACCGTCGCGGCTTTTCCTAATATTAAACGCCAATTGCAACACTTTGTGGATTAATCGAATAAGCAGTATTTACATCAGCCATTGCATATTCGTGGAATGAGCAGGTGGTAGGGGGATACCCCAGCGATCGTCCTCATTGGGTTTTGGCGCAACCACTTCTGCATTACCCCTTATAAAATCATCCCTTAATTGTGCAACTTCTTTACGGACATATTCTGTTCAATTGAAAAACTCAGGATCGAAGCTTAATCGAGATGCAAAGATTGATTTTTTTTCCAAGAATAACAGATTCAACGAGTCAGAATAGTGAAAAGTGCTGAGGGGTATTTGCCACCGTTATTGTTAAGGCTTAATAGAAGAGATATATAGCAACCGCCGAGGCGGTTGCTATACTATGAGAAAGCGAGGGAAAAATATGCTAAGGTACATTTAAAAGTAGGGACACGGCAGTGCCCTGTCAACACTAGGCAGCAAGAAGAGTTTGCTAAAAAATTAGCACTCCGTTGAATTCAGTCAAAGGACTTGATAGCTTATTTTGGCCAAGCCTGCGCGATTGCTTTGCCATCGCCCATAGATTTAAAGGTCAAAAACCTTGTGTATAATCAAAAAACCGCGAAAAGTATCAATGTTCCCGCCTAGTCAGAATTCAGAAAATAGATTTAATATTAATGGTAGCATAAAATAGACTCAAGAAAGCTAGGAAACAAACATATCCGAAACACGTTGGCTAAACCCTTGGGGGAATTTAGGCTCTATCTTGATCAGTATTAATACTTATCAAGACAGGTCGAGTCTATGAACCAAGAATCCCCGCCCTTCTAAGGCGAGGGAGTGTCCCATAGACCTCACCCTAATACCATTGCTATGGGAGAACAGATGTTAATGAAATTTCAATGGGACTTATTTACACCTAATACCAAACCCACTATTTTGATTGTTGATGATAACATCGAGAATATTCAATTCTTGGAACTGTTACTAGAATCTCAGGGATATTCCGTTGCCTGTGCTCTCAATGCCGAAGAAGCACTCCAGCGTCTTGATGCAATTCAACCTGATCTGATTTTGTTGGATTTATTTATGCCCTATGTCAATGGTCTAGAGTTGTGTAAACAAATCAAAACAAATCCACTCTATCAAGAGATTCCGATTATATTTCTTACGGTGAGTTCCGATGAGGAGCATATTATTTCTGCCTTTGAAAACGGGGCAGCCGATTATGTGAAGCAACCTTGCAATAGCAAGGAGGTTTTAGCCCGTTTAGATGTTCATATCAAATTAAGACAACAAACAATCTTCCTCAGAAATGCTAGAGATGAATTATGGGAAGCCAACTTAACATTAGAAAAATTGTCTTTGACAGATCCTTTAACTGGACTTCCCAATCGCCGCAGTGCTATGGCATCCCTATCTCAGATTTGGGCAGAGTCGATCGAAAATAATTTGCCCTTGGTTTGTATGATGATTGATGCTGATTACTTTAAAGAAGTTAATGATAATTATGGTCATGATCAGGGGGATATTGTCTTGATTAAATTAGCCACAACCCTTAAAGACTCAATCCGAACTGATGATATTGTTTCCCGTTTGGGGGGGGATGAATTTATGATAATTTGTCCCAATACTAACCATGAAGGAGGATGGTATCTTGCAAATTTACTTTATCAGAAAATCTCTGAACTCTCTATTCCGTTGGGATCGGGTTGTTGGCGTGGAAGTGTAAGCATTGGTCTGGCGGTCCGAACCCAAGGGATGAAAGACTATCATGAGCTGATAAAAGCGGCTGACCAAGGTGTTTTTTCTGCTAAAAAGCGTGGCAAAAGCTGTGTTTATTTGAACAAAAGACATCGATAAGGTATTTCGCGCTCCTACCTGTTATCGTCTAATCATTGTAATTGCTACCCCTTGAACAAACAATCTTTTTTTTGACACTATCTCTGGAGAAGATACTTCGATGCAACCTACTACCACTCTATCTGCGAGCCAGACCAAACCCACTATTTTGATCGTTGATGATCTGATCGATAATATTCAGGTGCTGGCCTTATTCTTAGAATGTCATGGGTATTCTATCACCTATGCTCTCAACGCACAAGAAGCACTGGAACGTCTAAACGTAATTCATCCTGATCTGATTTTGTTGGATCTATTTATGCCAAATGTCAATGGTTTACAACTTTGTGAAAAAATCAAAGAGAATGCTGATTATCAAGATATTCCCATTTTATTTCTAACAGCAAGCCACGAGCATCAGCATATCATTTCTGCCTTTGAAAAAGGGGCAGAAGATTATGTTATGAAACCCTTTAACACCAAAGAAGTGTTGGCACGGATAGCTACGCATATTAAATTAAAGCGTCAAACCATCGAACTCAAAAACGTCAAGAACAAGTTTGAGACCATCGTTACTCATGTTCTAGATGGTCTTTTAGTAATCAATAAAGATGGTATCATTCTGTTTGCTAATCCTTCGGTGTGTCAAATGTTTGACAAAACGATCAACAGTCTTTTGGGTCATTCCCTGGGAATACCGATCATCGAAAAGAAAGTAACCCAGATCGAGATATTGAGACTCAACGGTAAACCAGGGATTGCTGAAATTACCGCGGCCCAAGCCCAATGGGATAATCAACCAGTATCTATTGTTTGTTTGCGTGATATTAGCGATCGCGCCGACATAAAAGTCGAGTAAATTAAGGGATGATTGTAGGGGCAATGCGGAAGTGGGATTCCTTGCCGCGAAAAGGGAAGCCCTCTGGCTGAAGTCTAGACAGGGTAAGCCTCTGGGCCTTAACAACTTGATTTTCGTGTTAGTGAAAGTCTAACCCTTTCTGTGTAAGGATTGAGAAAGCTAAAATCAGGACTTTTGCATCACTACCTCTTCCTTATTTAGTCTGTTGTTGCACTTGGGCAGGTGGTACACCTAAAAGTCCAAAATGTTTCATCACCGCGAGCACTCCAATAGATAAAAATCCCCCAATCACTAAACCAATGACGATAAGCGTAATGTAAACTTTCTTAACAACTTCCATTGTGTTGCTGTCATACTTGGGAGAGCCGTTATTATCGGATTCGAGGAGACGCGGATCAATGTTAGGAAGATTGACATTCGCGAGGGGGTGAGGCGAAGATGATTTTCCATTTAGGGGATTAGGGGGCTGGTTCGGAAATTGGCTCATGGTTATGTCTCGATAATTCTCGCAGTTAACGCCATCCTATCAAATTTTTTCCAAAAGGGTTTTCTTGCCAAAACGCGATCGCGCTTTTCGCTTAGTAGTCGCGCCTCCTCGCGCGCGAGTGCTACCCGTGCTACCCGTCGCGCGAGTGATCCCCTTCCCCTGTGCGTACTTCGTTTCGTATCATCATTTTTCGCAAAGAAACCGGGCTTCTCTCAAGGATACTGTGACACCCCTCACAGGCGCCCCAGATATCCCTCACAAAAGATCATCGGAAAAATCACAGAATTACTATCTCATCAATCACTTTTTCAACTTAGCAAAGGAGCCATTATATATATATCGAGTTCCAGCTAAGTTTTATGTTAATCCTCAATCTTATCCCCGGTGCAATTAACGAAATACTCGTCTCTGTTAGCGACAATGGATACCTGACAAAATTAGATCGTTATGGCTTAATGGCAGCTATTCTTGATGAATCTCTCGATCCCGAAGAACGCTCTTCAATTGACCGTTTACTGCGTTTAGTCCGCAGAGGTCTGATTAAAGTTTTAGACAACTAATCAACAGCTTATCACAAAATATTATCCTCTCATAACTCGACTTAATTTTTTGTGGCTGGAAAGACAAACCGGGCGATCGCGCGGTTTTTTATTGGGTATCTCACCCCCCATCCCTCTTTTCTCCTCCTCACCCCTCCCGTCAAGAGTCCCAGGGATCATAAATTTTCCCAAGGGAATGATCCCCATTAATTTCTATCACTAAATTGACATTTTCCCCCTTTTCAATTAAGGGTTTAATAAATAATTCCGGGTGTAAAGCTTTCCAGAAATATTCGACAAATTGATTAATTTCTGCATCTGTCATCCCTGATTTTCCCTTAGCAATCATTTCGTGTTCCGCCTGTTGTCGCCATTTTTTCGA
This sequence comes from Cyanobacteriota bacterium, assembly GCA_041172365.1. Classification (GTDB taxonomy): domain Bacteria; phylum Cyanobacteriota; class Cyanobacteriia; order Cyanobacteriales; family Microcoleaceae; genus JBEDKD01. Next base: position 6,287 of record JBEDKD010000069.1, on the reverse strand, counting down.
TAATTGATAATCAACGGGATCTAAGATAATTAACTGATCTAATCTTTGCCAAAGCGGTAAATATTCCCCTAATTTTTCATTCATATCAAGGGCAAATTGCCGATCGCGTTCCGTGATAATAGGATAAGGTGCATCGGAAAACTTACAGGGAGCAATGGGTTTAACACCAACAAACCATCCTTCAAATAAGACAATATCCGCCTCAGTCACCATTTCAGGAGAAACGCGATCGCCCGCACCATTCCAGAGAGACTTATCAAATCTAGGAATGGCTATTGCTTGAGGATTATTAGGTAAATCACGCAAGGAGTCTAAAACATTAATCCCTAATTCAATATCATGGGTCCCCGGTGGGCCACGCCAAATTAAACGGGGATCAGCTATTTGTAATTCTTGACGTTCTAAATAAGTCTTATATAAATCATCCAAAGAAAGACTAATTAATGAATAATTTGCCTTGGCTAAAATGAATTGTAAAACCTGTCCTAGAGTCGTTTTACCTGTGCCTTGTCCACCTAAAATTCCTTGAATAATGGGACGATTTAACCTTTTATTTTTTGCCATTAATTCTAGGGATAATGGCAACCATAAACGCCATAAATTCACCAAGAAATGAGGATGACTCGATAAAGATAGTTTATTGATATCAGGAAACAGAGATAACAATAAGTCCCCTCTCTCCTTGAGCCTATTTCTCAAATATTTAACGTCAATACTCAAGGGAAAAAATAATTGTTTTTCTTCTATTTCCCATTTTACTAAATCATCTAAAATAACATCAGAGATTTGACCGATTAAGATTAAATTATTTAACAATTTAGAAATTAATAACATTAGTAAAAAACTCCCTAAGAACCTAATTTCAAAGCTTCCACGAAAAGATTATAAACCAAACCGATTTTAAAAGAGTTGATCAATTGTCGCAAAAATGGGGCACTCATCGTCGGATTTTCTCCATAAACTACACCGTTAACTCCTTCTGTAACAACAACTAAGAAAAAAGCCACAACTACATCTAAATTAGCCCTTTGTCCCGCGGTAGTCGAAATCACCGTCCCCACAAAATTTCCCAAGAGTAAACTTATCAGCAATAGGGAGATACGCCGCCAAGGATTTCCTAACCATTGGCGTACTTGAAAGCTGATCGCGTCAAATAATCTATTCAGACGGGTATTCTGCATAAAGGAAGGAAGAAGGAAGAAGGAAGAAGGAAGAGGGAAGAAGGAAGCGGGAAGAGGGAAGAAGGAAGAAGGAAGAGGGAAGAAGGAAGAAGGTTAACAATTAATAATTGATAATTGACAATTATCAATTATCAATTATTAATTCGCCAGTCCCCAAGGCCCAATCCCCAGTTAAGAAGGAAGAGGTAAGAGGGTTATCGGTGGTAGGTGAAAAAGTGAACTTTCCAGCGTAACAGCTCTTCAGGCTCGAACCCAACACCTAACACCTAAGAGATTTTTCTTAGTCTGCCGTGATCCCAGCACTTAACCTCTAGTCAAGGTGAAAAAAATCAATAAATGATCACATTAATTTACTAAAATAAAGGTAAATTAAAACAGCCATAACTAACTGAAGAGGTCAACACTTCTTCTTTAAAGAGAAAATTATGAAACTCCACAATCAGGGGACTGTAGTTATAAACGGACTGATCTTTTTAATAGGTATGAGTGTAGGATGGGTGCAGTTTGCCTTCTGGAATCCAGGGCAGGGATTAAAATCTTCATCCCCTGATATTTCCTTTAGTAGGGAAAACACCACGGATTTACCAATGCCCCCAGAGATGATTAAATCTGGGGGAAGTCAGATCGCACTATTGCCAACTTTATCCGCACAACCCTCTATTAAAACAAATCCTGTTTCGGGTGTCACACCTCAACCCGTCGAAACCCCTATAGAAATTGCCAATAAAGGAGATTTAAAGACCAATTTTAAGGCTAAAGGGGGATTTCGTGTTAGTAACCTGAGCCCGCATCCGATTCGATTAGCTTTGTTATCGCGAAAATTAGATAAAACTCAGACTATAGAGAAAAAACCCGCTCATTGGGACTTTGCACCCAAGGAAGGGAGTCACAATGGTTTGCGTTTATCTTTGCCCGATACGGATTTACAATTAAAACCCGGAGATATTCTCGTGGGGTTTGCCCAAGATGGCTCGCGACGTTACTGGGGCCCATATATTGTGGGCGATACAGAGATTCCCTTCTGGAATGGCAAAACCTCCGAGTGGCAATTGATCATCGAACCTTAACCCAGTTATTGCGACAAATACTCAATTTGGGAGTAAAATAGCGAAACGTATGTGGTCTAATAACCCACAAAAGGGCTAATTAGACCACATAAAATCAACAAAATTCACAAAAGTTTAATGAAGTTGGGGTTAGAGCGATCGCGCATTTTTTGGTGCAAATCTATCGAAAGGTGGAATAGGCATCTTGCCTGTTTTCCTGTTTTAGCTTGGGTACTTTCTTTCCTCTGGTTAGGATTAATCTGTGGCGTAGCATTTATTTGGCATTTGGGCACAACGGGTTTAGTCGATGAAACTGAACCCTTATTTGCCGAAGCTTCTCGTCAGATGACGGTGACAGGAGATTTCATTACTCCTTATTTTAATAATCAAACTCGCTTCGATAAACCGCCTTTAGTTTATTGGCTAATGGCGATGAGCTATCGTCTCTTTGGTGTCAATTCTTGGAGTGTTCGTTTGCCCTCCGCGTTGGCTGGGATCGCGCTTACTTGTCTCGCTTTCTACACCCTCTGGCAATATCAAGAAAGAAAGGCAACGAAGGAAGAAGGAAGAAGGAAGAAGGAAGAAGCTAAGAGGGAAGAAGCTAAGAGGGAAGAAGGTAAGAAGGAAGAAGGAATTTCTCTATCTCCACCTTTACCTTTTTCTCTACCTTGGTTAGGCTCCGCATTAGTCGCGTTAAATCCAGAAACAATCGCATGGGGACGCACAGGTGTCTCTGATATGCTACTCACAGGGTGTATGTGTTGTGCCCTTCTCGCCTTCTTTCTGGGATACGCGTCATCTCAGGAAAACACACCCGACAATATCAATAATAATGAAACCCCGACAACTTCTATTATTAATTGGGGTTCATCCCTTTTCCAATACTCTTCCCCTTGGTATTTAGCCTTTTATCTATTAGTCGCGTTAGCTATTTTAACCAAAGGTCCCGTTGGTTTCGTCTTACCCCTCTTAATTATTGGTAGTTTTACCATCTATCTTGGTAATTGGCGAGAAGTTACGCGCTCCATGCAACCATTGAAGGGATTATTATTAATTTTAATCCTCACCCTTCCTTGGTATATTCTTGTTACCGCGGCCAATGGTAGCGCATTTATTAACAGTTTTTTTGGCTATCACAATATTGAACGCTTTACCCAAGTAGTTAATCGTCATTGGGCTCCTTGGTATTTTTATTTCGTCGTTGTCTTAATTGGATTTGCCCCTTGGTCCGTTTATTTACCCATCGCGATCGCGAATTTACAAGTCTGGAAACGCACTTATTGGCGGCGTAAAAGTCCTTGGGATCAATTCTCTCTATTTGCCTTCTTTTGGTTTATTAGCATTTTCCTCTTTTTTACGATCGCGGTGACAAAACTCCCTAGTTATGTCCTCCCCTTAATGCCCGCCTCCGCCCTCCTCCTCTCCTTTTTCTGGACACAAGAAGTAGGAGTGAAGGAAGAAGGAAGAGAAGAGAAGGAAGAAGGAAGAAGGAAGAAGGAAGAAGGAAGAGAAGAGAAGGAAGAAGGAAGAAGGAAGAAGGAAGAAGGAAGAGGGGAGAAGGAAGAAGGAAGAGAAGATCAGGAAGAAGGAAGAAGGAAGAAGGAAGAAGGAAGAGGGGAGAAGGAAGAAGGAAGAGAAGATCAGGAAGAAGGAAGAGGGGATAAAGGAACTTTCCCCAATCCCCTCTCACCAATCACCAATTCCCCAATCGCCAATCGCCAATTCCCCAATCCCCTCTCACCAATCGCCAATCGCCAATTCCCCAATCCCCTCTCACCAATCCCCACTGCCCTGATCGTTTCGATTCTGTTTAATATAATTGTCAGCATCGGTATCGCGTTCGTTATGTTATATGGGGCAAATTGGGTAGATGATCCCACCATGCCCAATTTTGCCCAAAATCTGCAACAATCCGGTATCTTAACCTGGGGAGCCAGCATTTGGGGCTTAAGCGCGATCGGCATAACCCTATTACTCTGGAAACGACAACCCCAAGGGATATTATGGATAAACTTGATCAGCTTGATCGCCTTTCTCATTTTCTCCATAACACCCGCGTCTATCCAGGTTGATCAACAGCGACAACTACCCCTGCGACAACTAGCTCAATTAGCTACTCAAGTCAAAATGCCTCTTGAAGAAGTAATAATGATTGGTTTTGCTAAACCCAGTGTGGTATTTTATAGCCAAGCCCCTGTAGTTTATGTGAAAAAATTGGAGGAAGCCGTCAATTACATCCAAAAACAAAAATCTCAATCCCCTCCCACGATTCTAATTTTATCGCAACCCGATAAATTAGAAGAGGCAAAATTGCAACCCCACCAGTACCAATTATTAGGGAACGCGGGAGTTTATCATTTAATTCGAGTCCCTAAATAATTCAACCCCTCAGAGGGTTAATATTAAGGTAGAATCGGCAGTTATCTCTAATAGTAATTCAAACAAACGAGAACCAAACCCCTCGGTAAAAACCAGGGAAAAGTCACAAATGTCCTCAAAGAGTACCGATCTCCTAATTGTTCTCTTTCTCATTTTAGCCAATGGTGTCTTTGTCATGTCAGAGATGGCTATTATTTCCGTGAGAAAAGTGCGATTACAACAAAGAGCTAACCAAGGCGATCATAATGCTCGTATTGCCTTGGATCTCGCCAATGCTCCCAATCAGTTTTTACCTACGGTTCAAATTGGGATTACACTTTTAGCGATCCTATCCGGGGCCTTGGGGGAAACCGCGATCGCGCATCATATCGAACCTCTGTTGGCATCAATTCCCCCCCTAGCACCCTATCGCCACGCGATTAGCTCAACAATATCCATTTTAATCATTACCTATTTCACTCTCATTCTCGGAGAACTCGTACCCAAAAGATTAGCCTTAAATAACCCAGAACCGATCGCGTCAGTAGTGGCCATTCCGATGCGAATGTTGGCAACGATCGGCTCCCCCGTGGTACATCTTTTAAGTTATTCTACAGAACTGGTAATGAAGTTATTAGGTATTCGCCCTTCATCGGAACCCCAAGTAACAGAGGAAGAAATTAAAGTCTTAATCGAACAAGGAACCGAAGACGGAACCTTTGAAGAAGCCGAACAAGATATGGTGCAACGGGTGTTTCGTCTCGGCGATCGTCGCGTCGGAGCACTGATGACACCTCGACCTGATATAGTTTGGTTAGACTTAGAAGATACCATCGAAGAAAACCGTCAAAAAATTCTCAATTGTAGTAACTCACGTTTTCCCGTCTGTCAAGGAGGTTTAGATAACGTCCTCGGAATAGTCTCCGTCAGCGATTTATTATCCCAAAGTTTAAAAGGTGAACCCTTAGAATTTACCTCCTCCCTCCTACGTCCCCTCTTTGTCCCAGAAGGAACCGCGGGCTTAAAAGTCTTAGAATTATTTAAGCAATCTAGCACCCATATTGCCCTAGTCGTCGATGAATATGGAGTCATTCAAGGTCTAGTTACTCTTAATGATATTTTAGTCGAACTTGTCGGCGATATTCCTTCCATAGAAGATCAGGATGAACCCCAAGCCATTCAACGAGAAGATGGCTCTTGGTTGTTAGATGGAATGTTACCCGTAGAAGAATTTTTTGAACTCTTTGATGTAGAATTAGCGGAAAAACAACCCCGAAACTATCATACAATGGCGGGATTTATTATCACTCATCTCGGTCGTATTCCCCAATCAGCCGATTATTTTGAATGGAATGGACTCCGTTTAGAAGTCGTTGATATGGACGGCAACCGTGTCGATAAAGTTTTAGTTATGCCACTGGCAAATGCTACCCCCTATACCCCACCCCAGAACGAAAAATAAATAATTTTCTTGAGCTGATCTCATCTATGGTATAATTACAAAAAAATTATGCTATTCCATTATCCATTCCTAATTTACTCTCGACAACAATGTTAAAAAAAATCAACATCAAAAAAATTTCTAGTCTGGTTCAGCAAACTCTGATTATCACATTAATCACATTTTTTTTATCAGAAATAACCTTAAGAATTTATAACAAAATCAATCCGAGTTTTATCTTTGTTGACAAAACATATACTC
>JBEDKD010000068.1:0-25630 GCA_041172365.1 Cyanobacteriota bacterium | reverse complement strand
ATTTTCCAGAGCCAATTACGTCTCTATTTTGTGATATAATGTTGCTATTGTAGTTGTATTTTTTTGATGAACCACAAAGGCACAGAGGACACAGAGAGAAGAGAAGAAAGAGTAATTGTAGGTTGGGTTGAATGAAATGAAACCCAACTTAATGCCCCTTGAAAATAGTTAATGGGTAATGGGTAATGGGTAATTGTAGGTTGGGTTGAATGAAATGAAACCCAACTTAATGCCCCTTGAAAATGGCAAAAATTTTGCCCGCTTTTTCAATCCTGATCTAACTTTCATTTTAGAGGTCAAATTACGTCTCTATTTTGTGATATAATTTTTCCGAGTTGTGTGTTTTTTTATAAACCACAAAGGCACAGAGGAGACAGAGAGAAGAGAAGAAAGATTAATTGTAGTAATTGTAGGTTGGGTTGAATGAAATGAAACCCAACTTATACCCCTTGAAAATTTCCCAATTGTTACCTACCCTTTCACTTAATCCTGATCTAACTGTCCTTTCGTGATTTCACTTAATTTACCATTTCTTAGTTGATATTGATCATCATTGAGATTTTCACCTAATGCTTTTAAACACCAAGCAAATAAAGTTCTCAAAGACGCACAAGTGTCAGGATTCGATAAAATGTGTTCAACATTGAGATACTCCAGAATTTTCCCCCCATCTTCCACTTCATCGAAACCGCGATATAACTGTTTTAAGTCACCCTTGGGATGACGGATAGTTTCAACATCCCCCTCATAATCTGGTAAAGAAGTACCTAACACTTGATTAATGGCTTGGGCATCAGCAAAATAGTAAGCTTCAATCATATTGACTAAAAAATGCACAGATGCACGTTTTTTTTCTGTCTTCAAAAGAGTATCTAATGCCCTTCGATATCTCGCAAAAATTTGTTCCGCGTATTCCCCGCGATCGTATTCAAGATCATCAACTAAAATTACATAAGTACAAGGTTTTTGGAGATATTTTCTAGCCGGATATCCTATTCTTTCCTCATCTTTAGTAGGAATAATTTGACCACTTCCCACCATTTTCAGTTTTTTCCTGTGAGAAGTAATTACTCCTAATTGCTCAATCTTGCGAATCACTTCAAAAGAACAATTCCCTAATTCCATCAGAGGCCTAAATAACTTATTAAGATGAGTTTCTTCTGTTTTTCCTGTTACTAATAATCCCAACTTAAAATAATAACAATGTGGGGGAGTCGTCTCTTCATTATTCATTCTCTTTTCACCTCATTTATGATAAAGACTTACTTTGAGGCGCGATCATCTCAGCCATATAGAGAGAGCCCGTCGCGTATTCTTCTAATAAATCTTGTATTCCTTCTATCTCACTAACTCTTCTCATCACAGTTTTTCCCTCCTCATTTAATTCCGCAGTTAAAATATTTTCTGGTTCAAATTGACTAATTAATACCGGAGAATGAGTCGCGATAAAAACCTGTTTATTCCATTCTTCCGTTGCTAATTTTACGGCTTTGGCAAAAGTAGCAAGGGCCCAAGGATGTAAAGAAAGTTCCGGCTCATCAAATAATATCAGTGAATAACGCTCTTTTCCTTCAGAAAATAACGCGGTTAAATTAATCAACATTTGAAGATGTCCGTCGGATACTCCTGATGCTCGAATGGGTTTCCGTCTTCCCTTTTCTAAGAAATTTCCATAGACAGTATAGGGTCCAGTTTGCTCAAAAAATAGGTCGGCAAAAGTGGGAAAACTCTCTCGCATAAAACTGATGATGGTATTATAGCGATCGTCCATCACTTGTTTATCATGTAAATTTCTCAAAACTGCCCATAAATTCTCACATCTATCCTGTAGTATATCTCCATAATCAGATTCAGAACCAAAACGTTTAATTTTGAATAAAGAGGCCGATCGCGACTCATAACGTCGCACTTGACGCAGTAATTTATCTATGTTAGACGCGGCTAAATCCTGTGTTTCTAAAAATATATATAGAGTTAATGCTAATTTTTCCGGTTCCCTCAAAGTCATTAATTTTAATTGTTGAGAATCACCATAAATCTGAGCTTTGTCACTCCCTATGGTACGGATGATTAGAGGAAAATTATAGTTTTTCGATAATAAATTTTCCCCGACAAAAGGTTCTATTCTGCCAGAGGAATACCCAAAAGATACTTGATATAATTCCGCGTCGGTTTCGAGGGCAATAGAAATATTTTCCTCGGGCTCAGAAGCATCCCAAAGCAAACCGATTCCATGCTCTCTCTCGGATGATGCCAGATCAACACCTCGGATCGCGCAGTCTCGCAAAAACCAGATACTATCTAAAAATGTAGATTTTCCGGCTCCGTTGGGACCGAAAAGAATGTTAAGAGCAGTTATTTTTATATCTATATCGGCAAGGGAGCGAAAATTCTTTATTTGCAGACGCGTCAATTGATTTGACATGATAATCGGCTCAAGATGTTATTTTATTTCCTATGAAATATGAAGTAGAAGCATTTCGGCGACAAATACATAAGAAAAACCGAGATGGGGATACCTCAATGCTTCGCCCAAGGCATTGGCGATAAGCATACCGCGGTTTTAAACCTGATAAAATACAGCAAATCGTGTGATGGGTAGGCGACGATTATGGAGACAAAATCTTACTACTTATCAATAGATAAATCCTGTAATATCAAGTCTGGTGAATATGATTAAATATAGAGTCGGGGCTGGTTTACGGGTGCTCTGGCTTCTCGTTAAGATATGGGCGAACCCGCCCCTACAATCCTTGTATTTAACCGGACTTGATATCAGGAGAAACCCGGTTTCTCGGAGATAATTTTGACCCCGAATGATTTGGGGAAAAATAACCGGGTTTCTGGCATCTAACCGCTTTTTAAGTACGATTTGCCTGGGCTTCTCGCGCCGCGGCTGCCTCATCAGGATGAATATTCAAACGCGTTAAATTGATCCGTCCTTTGGCATCAATTTCTCGCACCTTGACAATGGTTTCATCACCGACGGCGACTTCATCTTCGACTTTTCCAACTCGATAGTCGGCTAATTGGGAAATATGAATCATGCCCTCTTTACCCGGTAATATTTCCACAAAAGCACCGATGGGAATAATACGGGTGACACGCCCTACATAAACATCTCCCGCATTTAACTTCCGTGTCATGCCTTGGATAATACTGTAGGCTCGTTGGGCTTTTTCACTATCGTTACCCGCGATCGTGACTGTGCCATCATCCTCGATGTCAATTTTCACCCCGGTTTCTTCCGTAATCCCTTTAATAGTCTTGCCACCAGGACCGATGACTAAACCAATAAATTCTGGATCAATTTTCAGGGTTAACAGACGTGGCGCGTAGGGCGACATTTCCTTATTGGGTGTGTCGATCGTCGCTAACATTTTTTCCAGAATATGTAAACGGGCTGGTTTCGCTTGACGGATCGCGTCTCGGATCACTTCAATAGATAAGCCAGGGATTTTCATATCCATTTGCAGCGCGGTAATACCAGTATCGGTACCTGCTACCTTAAAGTCCATATCCCCTAAGAAGTCTTCAATGCCTTGAATATCGGTAAGGATACGTACTTCATCCCCTTCTTTAATCAGTCCCATCGCGGCTCCGCTCACGGGTTTGATAATGGGGACTCCTGCATCCATTAACCCCAGGGTTGACGCGCAAACAGAACCCATTGAAGTGGAGCCGTTAGAGGATAACACCTCTGATACCACTCGGATCACATAAGGAAATTCGCTTTGAGGAGGAATAACGGGTAACAGTGCTCGCTCCGCGAGGGCACCATGTCCAATTTCCCGACGCCCCGGCGATCGCATGGGTTTTGTCTCACCCACGGAGAAGGGAGGGAAGTTGTAATGATGTAAATACCGTTTTTCGTTTTGGGGATACAAGTCATCGGCCAAATCTTGGGCATCTCCGGGGGTTCCCAAGGTGACGGAGGATAAGACTTGAGTTAAGCCGCGGTTAAACAGAGCAGTCCCGTGAACCCGGCGCGGTAATACTCCCACACGACAGGAAACGGGGCGGACTTGATCTAATTGACGGCCATCTACGCGGATGCGATCTTCGACAATTTGCTTCCGCATTAATTGTTTGGTGACTTCTTTGTATAGGTTAGACACCGCTTTGGAGTCCGCGATCGCTTTGATGGGATCATCATCGGGCAGAGCCGCGATACGCGCTTCTACGGATGTCGCCTTAATTTCATCAAGGGCCGCGTCACGGGCATTTTTATCCAAGTCAAACTGACAGAGAATTTTCTTAATAGAATCTTGGGCCTGTTCGCGGATAAAATTCTCTAAAGTAGGATCGACTGGGGGGGCTTCTAACTGCACCAGTTCAATGCCCAATTCTGCCATGATTTCCCGTTGCGCTTGAATTAAATCGCAAGTCGCTTCATAGCCGAAATCGATCGCCTCAATAATATCTTGTTCAGGCAACTGATTCGCGCCAGCTTCCACCATAATGACACCATCAGGGGAACCCGCGACCACCAAATCTAAATCACCCATTCTGATTTCATCGCAGGTGGGGTTAATAATAAAATCATCACCCACTAACCCCACACGCACCGCGGCCATTGGACCGAGGAACGGCATTTTGGCTAATAATACCGCGACTGAAGCCCCCGTCACTGCCAAGACATCCGGGGGGACTTGTTCATCCATTGACAGTGTGGTTGCTACGATTTGAATATCATCGCGTAACCAACTCGGAAATAAGGGACGTAGGGGGCGATCGATCAAACGACTGATTAAAGTCACTTTTTCCGGGGGCCGCCCTTCACGACGTAAGAAACCCCCCGGAATTTTACCCCCAGCATAGAGTCTCTCCTCATAATCGACCAACAGCGGCAGGAAATCTATTCCCTCTCTGGCTGCGGCACGAGTCGCGGTTACTAAAACTGATGTGTCTCCAGACTCAATTAACACTGCACCCCCCGCTTGAGGAGCCAGTAACCCAATCTTGAGCCGAATATCCCGTCCGTCAAAGGATATCGACTTGTCTATTTCTATCATGTAATCGTCTTCCCTTCTTTTCCACTTTCTTTCTTTAGTGGCGATCGTAACATTAGAATGGAGTCTATGACAGAAAAACTCTGGACTCTTACTTGAATCCCTGGCTACTCTTGTCTCAACACCTTTTCTTCTGTCTTTCCTAGTCTATCAGAACTTATACCCATTTTAGGATTGGCGATTTGCCATTGCCCCTGTCTCTTTTCTTGTCTCAATCGGTATAAATCTCTATTTACAGCCGCGATCGTCCCCCTCTGGGCTCTCAGATTTTTCCGTGATTTGGTGTATAATTTTACATAATGAATCTCAAAATTTATTTTCTTGACAAAAAATAAATTTCATGCTTAAAAACAAAGATGGTTTTCACTTCTATTTGGGGATGACTAGAGCAGTCCTATTTCAGTTATAAACCGGGTGGGTCAAACCTTGGGCAATTTTGGCTCAAATTATGATAAATTAAGGATTTAATAAAATGGCGATTTTACATGGTAGTTGGATTGAAGAATCTCAGGAAAGTTATTTTTTCATTTGGGGTGAAACTTGGCGACGGATTACTCCCCTTGAAGTTTTTGAGGTGGAGTTACTCCCTCCACATCCCTATGGTATGACTCCCAGTGAGTTAAAGAATTTTTTGTTATCTTTAAAAAAATCGGGTTTATTGAATTGGCAATTATCGGAGTTTGGTGATTTTTCCTCAACTCCTCCTAAGTCTCCGAAGAGACGTAAGTCGAACAATCAAGAGATGGTGCTTTCTGGGGAATTTCCCGAAAATAAACCCGGTGATTTTATCAGAGAGCGAAAACGCCCGATCGCGCTTCCCAGTCTGGAAGTTAAATCAAGTTTAATCCCCTGTTATTCTGCCTTATCAGAGAAAGGGGAAGATCGGCCTATTTATTTATATCCGTGGCAAGTAGAGGGTATTTGTTTAAAACCCCTAGAAGCGTTTGATTTTTTACAATCACTTCCCCTGGGAGGTATCACAGAAACGGAGTCATTTTTAGGGAGTGATTTACGTTTTTGGTCCCAGGTGGGACGTTGGTGTTTAGATTTATTCGCCAGAGGCAAATTTTTACCCTCCTTAGATAAAGTTTCTGCGGAAAAATTTAGTGCTAAGTGGCGGCCTTTATTGGATAGTTCGACGGATCAGATTCGTTTTAATACCTTTGCCAAAGAAATGCCGATCGCGTGTCGTATTTATCAAAGGGAAGAAGACAAAGCTTCGGAAGTCCAGTCCCTTTGGAGAGTACAATTTCCTTGTCCTAGTAAAGAAGTGTTAACCAGTTTTTTACATGGGATTATTGATGCCCAAGTGCGAAAAATATTTAGTTTAAACAAAGAGATTAATTTTAATAATATTACCTCTCCGGTGCGAGAATGGTTACAAGCTTTAGGTAATGAAATAGATATTGTGGAAGGGGAAAGAGCTATTGTGGAAAGGTTAGAGATTGCCTTAAAAGCCTGGAAATCTCCCCTACAACAAACTATAGAAAAAAATGAATTTCGTACTTGTTTTAATTTAATACCGCCCTTATTAGGCACAACGGAATGGAGATTAATTTATGGTTTACACGCGATCGATGATGGGGAATTTATTATAGATGCCCAGACAATTTGGCAGAATCCCGTTGAGCGGTTAAATTATTTAGGACGGATGATACAATTCCCCCAGGAAACCCTATTAAAAGGTTTAGGGTTAGCGTCAAAATTATATCCATTGATTGAACCGAGTTTACAAGAAGCTTATCCTCAATCTTGTCAATTAAACGCGTTACAGGCCTATGAATTTTTAAAGTCCGTAGCATGGCGTTTTACTGATAGTGGTTTAGGGGTAATTTTACCGCCAAGTTTAGCAAATAGAGAAGGTTGGGCTAGTCGTTTAGGGTTAAGTATTCAAGCGGATAAAACCCCCTTATCTGTGGGGAAAATGGACAAACTCGGATTAAAGAGTATTTTAAATTTTAAATGGGAATTAACGATTGGAGGCCAACAAATTTCCCAGAAAGAATTTAAGAGATTAGTGACATTAAATTCCCCCTTAGTTGAGATTAATGGAGAATGGGTAGAATTGCGTCCTCAAGATGTACGGGCGGCCCAAAATTTCTTCGTCACTCGTAAAGAAGAAATGACACTTTCTTTAGAAGACGCGTTACGATTAGCCGCGGGAGATACCCAAACTATTGAAAAATTACCTGTGGTTAATTTTGCCGCGTCTGGACAACTTCAGGAATTATTAAATACTTTAACTAATAATCAAAGCCTAGACGCGATCGCGCCTCCGAAAAGTTTTCGAGGGGAATTACGTCCCTATCAAGCCAGGGGGGTTCATTGGTTATCTTTCTTAGAAAAATGGGGTTTAGGAGCCTGTCTCGCAGACGATATGGGATGTGGAAAATGTTTAACTCCTGAATCTCTGATTTTTGTCAATGGAAATTTAGAAAAAGCCGAGACAATTTGGCAGAATTATGCTAAGGAAGAAACCTTTTTTGATGGAGAAGGTTTTTGGAGTGAACCGAAAACACCATTATTAGTAAATTCCCTTGATCTGAAAAGGAATAAAATTGTCCAAGCACCGATTCAACGTCTTTATCGTCAAGAAGTACGGGAAAAATTGCGGAAAATTACCCTAGATGATGGCAGGATTATCACTATTACGAATCGTCATAAACTCTTGATTAGATATGAGTGGAAAAGTGAATTTTCTGTAGGTGATTATGTAGGTTTACCCGGTAAATTATATTGGGATGGCGAATCGCAAGATCCTGATTTAGTTAAATTTCTGGCTTGGCAAATGGCCCAAGGTGATGAAATGGAGTCGGGGCTCTTGACAATTGCCCAAAAAGATGATGAAACTTTAGCCGATTTAGAGAAAACTATTGAGTGTATCGCACAGAGATATAATCTGACAATTAATCATCCATCTGACTCTAATCAAAATCCCCTTTTTCGAGTGGATAGTCCTGATTATCGTCGCTTTTTGGAAGAAAAAGGATATCAATGGGGTGCGCGATCGTGTGACAAGTCAATTCCGGCTTTTATTATGCAAGCCGATGTGAATACAGTGGCAATATTCCTCAGTCATTATTTTGACGCAGAAACTTCTGTTATCATCAAAATGGGTACAATAGAAATAACGACAGAATCACCCTTACTCATGGAACAAATTTCCACCCTATTACGTCGTTTTGGCATTAACTTACCCCTCACAATTCAAGAAAAAGCCCTGACAAATGATAGTCCCCTTGAGCAGACTTATCTAGGAAAATTAGAGGGGGATGCAGCCTTTCTATTTGCACAACAAATTGGTTTTAATAGCCCAGAAAAGCTCAAGAAATTTGAAGACACGGAGGAATTTTACACCCAGCTCGCCCAAGCCCAAAGAGAAAAAGCATCCAGTGAAGGGAAAACCCTTGATTATCCAAACTTCGTAGTTCCACGTCAGTTAAATTATATTAGATCAAGGTGGCAAAAGATTCGCACTAAAGAAGTTATTTTTACTACGATCAAAGCGATAGAAGAAATCGACTATCAAGGATGGGTTTATGATTTTGAAGTGAGTGAATATCATAACTTTATCGCGAATAATATTCTTTGTCATAACACCATTCAATTGATCGCGTTTTTGCTACATTTACAAGAAGAAAAGGCTTTAACCTCTCCAGTTTTACTGGTTTGTCCGACATCAGTATTAGGAAACTGGAAACGGGAAGTTAATAAATTTGGTCCGACTCTCAAAGCCTTTATCCATCATGGAAACCAACGGGCTAAGGGCAAAGAATTTGCTAAAGCCATTAAGGGGAAAAATTTAGTGATTACCAGTTATCCCTTAGTGTTTCGAGATTTGAAAGAATTTGAGGGGATAAAATGGCAAGGGATAGTCTTAGATGAGGCGCAAAATATTAAAAATGCCGAAGCCAAACAGTCTCAAGCGGTTCGTCAAATTGAAGCATCTTTTAGAATTGCTTTAACGGGAACTCCTGTGGAAAATCGCTTACAGGAATTATGGTCGATTTTAGACTTTCTTAACCCTGGTTTTTTAGGAAATCGCAATTTCTTTCAACGTCGTTTTGCCGTGCCGATTGAGAAATTTGGCGATCGCGACTCTTTAGAAACATTACGCTCCTTAGTGCGCCCCTTTATTTTAAGACGTTTAAAAACCGATAAAGACATCATCCAAGACTTACCCGAAAAACAGGAAATGACGGTATTTTGTCCTTTATCTCAAGAGCAAGCAATATTATATCAAAAATTAGTAGAAGAATCTCTCGCGGAAATTGAATCCTCCGATGGCATCAAACGACGAGGCATGATTCTGGCATTATTAACCCGACTCAAACAAGTTTGTAATCATCCTTTGATGTTAAAAGCAGAAGGCAGTGATAAAAAAACAGACAGGAAGAAAGTATTAAAATCCCAAGATTCCGGTAAATTATTACGTTTACAAGAGATGTTAGAGGAAGTCTTCGCCGAACGCGATCGGGCCTTAATTTTCACTCAATTTGCCGAATGGGGACATTTCTTAAAACCCTATTTAGAACAACATTTTGGCAAAGAAATCTTATTTTTATATGGGGGAACCAGTCAACAACAACGGGAAGAAATGATCGATCGTTTCCAACATGACCCCCAAGGACCACCCATTATGATATTATCATTAAAAGCCGGGGGCACCGGATTAAATTTAACACGGGCTACCCACGTTTTCCACTTTGATAGATGGTGGAATCCCGCGGTAGAAAATCAAGCCACTGATCGCGTCTTTCGCATCGGACAAACCCGTAATGTCCAAGTGCATAAATTTGTTTGTGTAGGCACATTAGAAGAAAAAATTCATGATATGATAGAAAGTAAGAAAGCATTAGCCGAACAAGTGGTTAGTGCCGGAGAACAATGGTTAACGGAACTTGATACCGATCAATTGCGTAATTTATTATTGCTCGATCGTTCATCAATTATCGAAGATGATGAAGATTAATGGGGATTAAGATTAAATAGGAGAAAATGACTTAATATGAAAGCACCAATACCACAAATTTGTCTAGGAATTGTGATTATTGTTATCGCATTTTTTACATCAATTTCTGCATCTTGGGCGGTTCCCCTGACTACAACAGAAACCGTCAAACCTTTGACATCTTCCCCAACGTCTCCCCAAAAATTGACAGGAAAACGCCCCCAAGGAATTGAAGGAATTTGGCAAATTTCCGACGGAATTATCCCAGAAGGAAAAAACGAGAAACGCACAATAGAGATCAAATCAAATCGTCAAGTTTATATCCTTAATAGCAAAAGTGTTCAGGGAAATTATAAAGGGTTAGGATTCCTCGAAAATAATCATTTATTTGTCGCGTTTGGCCCGGATACCGGAAATTTAGAACTCGCGGTTTATCATATTAATGATAATGGTACATTAGAGGGCAAATGGGCGATCGCGGGAGACTCTACCATCGGTAAAGATCACGTCACAGGAGGAACCCCAGGAACCTTAGAAGGACGTTATCAAATCAAAGGAGAATACCCCGTAGGCTTTCCTTATTATCAAGGAATTTTAACTATTATTCCCCAAGGAGAAGTTTATGAATTATCCTTACGAATTGCGAGTGATTATACTAAAGGAATCGGAACGCGATCGGGTGATAATTTAATCGTAGCTTGGGGAGAAAATAAACTATTTAAAGTGATTGATTATACTATCGAAGAACAGACTTTAAAGGGTTTTTCTGTGGGAATTAATCAATCGCAATTAAAACCAGAAATGCTCACAAGAATATAAATTTAACAAAAAAAGAGAGTTTTAATATGAATAATAACCGATCAGAATTTAATAATGATAGAGAATGGTGGTCCGAACAATGGTTGGATTTAATTAATAGTTATCGCTTTAAAAAACGATTAGAAAGGGGTTGGAAATATGCCAGAGAAGGTAAAGTTTTAAGTATTGAATTTGAAGGTAAAAAAGTTTTTGCCAGAGTTCAAGGTACGGAGCCAGAACCCTATAAAGTATCACTTTGGTTAGATACTTTAGACGATGAAGATTGGGATTTTGTCATTGAAAATATGGGACAAAGGGCCATTTTTTCCGCCAAATTATTAGCAGGAGAAATGCCGAAAAATATCGAAGAAGTTTTTGCCGCGGCAGGAAAAAGACTATTTCCCTTTAGTTTATCCGATATTCATTCCCGTTGTAGTTGTCCCGATAAAGCTAATCCTTGTAAACACATTAGTGCCGTTTTTTACTTATTAGGCGATCGATTTAGTGAAGATCCCTTTGTTTTATTGCAATTACGGGGGAAAAGAAAAGAAGAAATTTTAGAAAAATTACGTCAATTACGGGGCCAAGAAGAAAATCAAACAGGTGCAGGAGAAGTCTCTAACCCAACTCCGTCAAAAAAAGTCAAATCTCCCTTTGCCAATTTAGATAAATTCTGGGAATATAATCAGCAATTAGAATCATCTTTAGTGGTGATTGTACCCCCACCCAGTAGCGAAACAGTCTTAGATATCTTAGGGGAAATTCCCTTAAAGAAAGAAGAGAACAAAAATCCCAGTAAATCAGGAACCACCTCGGAAACCGTGATACAACATTTGCGAAAACTTTATCAAGAAGTGAGTCAAAAGGCGATTACCCTGGGGTTAAATCGAGGCGAAAGTGAATCATAAACCGTAGGTTGGGTTGAACAAAGTGAAACCCAAAAGAAGGATGGCAGCCAGACTTTTTTAATGGTATAATCAAAAATTGTCAGAATCCAAGCGCGATCTGCTGAGGAATTAAAATTTAATAAAGTAGTGCAGACTTAAGTCCTACTTTTGGACAATTATGCGAAACTATCGCGTTTCTCAGAAAGTGGTTTTACCACTAAGGCACTAAGGCACTAAGAAAAGAAAATAGAGCGTCTCAAAATCCGATAAATTTACCCCTTGGTGTCTTGGTGTCTTGGTGTTTTATTTTATTTCCTAACATCATTAATATCGGTTTTTGACTAAAGATGAGGTCTAATTTCTTCCCTATTAAGAGTTAAGAAAAATGAGAAAAATCTGTACCTCAGAAGTATGAGAATTGCTATAAAATAACTGATAATATCTGGGGACACGACACTATCGTGCCCCTAAAAAATAAGAAGTTCCGTCATGTTAGAATGATATTAAGATCGGTTGATTAATGATAATATTGAGGAGGGGCGGGTTTACGAATTCTCTTACTTTTAGTTAAGATATTGGGGAACCCGCCCCTAGGGTTATTAAATCTATTTAACCGGATTTGATATGACTCTAGGAAACAGCATCAGGATGAGAAATCATATCAGCAATAGCTTGTCCTTCAGAAGTCGGTTCCGATAAAAACATTTGACGAGAATCAGTAATTAACCAATCCAACGCGGCGGCCTGTACATCAATAGTAGCACCAATTTTATCCACACAATAACGACCAAAAACTAACTTATCAACTAAACGAACCCCCGGACCTAATCGAGAATATTCAAACACAACACTATTATCAACCGTTGCACCAGTGCATAACCAACAATTCGGGCCAACCATTGCCGGGCCAACAATTTTTACCCCATCTTCAATGCGAGTCATTCCCCCAATATAAACAGGTCCAGTAATATCAACTTTATCCCAATTAACTGCCACATTTAAACCCGTATAAACCCCTGGAGCAACTTCAATACCCGGAATGTCAACATTTTTCACTTCCGCTAACAAAACACTGCGAATGGCACGCCAATAATCAGGGACTTTCCCAATATCAACCCATTGAAAATTCATGGAAATTCCATAAAAAGGTGCGCCAATTTCTACTAAGTATGGAAATAATTGGGAACCGATATCATATTCGACACCAGAGGGTATATAATTAAAAATCTCTGGCTCAAAAATATAAATACCTGTATTTATATCGGTGCTTTTTGCTTCTTCGATAGAAGGTTTTTCCTGAAACGCGAGAATTTTGCCATCATCATCAGTTACGACTACCCCATAACTAGAAACCTCTTCACGGGGGACAGATTTCATTACCACTGTGGCAATAGACCCTTTTTCTCTATGCCATTTAACGGCTTCTGTTAAATCTAAATCAATCAAAGCATCGCCACACAATACGACAAAAGTATCATCAAAAAAAGGAGAAAAATCCTGAATTCGTTTCATGCCCCCCGCGGAACCTAATGCTTCCCCAATCAGTTCCCCTTCTTCAATTCTCCCTTCAAAGGAATAAGCAATTTGTACACCAAATTTCTGACCATCACGGAAATAATTTTCGATTTCATTAGCCAGGTGGGAAACATTGACCATAATCTGATCAAACCCATGCTGACGGAGTAATTCCACCAAAAATTCCATAACTGGTTTTTGCAGAATAGGAATCATTGGTTTGGGAATTGTATATGTAATAGGGCGGACACGAGTACCTTTACCTGCCGCCAAAATCATGGCTTTCATATTTCACTTCCTCAACCATTCGCTTAATGAACTTTTCGTTAATGAATAACGAATTAAAATGTAGAGTCACCCCAGAAAGTGACTCGCGTTGCTAGAGGATACCCAGAAGCAATGCTTAACTAACTTATCAGCTACAAAATAGCAGACAGTTTCTTATTGTGCCAATTATTTTAATCATTGCGTGATTTTCGATCGCGTTATATGCTTATTACTTGGTCATCCTCATCAGTCCGCTCAATAATCGGAGTGAGCTCGACGCTTCCCAGAGTACGAATTTTGAGGTCTTGATAAAATTCCTCTTGGGATAATTCCACCTTAGACTGGGCACAAAGGAGCAAGAGAGCCCAAAAAATGCCCACACGGTCTTTTTTCAGCAAATGCTCTTCTGATAGTGTAGGACTTTCGGAAGTGATGGATAAAAGATTTCGACTTTGAGCCCATCGTTGCAGTAGTTCCTCAATATCTAACCACTTGTCTCCCATCTCTTGGGAGTTTTCCGTCAAAAATTTATCTAATTCACTCGCGGTTTCGACTAAGTTTTCTTGGTGGGCTAATTCCGCGATCGCTTTCGCCGCGTCACCTCTCACCTTAGTACGCGTCTTGCGGGGACGAGCAACGGGGGCTTTTTCTTGAATGGTGGTAGCCATCAATTGTAACTGTGCAATTAACTCATCAAGAGTCACACGACGGCGACGGGGGACTTGGGCAACAGCGCGACGTTTTAATTGACGTTCCAGATTTTGGGGTAAGAGAGGGCCAGAGTTTAAGTCTTCCCCAGCTTCTAATTCTTGACCATTTTCCTCTGTCTCTTCCGATAAGACAAGACTTTCCGCCTTGAGTAAGACTAACATCGAAGCATACAAAAAAGCTTGACCCGATTGAGATAAATTCGCGTCTGTACTCACGGTATCATAGCCCGGAGTCAAATGACTTAAATATCGATCAATGACATCAATAACTTGAACATCCCAAGGATTAATTTCGCCTTTTTCTGCTAATTCAATCAGGAGAGCAATGCCTTCCGCGACACTGGCTAAAGCATCTTGGGGTCGATTATTTTCCATATTTGTAGCCTAGCTTTACTTTGGCAATTAATTTATAGTTAAAACTATTTTATAGGGGCGAGAAACCCGATTTCTGAGTAAATCCGAGGATTCTCTCTGTTTTCTTTCCTCTGTGTCCTTTGTGCCTTTGTGGTTCATTACATAATTGGCGGTGAAGTTGGCAATTCTTTCTTAATGATATCACAAAAATTGATAAAATCACGAAAAGTCATCAAATGTTGAGGTTCATCCTTGATTCTTTTTAATAATTGTTCCAGATAAAACGCCTCTAATACATCTCCGGGGTTTCTTTTGGAATAGCTAATTTTTTTCTCGTAAAACAAAGCTTTTAAATAACTTTCATGAAATTGTGCATGAGTATTAAACCCCTGATATTTTCCCATCAATTCCGGGTCTTTTTCTGCCACATTATAATGTCGAGTATAATCTAAAAGGGGTTGATTTTGGGGCTGTCTTGAGTAAATTTTCCGATTTCCTAGTAACCAAGTTTCAATACAGCGATTTTGCATAATAATTACCAGTTCTGTATTTTTTAATACTAAATTTTGGGCTTTGATAAATTCATAAATTTCATCTTTTAGTTCATCAACGGTATTTTCTTCAGCATCAAGACAGAGGACAAAATAATGATATTTCCCACTTTCATTAATTTCTTCAATAGAAGTGATAATATAATCATAAAGAGAAGGATAACCTTCCCCACTAATAAGATAATAGTTATTTAAAGTCACTTCATTATAATGCTTAACTTGGGTTAATTCCGGTAAAAGATACTTCAGCCACGCGGGATAAATCTTTTTTTCGGTTCTTCTTCCTTCTACTAAAAAATAGAGATTCATTACTAACTAATTCCTTCTGTATATTCCTCAAGGTTAATCAGTTGGGTAAAGGCTTGATGTCGGGTTTTTCCTAAGTTAAAAGACTTGGCATCTTTCACCGTGACAACACCCCCTTTACGAGTGACAATTTTCCAGTATTCCATCCCTATCTTATTGATAATATAGGGATGATGGCTGGTGAGAATAAATTGTAAATTTCTCTTTTCCATAAGTAAATCCGTGACAATATCTATGCAGTTAACTCCTAAACTATTTTCAAATTCATCAATGAGGATAACAGTACCTTCAGGATATAAGTAAATTTCGCTAATATACATTAATGTTTTAAACATTCCTGAAGAAATACGATATTGAGGAATAAAATGTTGGACTCCTTTTTCTTTCAGGAAAATTGACCTCGGAGGGGCATCAGAGAAAACAGTTTTTTTGACATTTTTCAGGGCATCAAATTTAATATCTTCTACTTGAATAAATATATTGATAAAATGTTCTTTTATTTTCTGAAAAACTTGAGGGAGATGATAATATACCAAAGCCAGTTTAATTAGGGTTGGTGCATCAATTTTTTGTATTTCTTCTAAAGATAGACTGTCCTTTAATAGTAAGTATGGAGGAATACGATAGACTTTATTGACAGACTGATCGATACTGTAAATTATTTGATTAAAACCCTTTTGAACTGGGGCAATGTCTTCCTCTTGATTAAAAAGCTCAATGGCACTTTTAAACGGAGATAGCTTAGGAGTTTTCTCCCCTTGAAATTTGATGATGTTATCTTCTCTTTCAATTATTATTTGTTCCTTAGCCCATAGGTATTCGTTCACTATTTCAAACTTATTATCTAAGGGATGCTCTTCGGAATCTTCATCCCCAAATAAGGAAAGTTGATGATAGCCTCTGCCAAATTCTCCTTGCCATTTATACTCTATATCATCTACGGTGAATTCAATATCCCAGGATACACCCTTTAATGACTCTCCATTGGCTATTTTCCTTAAATTGAAAATACCTTCTAGTGTTTGGGTTTTTCCCACTCCTGAGACTCCCACCAGCAATGCTAGATTAGAAAATTCTATGGGCTCAAATTGCCATTCTAGTGCTTTGTCACAATAGGATACTCTTTTGATTTTCATTGTTTTGGTTAATTTTTTAGTTATTTTCTATAATTGAAAAATTGGCATTATATCAAGATAATTACATGGTGTCAAACGGGAGCATCTAAAGATACAGCAGTTCCCGCTGTTATGAAACACGGTAGGGACACGGCAATGCCGTGTCCCTACGAGGATTGAACGATAAGTGGGTGTACCTCATAACCGCGGTTTCCGCTGTAATTCAAGAAAAAAAACTGTTCAATTCCGAGGATTCTCTCGCTTTTCTTTGTGTCTTTGTGTCTTGGTGTTTCATTTCATGTCGATCGCGCTCGGAAGAAACCCGATTTCTTAGGGCAAGAAACCGGGAAATAAATTAAACAAACCTAGTGAGATTTTTGGGCAGCCCAAGCGCGAGTGGGTAATCCCCAAACATAGATAAACCCTTCCGCGGCTTTATGATCAAATTGATCTTCTGCGCCATAAGTCGCCATGTCAAAACTATAGAGAGAATTGTCTGATTTACGTCCGACAATATTGGCATTTCCTTTGAACAATTTAACTCTTACTGTTCCGGTTACTCGTTTTTGAGTTTCTTGAATAAACCCATCTAAGGCGCCTTTGAGAGGACTATACCATAATCCATTATAAATGATTTGGCTATAGGTTTCCTCAATGCCCCGTTTATAATGGGTAACATCGGCGGTTAAGGTTAAACTTTCTAAGTCTCGGTGGGCTTGAATTAAGACTAAGATCGCGGGAGTTTCATAGACTTCACGGGATTTAATTCCCACCAGACGATTTTCAATCATATCAATGCGGCCGATCCCATGATTTCCGACGATTTGATTGAGTTTAAGAATCAAGTTTACGGGATCAATTACTTCGCCATTGATACTAACTGGAATACCACTCTCAAACCCGATTTCTACATATTCGGGAGTGTCGGGGGTGTTAGCGATCGCCTTTGTCATGGCATAAATTTCTTCGGGGGGTTCTTCCCAAGGATCTTCTAATATTCCGGCTTCAATTGCCATCCCTAATAAATTACGATCCAAACTATAGGGTGATGACTTTTTCACAGGAGCAGGAATCCCATATTTTTCACCATAGGCGATCGTTTCTTCCCGACTCATTCCCCATTCGCGGGCGGGTGCTAAAATCTTGATATTGGGATTTAAAGCACCAATGGAAACGTCAAAACGCACTTGATCATTCCCTTTTCCCGTACATCCATGCGCGATCGCGTCTGCACCGTATTTTTCCGCGGCTTCTACTAACAATTTAGCAATTAAAGGACGAGCTAAAGCCGTAGAAAGGGGATAACGGTTTTCATAAAGGGTGTTAGCTTGGATCGCGGGAAACGCGTATTCCTTCACAAAACTCTCTTTCGCGTCAATCACAAGAGACTCCAACGCGCCAGAGGCTAGAGCCTTTTTACGGATGGGCTCTAATTCATCCCCTTGCCCTAAGTCCGCGGCCAGGGTAATAACATCTTCAACGCCCCACTCCTGTTTGAGATAGGGGATACAGACGGAGGTATCCACACCGCCAGAATAGGCTAATACAACTTTTTTAGCACGACCCATTTTTTTGTATTCCTGAAACATAACCAAACTTATATTATCCCCTGAACTTATACCTATTTTTTTGTTAGCAATTGTACAAAATAAGGAGGAAGGAAGAAGGAAGAAGGAAGAAGGAAGAAGGAGGAAGGAGGAAGGGAGAAGGGAGAAGGGAGAAGGGAGAAAATCAATAGACATTTCCCATGTAGGGTAGGCATCCGGCCTGCCACAAAGGTAGGGTAAGCATCCTGGCTGCCACAAAGGTAGGGTAGGCATCCGGCCTGCCACAAAGGTAGGGTAGGCATCCGGCCTGCCACAAAGGTAGGGTAGGCATCCGGCCTGCCACAAAGGTAGGGTAGGCATCCTGCCTGCCACAAAGGTAGGGTAGGCATCCTGCCTGCCACAAAGGTAGGGTAGGCTAACCCTGCCACGGATCTGATTTTTGGGAGGATTGGGGTATTAACGGGACTTATACCAATTCCCAAAAGTAGGGACATGGCACTGCCGTGTCCCCAGAAATACCAATTCCCAAAAGTAGGGACATGGCACTGCCGTGTCCCCAGAAAAGGTGTAAGCAAACCCACGATCGCGCAGGATTTGGGAGAGTCACGTCAGTTGAGGTAACATGGGTTGTGGAGAAAAAACCACGATCTCACTGAAAAGCCACCAGAATTATCCCTAGACATCTCCCAAAAATAAGATCCCAGGCAGGCTAATGCTACCCTACAGTAGTTTTTGGAGATGTCTCCTCATACAGAAAATCATAGAAAAAATGCCACGCGTCTTTGACAATATTGACTTACCCCTGTTGCCAGCACTGCGAGAAACCCTCAAACTCTCCTACCGAGCGGATTTCTGTGTTGGCTACTTTAATCTCAGAGGTTGGCAAAAAATTGATGATGTCATTGAGCACTACGTTGGGGCTCCGGGGCTTTGCTGTCGTCTGTTGGTGGGGATGCAAAGTCGCCCCAGTGATATACTCCGTGAAGCTTTTACCCTAAGCCATCGTAACGGGGGTATTGATAAAAGCACGATCGCGCTCCTCAAAAAACGGATCGCGGGTGAATTTCGTGAACAACTAATGATGGGTGCGCCTAGTAACAACGATGAAGCCGGATTACGCCGATTAAGTAAACAAATAAAAAGTAAAAAACTCATCGTTAAACTGTTTTTAGCCCATCCCCTCCACGCGAAACTTTATCTGATCCACCGACAAGATCCAAACTCTCCCATCGTTGGCTTTTTAGGTAGTAGTAATCTCACTTTCGCGGGATTGCAAAAACAGGGAGAATTAAATATAGATGTTTTAGATCACGATGCCTGCAATAAATTACAAAAATGGTTTGATGATCGTTGGCATGATTTCGGCTGTATTGATATATCAAAAGAACTTGCCGAAATTCTTGATCAAAGTTGGGCACGGGAAACCCTTATTCCCCCTTATTATATCTATTTAAAAATAGCTTATCACCTCTCCCATGAAGCGATCGCGGGTATTTCTCAATTCCGTATTCCCCGCGAATTTAGTAATTTATTCGACTTCCAAAAAGCCGCGGTTCAAATAGCCGCCCGCCATGTCACTAAACGTGGGGGCGTTATCGTTGGGGATGTCGTCGGTTTAGGGAAAACCCTAATAGGAAGCGCGATCGTGAAAATTCTCCAAGAAGATTTTCTCTTGAAAACCCTAATTATCTGCCCGAAAAATTTAGTAAAAATGTGGCAGGAATATGTAGATAATTACGACATTTCTGCTAAAATCATATCAATTAGTCAAGTGCAGAATCAATTACCAGAATTACGCCGTTATCGTGTTGTCTTAATTGATGAAAGTCACAACCTCCGAAACCGCAACGGTAAACGTTATAGAGCAATTCAAGAATATATTGCCACCAATGAAAGTAAATGTATTTTGCTCTCCGCGACTCCCTATAACAAAACCTATCTTGATTTGTCTTCCCAATTGCGTTTATTTGTTCCCGAAGACCAAGATTTAGGATTAAGGCCAGAAGCACTTATTAATGAATTAGGAGGAAGCACCACCGGAGAAATCAAATTTCACCAGCTACACCAGTGTTCTATTCGCTCTTTAGCTGCCTTTGAAAAAAGCGAAAAATCCGATGATTGGCGTGAATTAATGAAGCGTTATATGGTGCGACGAACGCGCTCTTTTATTAAGGATAATTATGCCAAAACTGACAATCAAACAGGGCGAAAATATTTAGAATTTGCTGATGGTAGCTGCTCTTATTTTCCCGATCGCGTTCCTGTCGCGATCAAATTTCCGATGGAAAGTTCCGGCTCCGATGCCTATTCATGGCTCTACTCCGATGAAGTTTTTAACGCGATTAACAGGCTTAATTTACCCCGTTATGGACTGGGAAATTACATCCCCAAAAAACAGAAAAACTCTCCTACAGAGGCCGAAAAACGCCAACTTAAGGACCTCTCTAACGCGGGGAGACGACTCATGGGATTTTCCCGTACTAACCTATTTAAACGCTTAGAAAGTAGCGGCATGGCTTTTATTCAGTCTTTAGAGCGTCATATCCTGCGAAACTTTGTCTATTTATACGCGATCGAAAATAATTTAGAAATTCCCATCGGCACTCAGAATGCTGATTTGTTAGATACCCGCAATAGTGACGAAGATTCTGACTCTGTTGTTGCCACAGAATTTGACACAGAAATAGAAGAGGAAGACAACACCAATTTAGAACCAGAAGATCCATCATTGCGTTCCGAAAAAACCTTCAGAGAGCGTGCCAAAGTCGTTTATCAAGAGTATCAAACTCGCAACAAACGCCGCTTTAAATGGTTGCGCTCCACATTATTTGATACCAAAAAATTGACCAAAGATTTATTATCTGATGCTCAAGCACTGATTAAGGTGCTAGAAAACAGTGGAAAATGGGAAACCCAACAAGATGAAAAACTGGGAGCCTTAGTCGAATTATTAACAAAAACTCACCCCCATGAAAAAGTCTTAATTTTTACTCAGTTTGCCGATACAGTGCGCTATTTAACTGACAATTTACAAGCCAAGATTGCCTCGGTTGCAGGAGTAACAGGGCAATCTCAAGATCCCACAGAACTCGCGGGGAGATTTAGTCCCATTAGTAATGGAAAACGCGAGAAAATCCCACCGGAAAAAGAATTACGAATTTTGATCGCGACAGATGTACTGAGCGAAGGTCATAACCTCCAAGATTGTGCCATTATTGTTAATTATGATTTACCTTGGGCAATTATTCGGTTAATTCAACGGGCGGGGCGGGTTGATAGAATTGGGCAAAAATCCGACAAAATTCTCTGTTATTCATTTTTACCCGCGGAGGGAGTTGAACGCATTATTAATTTGCGCGGAAGACTGCGACAGCGTTTACAAGAAAATGCCGAAGTAGTGGGAACAGATGAAAGGTTTTTTGAGGATGAGCAATCTCATGTCCTCCTCGACATTTATAATGAAAAATCGGGTGCTTTAGACGACGATGAAGATACAGAAGTTGACTTAATTTCCGAGGCATTTCAAATTTGGAAAAAAGCCACAGAAAATAATCCCACGTTGAAAAAAATGATTGAAGAAATGCCTAATGTAGTTTATTCTACTCGCCCCCATATTCCTACACCCGTAGTGCCAGAGGGAGTTTTACTATATATGAAAACCGCCGAAGGCAATGATTCTTTAATTTTAGTCGATCGGCAAGGAAACAGTGTTACTCAGTCACAATTAGGAGTTTTACGAGCCGCGGTGTGTGAAGAATCAACCCCCGCGATTCCTAGGGATGAACAGCATCACGAATTAGTTACCAAAGGGGCAGAATTGTTGGCCTTAGAGGAGACCAATAGTGGGGGGCAATTAGGCCGCAAATCTACGGCTAGATACCGTACCTATGAACAGTTAAAGAGTTATGTTAATGATAATAAAGATCCTTTATTTGTCACAGAAGAACTCCTAAAAGCTATTGACCAAATTTACCACAATCCCCTCCGACAGTCCGCAATTGATACCTTAAATCGACAGTTAAAAAGTGGCATTAGTAATGGGCAGTTAGCAGAATTGGTGGTGGCATTGCGGAGGGATGATCGTTTGTGTATAATTAGTGAAGAGGCAGAAAAACAGGAGCCAGTGATTATTTGTTCTCTGGGACTATTTAAGGAGAAATAATTTATGTTGCTTTCAGTTGAATCACCCACGAAAATTTCTTTAGAAGAGTTTTTGGAGTTACCAGAAACTAAACCGGCTAGGGAGTACATTAACGGAGCAATTTATCAAAAACCTATGCCACAGGGACAACACAGTATTTTACGAACGCGTTTTTTAGAAACTATCAATCAAAGAGGAAAACCACAGAAGTTAGTTTATGCTTTTCCAGAGTTACTCAGTACATTTGGGGGCGGTGCAGTCGTACCAGATATTGCCGTATTTGAATGGTCACGCATTCCTCGTCAAGGCAATGGTAGAATTGAAAATAGGTTTAATCTTGCACCGGATTGGACTATTGAAATTCTGTCTCCCGATCAATCGGCTAATCGCGTAATTAAGAAAATAATTTTCTGTTTAAATCATGGGACAAAACTAGGGTGGTTAGTTGATCCTGAAGATGAATCGGTGATGATTTTTCAACCCAATCAAACCCCAGAGGTTAAATCTAATGATGAGGTTTTACCTGTTTTGAGTGTATTGGGTGATTGGCAATTATCCGTAGCCGATCTATTTGCTTGGTTGGTTGTTTAATTCTATTTACCGCACATTAATTCACAGCATGGAGAATAATTATGATCGCGTCTATCGAGTCCCCTCCTACACTTTCTCTAAAAGAGTTTTTGGAGTTACCAGAAACGAAACCCGCTAGTGAATACATTGATGGAAAAATTTATCAAAAACCTATGCCACAAGGAAAACATAGCAGTCTTCAAACTCGTTTCCCTGCTGTTATTAACCAAGTAGCCGAACCTCAGCAATTAGCTTCTGCATTTACTGAGTTACGAGTGACTTTTGGGAAACGTTCTCTCGTACCAGATATCTCCATTTTTGAGTGGGATCGTATTCCCTTAGATGCTAATGGGGAAATTGAAAATAAGATAGAAATCGCCCCGGATTGGGTAATAGAAATTACCTCTCCTGAACAAAATTCGGCTCGTGTCATAGAGAAGATTATTTTTTGTCTAAAAAATGGCACTAAACTCGGTTGGTTTATCGAACCGGAAGAACGATTAATTATGGTATTTACTCCCAATCAATTACCGACTACAATGGAAGGAGAGGATAGTTTACCTGTTTTGAGTGTATTGGGTGATGGGCAATTATCTGTAGCCGATGTATTTGGATTATTAAATTTTGGAAACCGTGGCACAGGCATCTTGCCTGTGATTTGAGAAGTTTTACTTGTAGCACAGGCATCTTGCCTGTGATTTGAGAAGTTTTACTTGTGGCACAGGCATCTTGCCTGTGATTTGAGAAGTTTTACTTGTGGCACAGGCATCTTACCTGTGATTTGAGAAGTTTTACTTGTAGCACAGGCATCTTGCCTGTGATGAGAAACCCGGTTTCTCAACCTCTGATTTACCCTTACAATTAAATTTTAACTGAGAAAATTTATGACGCTCAACTTTTCTAAATCCCGCCAGTTTTTACAAGATTTTCAATTTCGTGATTTATTCATTCAACAATTAGGCTGGTCCTATCCCTCTCGTGATAAAATTGTGCCGATCGCGCTCGAAGGTGAAACTTATTTCTCTAAGTCAATTTCTGAGTTATTGGGAGTCTCGGTTTTTGAAGTTACTGCCGCCAAGGGGGAGATTCCTAACGCGACAACCCGGTTAGCTATTTATAAACAAATTGCCGAGTTAGCACACGAAAATTTGCTCATTTTTCTTGATCAAGAGCGTACCCAATCGGTTTGGTATTGGGTGAAGCGTGAGGGATCTAAAATTTATCCCCGCGATCATGTTTATGTGAAACGTGAACCTTGCGATTTGTTGTTAACTAAGGTTATCGCGTTGTATGTTGATATTGATGAATTAGACTCTTTATCGGTGATTGATGTTGCCCAACGCTTACAGGCGGGATGGGATGTTGAGCGTGTTACTAAGAAGTTTTTTGAGGAGTTTAAGGAGCTTCACGTTGACTTTTTAGGTGCGATTTCTGGAATTGATAAGGAAACTGATCGACGCTGGTATACTTCGGTTTTGCTTAACCGTTTGATGTTTGTTTATTTCTTGCAACGTAAAGGGTTTCTTGATGGGGGAAAAACTCTCTATCTTCAGGAGAAACTTGAGGAATGTAACACCAGAGGGCAGGATTTATTTTACTCGGTTTTCCTGAAAACTCTCTTTTTTGAAGGGTTTGCGAAACCTCGCGAGCAACGTGAGCCTAATGTTTTGGCTTTGATTGGTGATGTTAAATATTTGAATGGGGGACTTTTTCTTAAGCATAAAATTGAACAGGATTATCCTAATATTACTATACCCGATGGGGCTTTTGAGAAGGTTTTTGATTTGTTTTCCCGCTATTCTTGGAATTTAGATGATACTATTGGCGGTAAGGAAAATGAAATTAATCCCGCGGTTTTGGGCTACATTTTTGAAAAGTATATTAACCAAAAGGCTTTTGGTGCTTATTATACGCGATCGGAAATTACAGAGTATTTGTGCGATAAGACTATTAATAAGTTAATTTTAGATCGCGTTAATGAAAAAATTGTGCCTCGGAAGTTTGAGAATATGACTGAACTTTTAACGCGATTAGATGGCAATATTTGTCGTTTGCTACTAGATGAAATTCTGCCTAATCTCAGTTTATTAGATCCCGCGTGCGGTTCGGGGGCGTTTTTGGTGGCCGCGATGAAAACTCTGATTTATGTTTATTCAACTGTTATTGGCAGAATTAATTTTTTAACTGATCGCTCTCTTAATGATTGGCTGAAAAAGATTGAATCTGAGCATCTTTCTCTCAATTATTACATTAAAAAACGGATTATTACTGATAATCTCTATGGTGTGGATATCATGGAGGAAGCGACGGAAATTGCTAAGTTACGTCTGTTTTTAGCCCTGGTTTCTTCTGCCCATGATGTGAGTGAATTGGAGCCGTTGCCGAATATTGATTTTAATATTATGGCGGGTAATTCATTGATAGGATTAATTCGAGTGGATCAGACGGGTTTTGACGCGGTACAACCGACGACAAAAGGTAAAGGAAAAAAGAAAGACTCCGAGCCCGTTGCTTTACAAGGGAATTTGCTGCAACCTTTGGCCGCGAGTGCTTATCAAGGGATTTTAGCTGATAAAAATGCTTCCATTGATTTGTACAAAAAACACGCGTTTCAGTCGGTGGAAAAAGAGGGTACTTCTCAAGAATCTCGCTTATTGTTGTTGCGGAGTCACATTGAAAAGTTAAATCAGGAGTCCCAGGATAAGTTAAATCTTTTGCTCTTGGATGAGTTTAGTACAAGGTTGGGGATTAAGTATGAGGAGGTGCAGTTATCGGGGAAGGCTAAGAAGCGTTTATTAATGGTTGATGATATTGCGAAATTGAAGCCTTTTCACTGGGGTTATCATTTTGATAGGGTTTTGGAAAGAGGGGGTTTTGATGCAATTATTACTAATCCGCCTTGGGAA
>JBEDKD010000067.1:0-20485 GCA_041172365.1 Cyanobacteriota bacterium | reverse complement strand
ATCCTCCCCATCCTCCCCATCTCCCTCTCCTCCGCTTCTTCCTTCTTCCTTCTTCCCTCTTCGTTCATTATTCCCAACGAGTGGGCTGCATGACGATGCTTTTTAAACCAGTCCAACCAATGATGATGTAACCGATCGCGAGTAATAAACAACTGGTCCCAATTTGCCAACTAACATTACGAGATTTAGCTCTAGCTTCCTTTTCTAATTGGTCTTTTTTGGTCTTAATTTCCCCTAACAATTGAGTGGGGAGAGCTTCCGCTTGTTGTGCCAGAAATTGATCGACGGCTTTGGGATTGGCTTTCGACTCCTTGAGTAATTTTTTAAAGGGTTCAGGGACTTGAGGACTTACCAAAGCTTCTTGATATTTTTTCTCATCGCTAAGAATACCACTCAGTTGACTTTTAAGTTGATTTTGTTGTTGGGTAATTTGCTCTCTATATTGAGGACTACTCAGTTGATTATTAACTTGGGTTTCAGCTTGAGTCGCTTGCTCAGTAATTTGCTTTAAACTATCTTGAAGTTCCTGATTAGTATTCCCTAATTGCATGGGAAGCAAAATTAAATAAACTAAGCCTAAAATACTCGCGAATAACATAGCCCAAAATTTTAAATCCAAGACAAGGGGGCGTTTTTCCTGGGGTCCTTCATAATTACTTTCTACCCAAGAACTTGTTACCAGTAACGCGATACCGATCATGGGGATGATGCCCCGATCTACCAATTGAGTCGTTAAGGTCATTTGCCATGCTCTACTAAAAATAGGCATGGAACTTTCGGGTAAAAAGAAGACGATGGAGTTTAATAGAAAAGATGAACAAAAAATTACTCCAACGACTTTGAGGGTGCGAGAAGTTAAACTGGATAAAGCTGGACTATTGGTAGCTTTCATTTTTTCCTGAGCGAATTTGAAGATTTTGGGGACTGGATTGGGTTGTACCTGCTTTGGGATATTTGTCAAAGAGGCCTTATTACACTATAGTTTATCTGTGTTGAATGGCGAAGTAGGTGGATAGAGTTATCAGAAACACTGTTTCTTTGAGACTATAAACGAGGGTTTCTAGTCGGGTATCCTTGACAATACCTTCGCATTTTCGGAAAAATGCTTTGATTCATAGGTTGGGTTGAGGCACATTTGCGCTGCGCGCAAGCTGCGCTAACCCCTCGCGTGTGCGTAGCACAAAACTCAACATCTTCGTTGGGTTTGCCTACGCGAAACCCAACCTACAAAAAATCGCGGAGGTATTCCTTGAGAAACGGGGTTTCTTGGTCTTAACATTTATTTATGCTCACCTACTTAGACCTATTGACTCAACCTCTGAAATTATAATATTTGATAACGGATGAATCACGAATTACCCATTACTAAAATTTCTGGTGTTTATGGTTTGGATGAACTGAGGGACAGTATCGCGCAATTTCCTGAGAAATGGCGTCCTTTGGTATTAACCAATGGTTGTTTTGATCTGATCCACCCCGGCCATGTCCGTTATTTACAAAAGGCTTCTGCCTTGGGACGGACTTTGGTGGTGGGCTTAAATAGCGATCGCTCGGTTCAAGCCATTAAACCACAAAAACCGGGTTTTCCACCCCGTCCCATTGTACCGGAAATGGAACGGGCAGAAGTCTTAAGTGCGTTGAAACCCGTGGATGGGGTGGTGATTTTTACCGAAACTACCGCGACTCATTTAATCGAGGTGTTACAACCCGATTTTTATGTGAAGGGGGGAGACTATCAACTGGAAACTCTCCCAGAAGCC
This sequence comes from Cyanobacteriota bacterium, assembly GCA_041172365.1. GTDB lineage: Bacteria > Cyanobacteriota > Cyanobacteriia > Cyanobacteriales > Microcoleaceae > JBEDKD01. Next base: position 18,725 of record JBEDKD010000067.1, on the reverse strand, counting down.
TCGATCGCGACAAAATTGGGTGTGCAAGTGGTTTTTATACAAGTGGAGGTCCCTTCCTCAACCAGTGCGATCGTCGATCGCATTTTAGGGAACTAACGGCATTGTCCCCGATATTATCTCAAGGCGAGATTTTTATCAAGAGGTTGCCATCCTATTGTAAGATAGAGAAAAAAGTTCATTTTAGCTGAACCCGAAAGGCTAATAGTTAATAACAGATTGAAATTTTATGACTGACACAACCACAAATTCTCCCCTAGAAACAACTTCTCATATCAATGAACTCCGAGGAAAATTACAGTCGGGTTCGGAAAAAGCACAATTACAAATGATTCCGAAAATGGTTGAGGAGGGAGATGCTGGTTTAGATGTTTTGATGGAATTTTTACGCGATCGGCAGTCGGCGCCTCCAACGGTTGTTACTGGGAAAATTTATCAAGCGCTCTATCAAGTTAATTTACCAAAAACGGTGGATTTTCTCCAGACTTATTTTCCCCAAGGTGTTGTGCCTTTGCAATCGCAGGCTAATCTCGATTATTACCCCTTACAACAACTTATTCTTAAACAAGAATTTCAAGCCGCGGATAAGTTAACGGTAGAAAAAATGTGTGAGTTAGCCGGGGGAACCGCGTCTCAGAGAAAATGGCTTTATTTTTCGGAAGTGGAAAGTTTACCTGTGGTTGATTTGCAAACAATTAATTTACTTTGGTTCGTGCATTCTGAGGGTAAATTTGGTTTTTCTGTACAGCGAGAATTATGGTTAGGAGTTGCTAAGAATTGGGACAAACTATGGCCTTTATTAGGTTGGAAAGAAGGGAATAATTGGACAAGATACCCTCAAGGTTTTATTTGGGATTTAAGTGCTCCGAAAGGCCATTTACCTCTGGCTAATCAATTACGGGGTGTTCAACCTTTTGCTTCTTTACTTTCTCATCCCGCGTGGCAAAGCAAATAAATTTTAAGGAAGAGGGAAGAAGGAAGAAGGAAGAAGGAAGAAGGAAGAGGGAAGAGGGAAGAGGGAAGAAGGAAGAAGGAAGAGGGAAGAAGGAAGAAGGAAGAGGGAAGAGGGAAGAAGGAAGAAGGAAATGGGAGCATCTCCTCAAGGTAAATTGGTAGTGGGAGCGTCTCGCTCCCTATTAGATCCCGCCTTCGCGAGACGTCCGATGCTCCGCACAGGCTACGCCAACCCATTACGGTTTTTTTTGCTTCTTTGAGATGCTCCCTTTTCTTCTTCCTTTGTGTCTCTGTGCCTTTGTGGTTCATTATTTCTTCCCCCTCTTCCCTCTCCTCCCCAATCCCCAGTCCCCTAAAACTGGTTATCGAGGGCACGATCGCGTGATTTCTCGTACTTTTCCTGAATGAAATCTGACTCCAGAAGAAGTGTTCGCCCTCTCAAATTATTGACAATTGTGATCGGACAATAAATTTACTTTTCTTGCAAAATTTCGATCGCGTCCCAACCATCGGGAACCCCAAATTTTTGATATTTCTCACAGCGTTTGATATATAATAAAGCAGCGCGATCGTGGGGATTAATTTGTAAAACTTCCTCAAACATTTTTTGGGACTCATCAAACTGTTGTTGATAGTAAAGAAAAACCGCGATTTCAAAACGACTTTGGGTTTGTTTCTTTAACTGTTTTTGTGCCTCCACATCACCATCATAAACTTCAAAAACCGCGATGGCTTTCCGTTTGCCTTTAACCATCACCCTGTCTAAAAATCGGAAATTATGTTCCTCTAAATATTCTAAACCACAAAGGGTTTGATGACTAATTAAAACTCCCACACCATAAACTTTAGTTAAGCCTTCTAAACGAGAGGCTAAATTTACCGCGTCCGCGATCACGGTACTTTCCATTCGCGCAGTTTCTCCAATAGTTCCTAACATCAAAGTACCCGTATGTAAACCAATACCAATGGAAATAGGAACATAACCCCGATCCACTCGATGTTCATTATAAAGATTAACTTCTTTTTGCATCGCGATCGCGCTGTTAACAGCATCATCAGGAGACTTAGGAAATAAAGCCATAATAGCATCGCCAATATACTTATCAATAAACCCGTGATGATCGCGTATTAAAGGACTAACTCGACTTAAATAAGAATTAAGAAACTTAAAATTATCATCCGGTGACATTTCTTCCGATAAAGTGGTAAAAGAACGAATATCAGAAAACATAATCGTCATTTCCTTCTGCACTTGATCACCTAATTTGACATCAAGGACACTTTCATATCCCAAAAATTTCAAAAAATCATGGGGAACAAAACGCCCATAAGCTTCATTAATTTTTGCTAATTTAATATGAGTTTTAATCCGGGCTAAAAGTTCATTTTTAGAGAAAGGTTTGGTGAGATAATCATTCGCCCCCGCACTAAATCCTTCTACTAAATCGTCAACTTGATTTTTCGCCGTTAACATCACAATAGGTAATTCACTCGGTAAAAATTTCTCGCGTAATTTTTGACTGACTTCATAACCCGTCATCCTAGGCATCATTACATCTAATAAAATTAAATCTGGGTGAAAACCATTTTCAATAATTTCTAATGCTTCTAACCCATTATTAGCTTGAGTAATCGCATAATTTTCCAGTGCTAGAGTATTAACTAAAACTTGAAGATTAATCGGTTCATCATCAACAATAAGAAGTTTAAATTGACCATTAATTTTGGCAAATTCCGTAGGAAATAACAAAGGCGATTCCAGAATCTCTAAGACAATATTGTTAGGTATAACTTGTGGTTCTTTTTCTAGTTTTTTCGTGATTTTAGTAGCTTCTTGGTTTTGAGATATAGGCAAAGTGAATGTAAAGATAGAACCTTTATTTATTTCGGACTCAACCCAAATTTTACCTCCATGTAATTCTACTAATCTTTTGGTTACAGCTAGTCCTAATCCCGTGCCTCCATAAATTCTGGAAGTGGAACCGTCCCCTTGTTCAAAGGATTCAAAAATTCTCTCTAATTTATCTTCTGCCATTCCTATTCCTGTATCAGAAATCGTAATTGCTAAAAAGGAATTGGGAGAACTTGAGTCAGCATTAACTACTTCCGCGGAAACTTCAATGAGGCCAGATTCCGTAAATTTAATCCCATTCCCAATTAAATTATAGAGAATTTGTTGCAGTCGGTTTTCATCGGCATCAACCAGGGGCAGATCCGACGCGATCGTGTTAATTAATTGTAATGGCTTATTGCCAACGAGGGGTTGAGAAAGGAAGAGAACAACATCGGTAATTTCTCGCATTCCTACAGGTTTAATTTGCAGTTCAATATTTTTGTGTTTAAGTTTAGCAAAGTCTAAAATATCATTAACTAAATTAGATAATCTTTTCCCACTAGAAACAATCATGGCTAAATTAGCTTTTGTCTTCTGTGGTAATTCTCCCGTAGCGCCATCGATCAGAGATTCTGCTAAACCAATAATACCATTAAGAGGAGTACGGAGTTCGTGAGAAGTATTCGCGAGAAATTCATCTTTAAGTTTATTGAGGGTTTGTAATTCAGCATTTTTTGATTCTAAAGTCTGAAAAGAGCATTGTAATTGTTCTGCCATTTGATTAAATGTTTTCGCCAAAACTCCTAATTCATCAGATCTTTCTAAGTCCACAACTTGAGCAAATTCTCCACCCGATAACGCGATCGCGGCGTTTTTGAGTTTTAAAATGGGATGGAGAACCCAACGAGAGGTTAAAATACCAGCAATCGTCGCGACTCCCAAAGCAATTAAACAGAGTAAAATAGATGTGCGAGTGTTCGCATTTATTTGTTCCATAAAGTCGGCTTCGGGAACAACCACTACAATTAGCCAATTAATACCTCTGTTATCTTGTAATGGTAAAATATGAACAAACTGTTGCTGATTATCAATATTTAATTTTAAATTTTGACGCTGATTTATTTTGGAAAAATCGCCAAATATTTTGTTTAAATGCTCCGTCGTCTGACTGACAACAATACTCTTACTATTAACGGCTTTTAAACGTTCAATTTCTCTTTTTTTCCCGGTTTCTTTAATGACAAAAGGACGTGAAATGGTTGAACTCGCGATTAAGTCTCCAGAATGCTCTATAATGAAACTTTCTCCTGAAGGACTAATTTTAAGATGCTCTAAAAATTGAGTAATTTGGACGAGACTAATATTAATTGCTAAAATACCCCGTAGTTCCCCTGTTTGATAATAGATCGGTTTAACGGGAGTCAGACCTAAAATAGTATTTTTACGCGAGGAAAAAGGAAAAATCGGACTCCATGTTTCTTTACCTGCTTCGATCGCGGCTTGATACCAAGGTCGATCGCGTGGATCGTAGGGACTGTTGGAAAGTAATTTAGTAGGGCTACCTTCAGAATCAAGGAGATAAGTTTCTCGTTTAGGTTCGGTTTTTTCGTCTCTAACTTTGAGGGTAATTGTTCCATTTTCTAATTTTTCTACTCCTAGAAAATATCCTTGGGGATTACTCCAATAAATATAACTATCCTGGTTAGGATTTTTGACAATTTGCCAGAAATATTTACCTAAATTGGTAAAATTATCCGGGTTGATATCACCACTTTCAATACCCATTGAGATAAGTTGAAGAGTCTGATGGGGTTTATCTAAATAGCTCATAACGTGCTGTTGAATGCGCGCAGAAGTTTCACTGGTTAAACGTGCGGCTAAGTCATTGACGGATTTTTGCCCATTTTTAAAGGACAAATAACCGACTAATCCCACTGCACCTACAACCTGGATAATAAAAGGAACTACCAGGATCACGCGAAGGGGAATTTTTCCTGAAATTTTATAGACTGAATGAGTCAGAGTTTTGATCACCATTGTAGATTCCCCACTATTGAAGTAGTTCTATATTCTCATTATAATTGATTCGTTAACATTTTATAACATATCGCAAATATCCTGTTCTCCCTTGACTATAATACAGAGCGCGATCGGGCTAAATACCTCCTTGCTAAGGGTAGTTATATGGATTACCTCAATGTTGGTTACAGATAAAACATCCCTGTAAGAGGGTTGAATCAACAAGAAAACATAGTCGGGAATAGTTAAATATTAGGGGTAATGGCAGCCATTATCTAATTGTATAATCAGCAATTATTAGGGATATTTTTGAGTAGGGACACGACACTGCCGTGTCCTTTTGCGAATTGGTGTAGGGACACGGCAGTGCCGTGTCCCTACTGGTTTTTGACATATTCCATCAATACTGGTTGGAGTGTAAAAAGTGTTTTCTCCTCTTGTTTCACCTTTTCAATTAGTAAACGCCGTCCCAAGGATTCCAAGGCTTGTAATAATGCTGGTGGGGATAATTCTAGCGCCGTGGCAATTTGGGAAATTTCCATCGGTTTGCCTTGAGTAGCTAAGGAGAATATTACTTTTTTTTCAGAATCAGATAAACGATAAAAATGCTGCTGTAATAGTGATTCTAAATCGCCTAAAATGAGGGTATTATATGATAAGAATTGTGAAATACTGCCGCTAAATAAGTCTTGAATTATGGCGGCAACTATATTTAACCAGGAGGGATTGCCTCGGTAAAGGTTAATCAATTCTGACCAGTTTTCGGGTTCGGATAAACCTTTTTGTCTGAATATTTTCTCGGCTTCGGTTACGAGTAAACCATTGAGTTGTAAAGTCTTACAGGCGTGGTTTTGGCTTTCTAAGACGGCAATTTCTGTAGGTTTTTCCCAACTTAGTAACATTAAACAACTGTTGTGAGATGATTCGGCTATTTGTTTAAAAAATGTGCCGTAATTTTCCGATCCGGGTTGGTAATTGCCAGGGAGTTTTCCGTTGCTGAAAATCATTTGTACGTCATCAAGGATGATGAGACATCGGTGGGAACGTAAATACTCTCGTAGGGGCAATCCCCCTGTGGTTGCCCTTTCTTTCTGGGGTAATCCCTTCGTGGTTGCCCTTTCTTCGGGCACGGGGGCGGCGTCCCTACAGAGGAATTGAATTAAGTTTGTTTGGAGTGTTTCGAGGGGTGGTGCGTTGTGGAGGCTGCGCCAGATGACATAATCAAATTGATCTTGGATTTGTGGGATCAGTTGGAGCGCGATCGTGGTTTTGCCAATTCCGGTTAATCCTAAGATGGTGACGACACGGGTACGATTTTCTAATATCCATTGTTTAAGGGTAGTGAGTTCGGAGGTGCGGTTATCGAATAGTTTATGCTCTGGTGCATCGGATAAATCTTGACAGACTTTTGGTTTAGTATTACTTTTTTTTTCGTTAAATTCATCGTTGTATTGCGGTTCAGATTGTGAGACTTCTGGGGAGTACAAACTATTAGCAGAGATGTTACGAATGTGGATACAGCCATTGCCAAAAAGTGAGATATTGCCAAATCGTAAATTTTCCAGCGTTGCTCTAAAATTGGCTTTAGATACTTGTTCCTCACCTAATGCAACTGATAGAAGTTTCCATAATTTAAAGCCCACTTCTTTAACATATTTTTCTGAACGGTTTTGCTCCTGTGCAATTTCCTTATATTTTTGACTGTTCCAAGCCCCCCGCAGTATAGCTTTTTGCAGACTATCTAAGTGTTTTCCGGTAGTAGTCAAAGCGAGATGATCAGTAAAATTTAAGGCCTCTTCAATATCCATCGGTGAGTCAGGTGGTAGTGTTTGATCTCATTGTAACCTAACTAGACATAACTTTTTCGGTAGCAACCAGCTAAATGTGACTTTTTCTGGCCTGGTTGGGATCGAAAAATTAACTAAATATGACTTTATATGGCTTGACAAGCTTTGGTATTTAGGAGTATTCTTATAAAAGAAAAAAGCAAGCTTTTTTTGAAGTCAAATCACCTTAATTTGAAGGAACGGGCTAATCTTGGGGATAATGAATTGAGGGCTTACTTATGGAACGTGTATTTGCTAGGTAGATGTTTCACGGTTTACCCGGTTTAGAATATGTGCTAGTTGGCTATAGTTTAGTAGGAATCTTAGTCGGAAAACTAGGAATCTTCCTGGCTTTATACTTGCTAAACTGTCTTGCAAACAATAAAGACCCATTGCGATATGAAGATGAATTGTCTCAACAATCTGAAAATTACAATTTGGCATTAAAGGTTTGCATAGGCTATGCAATTCTAAGTTTTTTACTGCTTTCTGTTCCCTATGGAAGTTTCCTGTCAGGGTTAATAGGTCATTTAGCCTTGATCTTAGGGATAATTTCAAACACTACTCAACAAGAGTCAGAAGTAATTTGTCCTTTTTTTCTAGGTGGAATAATGTTGATAGGACTTATGGGATGGGGGGCCATTAATTCGGGAATAATTTACCTAAAGCCAGAATATTAAAAAAAGAGGCATTCCCGCTCCTCGGCTGATAGAGGATTCGACTTATGTGCGTTGACACATATTGGTAGAAACCCAATAACTTTTCTAAGTGTAATCAATTTGTAGTAACGAGGTTTGAGATGTCTAACGGTTATGTCTCTATGGTAGCATTTTTCCCAACAATGGAAAGTGCAAAGAGTTTTCAAACACGCCTAAGAAGTGTATTGGATGCAGACGATCTCAGAAGAATCGATTATTGGATCGTGCAAGAAAACACCCTAACAGCTACTAAGCGTGTGAGTGCAGGAGAAATTATAGTTCAAATAGAAGTTACAGAAAACCATGCCAATGAAATTCAAATCCTTGTTATGAATTGTGGAGGTCGAAATGCCCTACTAGGACAGGAAGCAACTTTTGGACTCTAACGCTCTTGTGTCACTAGCTATGAGAAGAAAATCTGAAACTCTTGTATTCAGAGGTTTCTAGCAATTCAGCTACGTTTTGAGGTTTTTATCAGCTAGTGATCGCCAGACAAGACACTAGAGATGGCTTTCATCATAAGGCTTTTATTTTCCTCTGCTTAGGGTAACATAAGAGTGATATTAGAAGCACTCGCCTATGATAAACATTTTGAACAAGCTGGATTTGTAGCTTTGCTGCGTTAGGCGAAAACACGATCGCGCTTCCTCTCCCAACTTATAAAAAAGCGTGATTTCTGAGGAGACGCGATCGCGCCTACCCCCTGTGCTTGTCAAAAATTTCCATCTGGGATAAACTAGGAAGAAGAAATAAAGAAACCTCGGAATGAGGATAAAACCATGTCTGTCAGAGAACAATTGCTTCGTGAGATTGCCCAAACTCCCGATACTTTAGTGAGAGAACTTTGGGATTTTTTGCTCTTCATTAAAGCTAGAAAAAATCAAGATGATTTTCCCAACCATAATTCAGAAACTTCAGATATTCCCTCTTTTTTGAATTTCATAGATCAGATGAATTATGAAACACCAACGGAAGAGAATGCACAGCTACCGAAAGACTTATCAAAAAATTTAGATAGCTACTTGTATGGCTCACCCAAGGAAAAAGAATGAGAAAAATATTTGCTGATACAGGTTATTGGATTGCCTTACTCAATCCCGATGATGATCTACATCAAAAAGCTAGAAACCTCACAATCTCTCTAAAAACTGTACCCATTGTCACCAGTGAAATGGTATTTACTGAATTACTAAATGCTTTCTCTGGAAAGGGGAGTTTTTATAGACAAAAAGCCGTTAAATTTATCAATCATTCCTTTAACAATCCTGAAATCGAAGTAGTTAGTCAAACCAATGAACTCTTTCAAAGCGCACTTGAGCTATACCATAGCCGACTCGATCAAGCCTGGAGTCACACAGATTGCACATCATTTCAAATTATGCAGCAACAAAATATCTTAGAAGCACTCGCCTATGATAAACATTTTGAACAAGCTGGATTTGTAGCTTTGCTGCGTTAGGCGATAATGTGATGCCTCACGACACGCGATCGCGCTTCCTCTCCCTACTTTGTGAAAAAGCAGGATTTCTGACGAGACACGATCGCGCTTCTTCTCCCTACTTTGTGAAAAACGTGATTTCTGACGAGACACGATCGCGCCTCTTTTCCCTACTTGTAAAAAAGCGCTATTGTTGATGATACACGATCGCGCCTTTTCTCCCAACGTATAAAAAAGCGAGATTTCTGACGAGACGCGATCGTGTGAAAAACCAAACTAAATTTCTAGCTCTCTAAGAAGAGTCTTGACTGGCAAAAACAGAGAACGCGTATTCTTTTTAAAAGGGACAAAACCCTGCTTTAACCAAAATCGTTTTGCCACATCATTTCTCGTATCAACCCTAATCGCTTGAAATCCAATAATTTCCTGTTCAAAGAGTAAACAAATTCGGCGATAAGCATCAGCCAAAAGTTTCCGACTTATCCCTTGCCCTTGCCAAACCTTATCAATTGCAAATTGTCCAATCAGGAGAGCCGGAATGGGAAAAGGGAGAATTTGTCTGTATTCATCCGGCAATTCTTTAACGGGAATTATCGAGGCACTAAGAGTATAAAATCCATAAACCTTGGCTTCCCCCGATTCAGGAATCATCAAAAAAGTCCTAGAAAAACCAGCTTCATCAGCCGTTTCAACCAGATTTTTTAGATAATTATTTATTTCCTCATCTCCACAGTCAAAACCATCTCTCGGGAAATTGGGAAAACTTTTTAAAGTACAAAATCTCCATCCCACGACTGACTCCTATCATGCTTACTCTTAAATTCTGCAACAGTCAATTTTAATTCTTCTGATGCTGGGGGGGGATTGTCCCACAAATTTTCGGAACTGACTTTCTCCGGCTCAGTTTTATCCTGTAAAGATTGAGGTTGATATCGAAGGACTAAACCTTCTGGCAATAGGCGGTATTCGCGCTGTAGAATGAGAAAAATCAGCACGAGTTGTAATATAATAACCAGGGCTAATAACAGAGTTTCCATTTTTAATATCAGGAATTGCATCTTCGCGATCGTGACTCATATTTTATACTATAGCATAATTTGATGATATGAAAATAAATTTAGCCATGAGAGGGAAAGCCGGATTTCTGACGAAACGCGATCGCGCTTCTTCTCCCTACTTATAAAAAAGCGAGATTTCTGATGATACGCGATCGCGCCTAATTCCTTGATTAATTAACCTATTTTACTGTGACAGCTAACTGTAACCCCAGTTCATCTAGTAGAGTTATCAAAGCATAAATTTCTTCACCCCCACTCTCAGACAACATCCGATCTAGTTTCTCATAAATAAATTTAGCTTCCACCGATAACTTATTCATCTGTAAATAAGCCTCCACCACATCTTTAAGTCCTGCTCGCAACAATTCAGGTTCGGGTCCTTCTGACTCCAATTCCAACATAACCTCGATATAGCCAGCAGCACTTTCGGGGTTTTTCAGAGAAGAAATCAAGTATTTATGGTAACTTCTACTTGTTGGCACTTTGAGTTCTTTCATAATCTCTCCAGTATTTTTTAGCTTGGCTAATATCTTGCTCTTGAGTGCTTTTATCACCACCACATAGGAGCAAAACTATTGTTAACCCGATTTGTCCAAAATAAACCCGATAGCCAGGACCATAATCAATTTTAAGTTCATAAACTCCCGCTCCTACTGAGCGATAATCTCCCAGATTGCCAAGCTCAACTCGCTTCAGTCGCTTCTTGATTTTAGATACAGTTTTAGTATCTTGAAGGGAATCAAGCCATCCTTCAAAGGGACTTGTCCCATCGGCTTTCAGGTAGTTCCGTACTTCTCGTGGTTGAGCTTCCATAATTTTAACATAGGCAATCAGGATTTTAATCGGAGCGATCGTGTGTCACTACTTTTCGCAAGACTATCCTAGCATAATTCAAAAAGTTAGCACTCAGTAAACTAGAGAAATAAAATTTGCTGTGCCGTTAATTCATCATCAGTTAGTTCATAACAGCCACTAAGGGGATGCCTTCGGGCACCGAGCTTTCTTTTCCCAGCTTATCAAAGGGCGTGATTTCTGACGAAACGCGATCGCTCCCCTCCTTGACTGATCGCCTTAATTATGGTTAATGCGGATTATGAATTAGCTAAAATTGAAGAATCCCCTTTTGGCACTCGGTAGGTTGTTGAAGGAGAACTCCTCGCAGCAGATGGCAGAAAACCCTTTGTGCGCTCTGTCTGGTTTATTGAAACCGGAGACGAAACTCCCAGGCTAGTAAGTGCCTATCCACTAGATTAAAAAACAAAATGATTCAAGAACTTGATACCGTTGTTTTAACAACTGATATCCCAGAACAAAACTTAAGCAAAGGGGATATTGGCACTGTGGTTTTAGTACATCAAGGTGGCGTAGGATACGAAGTAGAATTTGTTACCTTGACGGGAAAAACAGTAGCTATTGTCTCACTCTTTCGTTCACAAGTCCGTCTTATCTGTGACAGAGAAATTGCTCACGCTCGAATGTTAGCTTGAAAATTATCTACGCGGAAAACTGTTTTTATGAGAAAGCGATCGCGCCTTGTCTGCCAACTGATAAAAAAGCGTGATTTCTGAGGAGACGCGATCGCGAACCTCAAAAAAGCGACAAAACTCTATCTCGAAGAGAGTCCCTTACCCGAAATCAGGACACAGCAGTAGGGAAACGGCACTGCCGTTTCCCTACTATCCAAAATGTAACGGATCAACATCAATCACTAAACTAATACTACGCGGACAAATTTCCCTTAAATTCGCCAAATTTAATACCTCTCTGGGCACATCCAAAGATAACTTTAATAAAATATGCCACCGATAACGATTCGATATTCTCATAATAGGAGCGGGTGCTGGTCCTAACAATTCAAACAAAGCATTATCTTGATTTTCGGCCATTAAAACATTGGTTAATTGATACGCGGTTTCCTCAACTTCTCCCGCATTAACCCCTGTTAATCTCAATAAAACTAATCGTTGATAAGGCGGATAATTTAATTCGGCTCTTTCCCGTAATTCCACCTCAACAAATGAGTCATAATGATGACGTTTCACTGCTTGAATTACCGGATGTTCGGGTGTATAAGATTGAATAATCACTCGCCCCGGATCATCCCCTCTTCCTGCCCTTCCCGCGACTTGCATTAATACTTGAAAAGCCCTTTCCCGCGCGCGATAATCCGAAAAATGTAATAATCCATCCGCGGAGACAACTCCCACTAAAGTTACCTGGGCTAAATCCAGGCCCTTTGTTAACATTTGCGTGCCTAATAAAATATCCGCTTCTCCCTTAGCAAATTTAGTTAATAAATTACGATGGGCATCTTTTGTGCGAGTCGTATCACTATCAAAACGAATACATTTTAACTCAGGAAATAGTCGCTTTAATTCCTGTTCCACTTTTTGAGTACCACTGCCAAAATGTTTAAAATAAGGGGAACCACAATCAGGACATCTGGGCGGTTGTAATTGGACATGATTACAATAATGACATCTTAATAATTCTGCCGAGTTTTCCTGGGTATGATGATAAGATAAAGATACATCACAGTTAGGACATTCCATGACATAACCGCAACTACGACAGGAGACAAAGGTACTATAACCCCGTCGATGAATAAATAATATCCCCTGTTGTTTTTTAGCTTGTAATTGACTTAAGGCATTTTGCAGAGAAAAACTAAAAATAGAGCGATTTCCCTGTTTTAATTCTTCTCGTAAATCGACGATTTCTACGGGAGGCATCGGGCGAGAGTAAACTCTTTCCGGTAATGAGAGATAATGGGTAATAGGTGATGGGGAATTAGGGGAATTAGGGAAATTTTGCTTGATTTCTGCCCAGGTTTCTAAAGAGGGGGTAGCCGAGCCTAAAATCAGGGGACAATTTTCTAATTGAGCGCGCCATTTTGCCACAAGACGAGCATGATAACAAGGCGCGGGTTGTTCTTGTTTAAAACTGCTATCATGTTCTTCATCTAAGATAATAATACCGAGATGGGGTAAGGGGGCAAAAATCGCCGATCGCGTGCCGATAATAATCTGAGGAATACCTTGTAACATATATCGCCAAGTATCATAACGTTCTCCATCAGATAAGGCGCTATGATAAACACAAACTTTTTGACCAAATCGGGCTCGAAATCGATCGGTTAATTGAGGAGTTAAACCAATTTCAGGTACTAATATTAAAGCCGATTGACCTCTTTCTATAATAGGCGCGATCGTCTGTAAATAAACTTCAGTTTTACCGGAACCCGTCACCCCATGTAATAATACTTCAGCAAAACTCAATAAATTAGTAATAACATTAACCGCGTCTTCTTGATAAGAAGTGAGAACTTTTGCCTGATCTCGCTCTTCCCCAATACCCTGTTCCCGCCGCAAAACTTCCCTTTCTTCAATCACAATATAGCCTTTTTGTTCCAAAGCTTTAATAACAGAAGAACTGGTTTGAGCAATTTGTAACCAATCGGTTAACCACATTTCCCCGCCTCGTCGTCTTAACATCTCTAAAACTTCTTCTTGACGAGATGTTAAATCTCTCGTTAATACTTGTTCAGTTAAAGTAACAGCCTGTCTTAATTTAGGTTTAGCAGGGGTGGGAGGTTCCAAATAACTTTCTACCCATTTACGTTTAAGTAAATCCTGTAAACCGCGTCGAGCACCCGGAATTTGACGTTGTAAATATTGCCAAGTATAGTCTCCGGTTTTGGATTTTTCTAATAATGTTAAAACTTGACGAGCAACAGGATTTAAAAAAAGATCAGCCCCAGGGGGAATCGCGTCAGGAGTAAGACGAATGCGACGTTGACTTCTTCCTAATAAACCCGGTGGAAGTCCCGCGCGTATCACTTGGATTAAAGGTGTATAATAATAAGTCGCAACTTGGTTAAGTAATTCCCAGTATGTCGGAGGGAAAAAACCTTGACAAATAATATCTTCCACTTCTTTAATGCGATCGCGAGTTAAATTCTCAGGAAGTTGAGAAATAAAACGGATCGCGATCGCGCCTAATTGCTGATTACCAAAGGGGACACTTAAAATATCTCCGGGTTGTACTTGCAGATGCCCAGGGACGCGATAGGTAAATAATTTTTGCTCGGCTTGGGGGCTATCCTCAGCAACGGGATAGGGAATATCCACCAAAACTTCAATCCATTCTTCCTGTCTGTGGGATGAATCATTATGCAGATAAAAACCCCCCGCTTCTGCGACAACAGGGGTAAAAAGACTGGAGGGGATGACAGGTAAAACCATATCGCGATCGTCGGCAATAAATTCTTGCTCTAGTCTAACTCACTTGCTTCTCTTGATTCCTAAACCTCAAGGCAAAAATACCCCCTTAGTGCCTTAGTGCCAAGGTGGTTAATTTCATTAGCCCATAGCGCCACCAATGGCTAAACCTCAACGCGATCGAAAATACCCCCTTAGATTCGTAGGTTGGGTTGAGGTACGAAACCCAACCGACAAAGAAATCGCGAAGGTATTGCCCCTTGAGATCGAAAATATCTCCTTAGTGCCAAGGTGGTTAATTTGATGAGCCCATAGCGCCACCAATTGCCAAACCTCAACGCGATCGAAAATACCCCCTTAGTGTCTTAGTGCCAAGGTGGTTGATTTGATTTCCCCATAGCGCCGCCAATTGCCAAACCTCAACGCGATCGAAAATAACCCCCAGTGTGCCTTAGTGCCAAGGTGGTTGATTTTATTAGCGCCAATGGCTAAACCTCAACGCGATCGAAAATACCCCCTTAGTGCCTTAGTGCCTTAGTGGTTAATTTCATTAGCCCATAGCTCCACCAATTGCCAAACCTTAACGCGATCGAAAATACCCCCTTAGTGTCTTAGTGCCAAGGTGGTTGATTTGATTTCCCCATAGTGCCACCAATTGCCAAACCTCAACGCGATCGAAAATAACCCCTTAGTGTCTTAGTGCCTTAGTGGTTGATTTGATTTCCCCATAGTGCCACCAATTGCCAAACCTCAACGCGATCGAAAATACCTGCTTAGTGCCTTAGTGCCAAGGTGGTTGATTTTATTAGCGCCAATGGCTAAACCTCAACGCGATCGAAAATAACCCCTTAGTGTCTTAGTGCCAAGGTGGTTGATTTCATTTCCCCATGCTCAAGAGAAGCCCCAAATCTCAAAGTGGGCCACGATCGCGTCTGCAAAAAGACCCGCGTGACCCACTTTAATTTGGCTTGACTGATTTATACTAAGTGAGATTTTATCTCATCTCAACAACTTTTCAGCTATTTTATAGCACAAGGTATAATTAGTTTGGTTATTGGTAACAAATCAGAAGATTTGCCAAGAAAAATCAGATGAGAGAGTCTCACCCAAAACCACCGCGATCGCCACGACTCTCCACCCTTTTTTGACTAAGGATTTGGGTACAATGACAATTTTTTCCTATTACTGAGAACTCATCATGTCTTGGGAGAGTTTCAAGGCTTCGGTGTGTGGGCTGATATTTTTTCCCTTTGGGATACTATCAAGTCATCAGTCTCAACCACGCACAGCCTACTCAACGGGTGATGGGACTCTGTGCGTGAGACATCAACTTTTATTCTTCCCCTTCGTCGTCGCCGCCTTCTTCTTTGTTGGCATCTACTTGAATTAAGCGAATATGCTTATAACCCAGTTTGATTTCAAATTCATCACCTGGTTTCAAACCCATTTCTTGAGTATAGTTCGCGCCAATCACAATAGAGCCATTTTTGTGAACTGTCGCCCGATAGCTGGCTTCACGACCACGACCATCGGTTTTGCTTTTTTCCAGTTCGATGCCTTTGGCTGCTAACACTGCATCGTAAAACTCTGCTAAGTTAATCCGAACCTCACCGGATTTACTGGTGCTATAGTAACCACACAGTTTCGCCAGTTCTCTACGGGGTAAATCGCCACTACCTTTTACTTTTTGCAGGAGGGCTTTTCCTGTTAATGCCCCTGTTACTACTTCTGACATTGCTTGTACCTCTTTAATATCAATCTAAGTTTATTAAAGCATATTGATTCTCAACTTTCAATCTCTTTTTTACTTTTTTTGCACTTTTTTTTTTTTTTTTTTCTGGAGCGCGATCGCGTCCCTTCTTCTCCCTTGCGTGTTACAAAAAATTTACACTCAAGAGATCCCTAATATGATACCAGATCAGGAATTACACAGAAAATTCCCCCCAGGGTTTCTCACCCATAAGATATTCCTACCATAGGGTAAATCATTGTCATCCTCCAATTGTTCGAGAGATTTTGGGGGACAATTGTGCCAAAGCTCCATCAGGCAAGTGCCATTTTTACTTACCTCGAATCCCATACTCCCCATAATCTGCTTAAGGAGTGGTAAATATTGATCAGGGTTAGTCAGAGTTTTCGGGTAAACTCCCCCTGTATTAATTCCTATCGGCTCTACAAATATCTCCGGGTATAAACTCAAGAGGGTTCTTTACTACGCGGGTTTCATCCCCATACCTGACAAGAGAATCCGAATCGGGGCTAAGACAACAGTGGTTTAAAAGAGTCAAGGATATTGCACCTATCACCCATCTTCCTCAACGATCCCTGTCAATAGTCGATTAATCCTCTATGCTCAAAGATTTCCCTGTGAAATTTGCCAAACTCCAAAGCTCAGACAGCATCAAAAAGAGGAGAGACTTCTCCCTTCTCCTTTTGTGTCGAGAAGCTTGGGGTTACTTCCATGCCGAAGGGAGGAAAAATCATCACTTCCCCAAGAGTAATGATCTTAACCACCTTAAATTCGGGTATATCACCCCGCGTATCGGAGTTTCTTCTTCCTTTATCCTTATATATTGCCATTGAGTGCATCCCCACTCAAGAGCAAAAATTTTTTTCCAGTAATGGTGGAAAGGCCTGTATTTTCACGTCCCCAAAAAAATACCCTTCCACATACGCGATCGTAAAAAGACATAAACCGAGAAGCGTTTTGACAAAACTTGTCAATTATGGAGTTCATCTACTAAATCTTGCCATCCCCCCAGCCATGAATTGAGGCAACCCCCCCCGGAAGTCGATCAACCCCTCATCAGTTTTATTTGAAGATCATCAACAATAGCACTATTTGTATTGTACGCAACGGAAAACCTTTATAATAGTCAAAACCAAAATCAAATTTTCTCATCCTTCTTTTTTATATTTTGTATAATAAATTGTACCAAAAGAGTGTGAAAGTGAGAAAAAAGAGGTCGATTAAATAGGAAAGTTCAAAGCTTCAGTTAGGATATAGCTATCGCGGTTCTGATATATCCATTTAGTGACGAATAAATCATGGCAACACTATACGTTAATCCCCAAACTGGTAATGATGCAGCCACAGGGAGTCAATCAGCCCCCTTCAAAACCATTGCCAAAGCCCTAGGAAAAGCCCAATCAGGAAGTACAATTCAATTAGCCTCCGGTAGCTATAGCACAGCCAGTGGAGAAATATTTCCCCTGACTGTGCCTCCGGGTGTAACGGTAATAGGAAATGAGGGAAATAAAGGCAGTGATGTCTTGATCTTGGGAAGCGGTAAATTTGTCAGTCCCACCGCGGCCGGTCAAAATGTGACATTCCTTTTGCAGCAAAATGCCACATTACAGGGAGTAAAAGTTACTAATAACGATATTCGAGGAACCGGTGTTTGGATTGAATCCACCACCGCGAAAGTTTCTAATTGCACCTTTACCCTATGTAAACGAGAAGGTATTTTTGCTACTGGTGTCGCGTTTCCCTATATTTTTGATAATGTCTTTCTCGGTAATTCGGCCGCGGGAGTGATCATGGCCAAAACAGCCAAAGGAGAAATCAAGCGTAATTTATTTCAAAAGACAGGTTACGCGATCTCGCTCCAAGATCAATCCGCGCCTCTGATCATGGAAAACCAAATCATAGAAAACCGTTCCGGTATTGTTTTGGCGGGTGACTCTAGCCCCATTTTGCGAAAAAATCGTATTGAGAATAACCTTCAAGACGGTTTAACGATGATATCTAAATCCTTACCCGATCTCGGAAATCATCTTGATCCTGGGGGAAATATTTTCCGTAATAATGGTCAATACGACATACAAAATGCCACCTCCTTTAAAATAGTTTCCTGTGGGAATCAACTCAATCCCCTTCAACTCCAAGGATTAATCGAGTTAGCAGACAATATTACACCCTCTCCAGTACCCGCACCCGCACCCGCACCCGCACCCGCACCCGCACCTAAACCCTCTCCCACACCCTCTCCAGTACCCGCACCCGCACCCGCACCCGCACCCGCACCGAAACCATCTCCCGCACCTGTACCCTCTCCAGTACCCGCACCCGCACCCTCTCCCTCTCCCACGAAGGTGACTTTTAGCGATATTAGTAATCATTGGGCACGCGGATTTATTGAAGGGTTAGTCGCGATGGGTATTGTCAGTGGTTTTCCTGATAATACGTTTAAACCAGATGCTCCTTTAAATCGGGGCCAATACGCGGCATTATTAGCCAAGGCCTTTGATGTAGCTCCGAAGCGTAACGCGACAGTATTTCAAGATGTCGCGGATAATTTCTGGGGTAAGGCTGCCGTTGAGAAAGTAAACCGGGCAGGGTTTATGTCTGGTTATCCTGATTCTACTTTTCGGCCAGATCAGAATTTGATTCGGGTACAGGCGATCGTCGCGTTAGTCGCGGGGTTGCAGCTTAAGGGAGGAAACCCTAATTCTTTAACCAAGTATAGCGATCGCGTACAAATTCCCAGTTACGCGACAGACGCGGTAGCCACGGCCACGGAACGCAAAATGATTGTCAATTATCCCACCGTCAATCAACTTGAACCCCTACGAGATATTACCCGTGGGGAAATTTGCGCGATTTTGTATCAAACCCTAGTCGCGGTGAATCGCGCCCCCGCCATTACCTCTTCTTATATCGTTGTATAGAAGATGGGGG
>JBEDKD010000066.1:0-5483 GCA_041172365.1 Cyanobacteriota bacterium | reverse complement strand
TCCCAGAAACCGAAAGTTTAACTAATGATGAGAATAAGACAGAAGTGAAGGAGGAGTTATTTGATGAAGAAGAGTTAATGTCGGAAGAAAATATCGAATGTTTTGCGGAAATGTTACGGGATTGTCAAGATGCCCAAACCTTAGATTTAGTTCGGAATTTAATTCCTAATCGTGAACAACGATCGCGCTGTATGAATAAAGCAGTTTTACTGTTACCAAAAGTTGTGCAACAGCGCATTCGTCGGTTTATTTCGGAATTAAATCAAAATGAATCCAAATCACAATCAAATTAGGATAAGTTAATCCTGATTACAGAATTACAGAGACAAGTTTGCCACTTGTGAAAATTGTGGTGGGTTTGCCGTGCCCGAATGATTATTTGTGGCAAAAATTAACAGATTAAAACCGATTAAAAGGAGTTAGAATTGATGTCATATAAAGAGAAGATATCGGGAATAGGAAATTGTTTCCAGTGCGGAAATAAAATCCTTATCTCTGGACTTGACGGATTTTTTTGTCAAACTTGCCAATGGGTAAAAGTCCCAGATTTTTATGAAAATGAACCAACAAACCTCAACTAATATAGAAGCCGAAAAAGCCGAACTTCTAAACAAGTGTTACCAACTGTTGAAGAAGATAGCTAACCGTCCTTATTCGATTAAATTATTAGTTTCTGCGATTCATGCTTTAGAAACCATTGCGGGTTATAAAGAAAATCGCATAGATCCTCGTCGGCAAAAACCCAAACAGTCACCTAATTTTGAGTTAATAATTCCCCCCAAGAAAAATGAGTAAAGAGTTATCAGAGGAAATAACAGAATTAAAGGAAAGGATCGCGGCATTAGAAGCCGCGTTAAAGGGCTATGGACTTTTATCAGAATTTCATCCGATAAAAAACGCCGCGATCGCTTTGGGCATCTCGGATTCTAAATTACGAAAAATGATTAGAGAATCCCGATTAAATCCTCGAAAAAGTCCCTTGAAAATGGGCACACATTATAGTTTTAATGGAAACCGGATTTTGATTAACGTCAAACAATGGGAACGTGATATCAAAACGATCGCGCCGGAAAAAAGGATTTAATTATTTTGATGAGCCCGATGATAAGCTTCTTCAAAACCTCTTTTGTCAATATGAGAATGATATTGATGAAAGTGAACTTGTAGAGAATGACCCATCCATCGGGCAACGATCGCGGGATCAATACCCAGAATAGATGCTCGGACAGCATAAGCATCTCGTAAATGATAGGAAGTAATTTTAATGCCTTGTGAATGAAGTCCTGGGGTAATTTTTTGTCCAAGTTCTTGATTATTTTTACCAACAGTCTTAATATTTGGCATTTTAATATCCCATAATTGCCAACGGCATCGCCAATCAGATTTAAGAGGTAAAATAATTCTTGATGAAGTTTTGGTTTGGGGAAGAATTTTTAACCAACCCGGTTCGGTGGAAAGTTCCGAGCAATCAAGATGGAAAATTTCATGGGGACGGAGACCGTAAGCCGCAAGAATACCAAAAACCCATTTCCAAGCCGGGTTTTTAATAGATTCCCACATAAGCTCGATTTCTTCATCAGTAGGGAGATCGCGCTTAATTTGAGTTTCGTGACCTTTAGCTAAATCTTTAAAATTAGTGGAAAGTCCCGCAAATTTAGCCAAAGCTTGATAAGCAAAACAAAATAGTTGACGACTTCTTGAACCTGGTGTTGTTTGCAAAATGCTTAGTTTCAAAAGATTTTCTGTCAAGGGTTCATCTCTATTAAGTTTGGAGAAAGGATATTGGTAAGAAGTTTCCCAAGTGCAAAGCTTCGCACTTGTACGCTCCCTAGACTCCCAATAATTTTCCTCAAACCTGTTAATCCATTCACCAACGGTTTCGGGAGGTTTCTTTTTCCCCTTAAGCCACGGAGTCCAGTCGAAAGCTTCCCGTAGGAGCTGACCTTCTACTTCCAAAGCTTTAGCTTTGGCAAACCGTAATCCCTCTGGATTAGCCCCATACCCTGTGCTCAACTCATAGCGTTTGGGTTTGTCACCATCACCCGGCTTGGGGGGAAGGGTAGCTCTGAGATAGAGGCGATCGCCCTTGCGTCGAATCTCAATCCGGTCTAAAGCCGCGTTAACCTTCCCCAATTCTTCCCCAAAATCTCTCATAAAATATACCAAGTTAACTTAAGACAACTTGGTATATTTTAACTCGTGATAGACTTGAGTGAGTCTGAAACGACGAGATAGAGGGAATTTCAACGGAGAGGGTGGGATTTGAACCCACGATGATCTTGCAACCATAGCGGATTTCGAGTCCGCCGCATTCAACCGCTCTGCCACCTCTCCAAGATTTGACTTGAGCAAAACTCATTATAACTTACCCGGATAACTTTTGTCAAGTGCTATGGCCAAGAAATTAAATTTTCGTCGGATTCTAGGGTAGGCCGAAACCCGTCCTCGGGTGTCCACTCGATCGCGCCGTCTTGTGATGTTAAGTAGATGAGAGTTTTCGCGACTCGCAAACGTCTTTCGGTTTCGGGATCGATCGCGTTTCCCGACGCGATCGCGATTTCCGGCTGAATCACACTGATAAATTCTTGACTTAAAGGGATACCACTCCACAAGATCACCTGAATATCTTTAAGATCACCATTGAGAGCTAAACTGTTTTGATCATTAATGGGAAGATCCCCCACTAATAACCATTTTTTATTATCTATCTGAAATTGGACAAGAGGCGCATCGGAGTTAATCACATTCATTGTCAAATTATCCAGAGAAATTGTCTGGTTTTCCTGTAAAGGATTATAGACACCTTGACGTACTTTTAATGTCTTTAAAAAAGTTTGATTACTATTATAATAAGCCTGTTGACTTGAGGGAATATCATAGAAATTTTGAATCGGTAATTGTCCAATCAAATTTGACCAACCCGTGCTTAATCCTAAACGAGTATGAGTCGCGATCGCGTTTTTAATTTCATTCACCCCTTCTTGGGCTAACCAGGGAAAAACTGTATATCTGACATCATCTTCTGTGCCACTATTAATCAAGGTAATTTTCCCTCGTTTATTCAGCACTAATATCGGTTCTTTGGTACTGGCTAAAATTGTCGCCTTAAATGTCGAGGTTTGATATTTCCACGCGGGTAAAACTATAATACCAATGGCAATAATTAGCGCGATGGGAACCAGGCGAAAACGTTTTTCAGGTGGTTTAACTTTTTGTTTCTGAGTTTTTGCGAATTCCCGTTGTTTTTCTCGAAAAGTCCCTATTCCCCAAACCATAATAAATAAACTATATAAGGCAATTTCTTGAAGGAGAGAAACTGTCCCGACATTAACACGATTTCCGGGTAATTTTGCAAAATAATCGGCAAGTTCAATTAATCCATAAGTCGGATAGTATAGTAAAGAAGATATGGCTTTTCCTAATGAGGGAACCAGCAAAGACGCGATCGCGGTAATAAATCCCCCAATACTAATAATAGTAATCAAAACTGAGGCCAGAATATTCGTAATAATACAATAGGGAAGTAAACAATTAAACACCGCGGCTAATCTCGGCAGAGTCCAGATAGATGCCGCAATGGGTATCGCGATTAGAGACGCGATCGGTGTTGGTAAAAAGTCCAATATTTTCATCAACGGTGGAGCTGTTACCACTAACCCTAATGTGGCTAAAAAACTTAATTGAAATCCTAAATCTTGTATCCATAAAGGATTAATTAATAATAAAACTGTGGCTGCTAAAAGTAATGCCCCTAATGGTTTAATTTGTCGTTCTAAAATAATGGCAATTAAGGTTAAAACTCCCATAAACGCGGCTCTTACGATGGAAGGCTCTAATCCCGTTAAGCCTAAAAGAATGATTAATGAAGTAATCCCTAATGTGAATTTTATCGTTTTGGACAATCTTTTTGTTAAGGCAAGCACGACTCCTAATATTAATGAGACTTGGGTTCCCGAAGCCGCGATCGCGTGGGCTAATCCTGCTAACACAAAGGTATCTTTTATATTATACGGTAAATCGATCGCCTGTTTCCCTAGCGCGATCGCGCTCACTAACGCGCCCTCTGGAATACCTAACCCTTCAATAATCGGTTTAACAATGCGACGACGGATAGAAAAAAAACTGAGAGGCGGTGATTCCCCTGTCTCATTTCCGGCAATTTTACGAACACTAAAACCCGCAAAAATACCCTCATTTTCCAAAAACTCTTTAAAATCAAAACCCCCAGGATTTTTACGTTTTTGGGGTGCATATAACTTACCCGTAATTCCCACCGTAGCCCCCGGATATAAACCCGTACCCTGTAACAAAGGCGCGGTTACATAAATCTTACCTGTTACAGGTTTATTAACATGAGCCGGTCCATTAATCCCATTAATTTCATTAACGTGTTTTGCTTCTAAAATAAATTGTATTTTTCCGGCACGAGTGAGGCGAGGGGTACTTTCTATCTCACCATAAACCGTTATCAAAGTGTTTTGATAATTTTGCTGATCTAATAGTTTACTAATATCATTATCATCGGGGACTGGAATACGATATTGAAAATAAATACTGGCTAAAAATCCAATAATTCCCGCGCTAATCCATAACCATTTGTTGAAAAATGAATAAGGTAAAAATAAAAATGGTGATGGGGGTAATGGGTTATTATGATCTTGAGTGCGTTGTCGTCTCGGTTTGGGTGTTTTTCTAATTAAAATAGGGAAAATAATAGCCGCGAATACTCCTAATCCTAAGAGTACATATCCTCCCCCATTAATTTGTCCTACCATCAACCCTATGATGTAGGCTAAACATAAAACTACACCGATCGCTTGATTCATAATAAAAGGAAGAAGGAAGAAGGAAGAAGGAAGAAGGAAGAAGGAAGAAGGTTTTTCTTCGCGGCTCGTTTTTTAAAGGGAAAGACCTAATTTTAAGCCTAATGCTGCATGAATAAATAATAGAACTAATGCAACACTTCCCAAATAAGCATGAATGGTGCGAAGGGTTCCTTTATCATTACCAAAACCCGCAGATAGTACACCATTTGTTGCGAGTAATATTAACACAACTGAACCTGTCCAAAAGTGAGGACTTTCTAAAATGGGTTGTTTTTGCATGACTAATGATAACAAACCACCTGTATAGCCTAACGCGAGAAATAAAAACATTAATGGCGCGGCTTTTCGGTGATCTGTACGACTTTTTGTCGCGACTTCTTCATCGGTTGATTTTCGTGCGCGCCATCCACTAATTCCCACAAATGTACCCATCGCGAAAATGACTATTCCCATCATTAAAGGGTGTCCCCAATGGGTAATGGGTTCTGGTATTCCCATATTGCGAAATATATTCGCGATCGGTTCTAATATATCCTTGAGATTTGTCATTGCTTTAAGACTCCTTGACTGAGATTAAACGATATAGTTAACACGGATTCCCATCGCGTGAAAAAAAAACTGGTTTCTGGGATCGCGTGATGAACCATGATTATTATA
>JBEDKD010000065.1:0-7413 GCA_041172365.1 Cyanobacteriota bacterium | reverse complement strand
CCAAATCAGGATTAAGCTCGATCGCGTTTTGATAAAACTTGATGGCCTTCTCTGCCTCCCCCTTACCCAACCAAGCATCACCCAAACCCACATAACACATAAAATCATCAGGATTAATTTTCAGTAATCGCTCATAAGCATCGATCGCGTCATCCCACCGTCCCAACTTAGCCAAAGCATCCCCCAAATACCGATAAGTATCCCCATTCTTGCCATCAAGTTCGATCGCCTTTTTAAACTGCGCGATCGCGCCTTCTAGCTCATGATGTTGTACCAACCCCAAACCAAACAATACATAAAGCTCACTATCATCGGGCTCAATTCCTAATAACTTCTGACAAATGCTCAAATTCCCAGGATTCAACTCCACCGCGTTTCGATAGTATTTAACCGCCTCATCCACATCCTTTTGAGCGTCTTTTTCTCGTGGCTGCATTTTAGAGTTTTCATACAAAGCATCCGCCAAATGGAAATTTACCACATCAGACGTTGGAGCTATCTCTAAAGCCTTACGATAGTAATTAATCGCCTCATCCCATTCCTGTAATTGATATAATGCAAAGCCTAAATGGTCATTTCCCTCAACGGAATTACCATCAAGTTCAACACACTTACGATAGGCCACTATCGCCTGTTGCCATTTTTGTTGAGTCGACAACGCATCTCCCAAATGTAAGTAAAGCACTGCTGAGTCAGGAGCAAGCTTAAGGGCGGCTTTATAAGACAGGATCGCGTCTTCCCAACGGTTCAATAAAGTTAGGGTCAAACCCAAAGAATGATGAACGATCGCGGCTTGAGGTTCAATTTCGCTGGCTTTCTGATAGGCTGCAAGGGCTTCCTCTAATTTACCCTGAGTCCCCAAAATTTGACCAATTTTATATTGAGACCAATAAAAGTTAGGATTTAGTTGAAGAACCCTTGTGTGACAACTAATAGACTCATCCAACTCATTGAGACTATGTAAAGCTTCACCTAACTTTAAATATAATTGCCAATTACCCGAATCCAATTTGATCGCCTTTCGCAAACAGACCAAACCCTCATCCACACGATTCATTTTCGCAAACGCGTCCCACAAATTCTCATAAGGTAAGGCTGATTCAGGATCGAGTTCCACAGCTTTTTCCAATTGGATGACCGCTTCATCTAATTGTCCCACTTTCCATAAAACACGACCAAAACTATTATAAAACTCGTAGAAATCAGGAGAGATTTCCACCGCGCGACGATAAGCCACCATTGCTTCATCTAATCTTCCCTTTTGCTCTAAAACTTCACCTAAATTATGATGAAACCAAGCCGAAGTAGGATTTAATTGGCAAGCTTGCTGATAACACCTAATCGCCTCATCTAACTCCCCCTGTTGAGCTAAAACTTCCCCCAAATTATGATGCGCCCAAGCAAAATTGGGATTGAGGGAAATACACTGACGATAAGCCCGTATCGCGTCTTCTAACTTCCCTGATAGTTTCAGTTGGTTTGCTTGTTGGAAATAACTGGAGGGGGTTTGGGAATTGATGGTTGAGGAAGTAGTCATAGTACAAAATACTTAAGCGTTAGAGTCAGAACGAGAGGGCAAGGACTGGTTAGAAACATTATAACAGAAGTTTAACGCGATCGAACCAATATTTTGGGAACAGTGGGTAGTCGTGCCTATTGATATCCAATCCGGTTAAATGAAAATAATTTCTGTAAGGGCTGGTTCACCAACAACTACCATTAGGTAGAGAAACGGAAGAAGACTTTTAGCTTTTAGCCTCCAATCATCAAGGTACTCACAATGGAATTACAGGACATTCTCCAACAAATCAAAAACCGACCCGCCATGTACTTAGGTAGTCACTCCATTAGTTGTCTTTATGCCTTTTTAAATGGCTATATTGGGACGCGCCATAATTTGGGATTAAGCCCCACTAAGGAAGAAGAGCAACTTAATGATTTTCAAGAATGGATTACCAATAAGTATAGAATCACCACCGCTCACTCCTGGGCTAAAATAATTTTATTCTATTCGGGTGATGAGAGAGAGGCCTTAGATAAATTTTTTGAATTATGGGAAACTTTTACCACTCAGGAATTAACAGAAGCCAAGCAGCTTAAAACTCCGTAGGTAAACCCAATTTTAAGTAGCTCCTCCAGTTTAATTGGGTAGGTTGGGTTGCAGTCAGGAAACCCAATACAACCCCACCCGGATGTTGGGTTTCACTTCGTTCTACCCAACCTACCAATTCCTAAGAAAAGGGGGAAGATTGACACCTTAGAGACTTTCCACCCGAATGCCAAAATCTTGACAAATGCGTGTCAAATGGGGACTGTAATAAGGGTCATTGTCAATATACTTTTGCCAGCGACTTTCTATAATCCTTGATTCTCGCTCCAAACGGGCTTTCTTTTCTGGACTATCCTCATAACCCCGACTCTTAGACTCATGGTGATAGAGTACAACATGGGGCAGATAAATATTCCGATAACCCTTTTCTAACATCTTCAAACACAGATCCACATCATTGTAAGCCACCGTCAAAGTATCATCAAATCCACCGACTTGCTCAAATACTTCCCTCCGACACATCAAACAAGCACCCGTAACCGCGGACACATTATTCAAACCAACTACATTACCAAAATACCCAGGAGTATTTTTCGGCATTTGATAATAACTATGACCCGCGACTCCGCCTACACCCATCACCACACCCGCGTGTTGAATCTTATCATCATCATAAATCAATAAAGCTCCCACAGCCCCGATCTGATGTCGTTGTGATTGTTCTACCATGCCATTGAGCCAATCAGGTGTTATGACTTCCGTATCATTATTTAAGAACAGTAAATACTCCCCTTTAGCTTTCGTGGCTGCATAGTTATTAATCTTAGAGAAGTTAAAAGGAATATCCAGACGGTGACAGCTAAACCGTGACGGTTCTTTTTCCTTCCACTTCGCAAAAATTTGCGCGGTTTTCGCTTCTACACTGCCATTGTCAATCACAATTACCTCATAATTGGGGTAGAGAGTCTTAGAATAGATAGACTCCAAACAATTATCTAACACATCCCCTAGATCCCTTGTGGGAATGATAATGCTTACTAACTTGTAATCCTTAATTTCATAACGTATGATATAGTGTCCCAAATAGCCCGTAACATCTTCCACTCGTCCGGGTTCACTCCGTCGCTTCAGAGCATCTTGTAAAGCTTTTTGACAGGATATATAAGCATAGGGTTTCGCCTCCGTTCCTCCCGCGGCCGATTCCGCGTGCATTCGCCAATGATAGAGTACCTTCGCAATGTGGAAAATATTATTTGTTTTTTCCGTAAATCTTAACACTAAATCGTAATCTTGAGCCCCCTCAAATCCTACACGAAATCCGCCGATTTCTTGAATGATGGAACGGCGATAGGTTCCCAAATGACAAGTGTACATTCGTGATAAGAAGGACTCTGGAGACCATTCCGGTTTAAAGTAAGGCGAAATCAGTTCATTTTCAGCAGAAAGCTTATCTTCATCGGAATAAATCATATCCGCTTCGGGATAACGATTTAACATCAACACCACTTCGTATAACGCATCCGGTGTTAATAAATCATCATGATCAAGGAGTGAAATAAATTCTCCCGTTGCTATTTCCAAAGCTGAATTAGATGCTTGAGAAATATGACCATTTTGGGAGCGATAAACTACCTTGATTCTGGAATCCTTAGCAATATATTCTTCAAGAATTTGCTTAACATGGGGAGTTTTTGAGGCATCATCAGCAATACACAATTCCCAATGGGGATAAACCTGATTTAATACAGAGTCGATCGCGTCCTTAAGAAAATTCACGGGTGTATTGTAGGTAGGCATTACAATACTAATCAGAGGCTTATAGCTCAAAATATCAAGAGTTTCAGCCATTCGCCGTAAATCAGCTTCTCTGGGAAAATGTTTGACTCGCCATTTACTATAAGCCGGATCTTGACCTAAGAATAGAGCTTCCCGCACAGTTTCATAGTCAAAACCAAACAATGTGGGATTAAGTTTAGCCGCGGCTTGGTATTCCGTTAAAGCCTCTGCTAACTTCTCTTGTTTAGCAAAAGTTCTAGCTAAATTGTAGTGCGACCAAGCAAAATTAGGATCAATCTCCAAGGCTTTTTTATACGCAATTATCGCATCATCAAATTTCTCTTCTTTTTGCCATAAATCGCCTAAATTATGATGAGACCAGACAAAATTGGGATTAAGTAAAACAGACTTTTGATAACACTTAATAGCCTCTTTAATTTTCCCCTTAGCTTGAAGGAGATCCCCTAAGTTATGGTAAGTGCCGAAGTAATTGGTGTCTATCTCAAGTGCTTTTTGATAAGCCTCGATCGCGTCATCAACTTTCCCTTCGCCTTGCAATTTCTCGCCCAACTGATGGAACTCCGAAGCTGAGGATTGAGCCACAATTTGAGTCGGAGTTCCCTGATCACCTACTTCTTGTTTAGAAACTCGAATGAAGGGATTTTTTTTTTCTAACACCTGCTCTAACTGTTTCGTTAGTTCAGATTGATTCGGCTCAATTTGTAACCCCATCTGATAGAAAACGATCGCGCCATCGGGCCATCCTTTTCGCACTAACGCGTTCCCCAACTGTAAATATAACTCCGCGTCATTCGGTCGAATCTCCAAAGCCTTATGATAAAGCTGAATATCCTCTGGATTTTCCTCAATCGCCTGACGATACAAATTACCCGCGTCTCCTAAATCCACCTTCGCCCGTTGACGCAAACAATCCCCTAACTTTACCGATATCCAAGGTAAATCCGGCTTAATCTCCATCGCCTTACGATAGAAGGAAATCGCCTCATCCCACTCTTCCTTCTGTGCCGAAGCTTCCCCTAACTGATAATAAGCCCAGGGGAAATCAGGATTTAATTCACTTACCCGACGATAGGCAATCACCGCGTCTTCCCATCGCTCTAACTTCACCAAGGCTTGACCTAAATTATTCGCAGCCCAGGCTAAACTCGGATTTAATTCTAATGCCCGTTGATAGGCTGCCGCCGCCTCTTCCCATCGTTCTAACTTAAATAACGCGTCCCCTAAATTATTAAAGGACCAGACAAAATCCTGATTAATTTGATTCCCTTGATCATAAGCTTCCGCGGCCTCTTCCCATCGTTCCAACTTCATCAGGGAATCCCCTAAATTATTGTAAGACCAGAAGAAATTAGGGTTTAACTTATTTGCTTCTTGATAGGCCTCTACCGCGTCTTCCCATCGTTCTAATTTGATTAAAACATCCCCCAGATTATTATGAGACCAGGAGTGATTAGGATTCAATTTTATTGCGTTTCTGAACGCGTCGATCGCGTCTTCCCATCGTTCTAATTTAACTAAGGTTTCTGCTAAGTTATTATGAGACCAAGAGTTATCGGGATTCAACGCGATCGCGTTTCTATATTCCTGCACCGCGTCTGCCAAACGTCCATGATCTTTTAACACTTCCGCGAATTGATGATGCCAATCCCCTGAAGTCGGATTTAACTCCAGAGCCCGACGGAAACACCCAATCGCCTTATCAATTTTCCCTTCATTTAAAAACGTATTAGCCAGATTAAATAAATCATCGGCACTAGCCGTATTGGGATCAAGTTGAATCGCCCGATACCAACATTCCGCGGATTCTTCCGACTTCCCGATTTGAGTCCATAACTTCGCAAAATTGCGATAAGCACCCGCAAAATCGGGTTTGGCCGCGATCGCTTTTTGATAACAATTAATCGCCTGTTGCCAATGTTGTTGTTGCGCGTACATACTCCCTAAATTTGCCAAGGCTTCGGCAAAATTCGGATTTAATTCCACGGCTCGATGATAACATTTAAACGCGTCATCATTCTTACCCAAAGCTTGTAAGGCATTTCCTAACAGTTTATAAGCCCCTGCATCCGGCTTAATGCTGATCGCCTTTTGTAAAGACGCGATCGCCTTATCAAATTTTCCCTGTTCAAAATAGCCCTTCCCTAAAATTAAATACATTTCGGGATCTTCTGGAGGTGCGGGTGGTTGAGGCGGTGCTGTTACTGTTACATTAGGACGAACCACAGGAGGTGTCGTTGTCTGTGTTTGATTTTGAGGAACGGTTAAAGTGTCCTTACTAACAAAAGTCTTAGTTGCCGTTACCGCGGCTAGAGTATCTTCCCCTTGATTTCCACTACCATTAATTTCAATAGCCTTACGATAATAACCCGCGGCTTCATCTAATTTCCCTTGACGTTTCAGTGCTTCACCAATGCCTTGATATGCGACCGCGAGATCGGGTTTATATTGTAGAGAGCGACGGAAACACTGAATCGCGATATCAAATTTTTCTTGTGTTAATAAAGTCTTACCTAAATTAAAATGTTCTTCTGCCGTTGCCTTATCCGGTTCCAAAGTATAGGCTTGATACCAATTTAACGCGGATTCTTCTTCTTTCCCCAATTGACTAAATAGACGGGCTAAATTGCGATAAACACCGGAGAAAGTCGGTTTAATCGCGATCGCCTTTTCATAGTACCGTATCGCGTCTTGCCAATTTTGTTGACTCGCGGAAATACTGCCTAAATTAGCAAAAACTTCGGCAAAAGTCGGGTCAATTTCTAAAGCCTTCGCGTACAACTGAACCGCGTCCTGCACACGCCCCTGGGCTTGAAAGATATTACCCAAAGTTTTATAAGCTGGAGCAAAATCAGGTTGTAGTTTCAAGGCTTGATCAATGGCAATGATCGCGTCTTCTAGTTTACCTTGACTGAAATAGACTTCCGCCCGTTGGTTAAAATGAACCGCGGTTGTCTCTGTAGAATTGACCGTTGATTGCATAGTTACTTTGATTCGCCTTAGCAGGTAGTTTATCTTAATTTAGGAAATTTTAGAGCAAATTAATCATACATAGACTCACCTAGGGAAACCCAGAGGGGTAGCAATGGGACTCATGAAGAGAGTCAAAAAGACAGTATCCCCAATAATATCACGATTGGGAGACATTCTCAGGAAATTATTCCAAGCCTGTGCTGTTGAGACATTGAGCGCGATCGTTTTGTTCCATTGCGAAAAACTTATCACGCGTCTCACGATAGTCCTCTACAGAGCCAACTTTGAGAATTTTCGGGAAATTGGATTAGGCAAAACCTTACCAAATAAGGATTTGACCTCCTTAACCCACCTGAAAGAGAGAAAATTTATTGTTATGATAGGTAGTAAGATGTCTAACAACCATCAAAAGGTGTGAAAAAAGTCACACCTTGGAGTTCCCTAGCCTCACACACAATTATGCTAGTCCCTCAAATCCCCCATTTTCTCCATCAGAAAAGACTCTGGAAAGGGTTAATCTCACTTTTCCCGATAACCCTTCTCGGCGCGATCGCGTTTCCCACCTATTCCCAAAACCTCCCTCCCAATAATACCCC
>JBEDKD010000064.1:0-20497 GCA_041172365.1 Cyanobacteriota bacterium | reverse complement strand
AAAATTAATCCTGATGATTTTATGTGTTATGTGGGTTTGGGTGATGCTTGGTTGGGTAAGGGGGAGGCAGAGAAGGCCATCAAGTTTTATCAAAACGCGATCGAGCTTAATCCTGATTTGGGTGAGGTTTATGATAAGTTGGGTGATAGTTTGGCGAAGGTGGGGCGACAAAAGGAAGCTAGTGTTTCTTATCGTCGGGGGCTGGAAGTGAAGGCGAAGGTTTCTTGATGGCGGAATAACGCGCGATCATCTGACAAATTCGTTTGATCGGGGCTGTGCTTTCATGCCACCCTGATCGGTTTTATCTATAATCTCCTAACTCCATATTACAGTCTATCTTGGCGAAAGTTCTCTAACAATTTTGACTATTTCCTCATAAATAGCCGACCAATCACAATCATAATTGGTATCAGGTAAATCTACTATATAATTTCTATGAACCCATGTTGAAGGTATAACGTTTTCGCGAATAAGTGAGGATTTTACACTGTCTTTACACCAATCCATGTCGCGCCAAACAGTATGTGAATGAATGACACCAGGTTTAGTAGCAATCCACATTAACCTTGTCATTCCAGAACCTAAAGTGGCAGAATATACATCTATAGCATGGGCAAAAACTACCTCTTCCGCAGTAGTTCTACCAATAGAGCAATATGTCTTAATATTTGGCGGTATGAGCGCGATAATTTGATTCATAATATCCTGATCTTTGGTAATCATCAACTCAGAGTTAGAGTCTCCTACTTCCAGACGACACCACCCATCAAAAACTACTCCCAAATTAGGAAAATCCTCCGCTAATTTTTTGATAATATTAGCATTTCCCTCCACTTGAGATACCCAAGTTCTACTACTTCTAAGTTGGAGACATAAAAGAGGGAAATGTTTTTTTGCCATTTCCACTTCTTCTAAAAACTCTGGATTCTCAGAACACTTTTTCAGAGAAAATTGAGTAACGCGATCCGCTAACTCTTGACTCATAAATAAGTCATTGACTTGAACAGCAAAATAGTTATTATCTAAAATCGTTTGAAATAGCTCATCAGTATTAGCCAACTTAGTAATTTTATGGCTAGGTATTTCAGGAAAAACACCCTCGACATTAAAAAAATCTTTATCACCCACTAAAAACTTTTCGACTTTCTCTAAAATATCGTTGGATTGAAGATAGAGAATACCCGATAAATCATTCCAGTAGTAGTGGCCAAAATTTTTATTGAATCCTATATCAAATACAAGGGTTTTCGTAATTTCGGTTTGTATATAAGATTTGACTTTTTGATAACTACTGACTAGAGAAAATTTTAACCCATTGATAAATTTATTGATTTCATTAGATACTAACCAGTGAGGTGAGAATTTTATAATTATTTCTTTTGCTGGGAGATAAATACAGATTTTTCCACGACAAGTATTTCCAATTACTAGGTAAAATATTTCCTTTCCTACAAAGCGGTAAACGTGCATTAATAGCCAATTTTCATAATTAACATAAAAGGATTGATTAGACTTGACGATTATACCACTAAAAGGGCAAATAGAATAAATATAGCTTGTTTCTACCATAGCTTTACAACAAGCATTAGTTTGAGAAATTGACCATAATTCAGAGACGGTTTCAATATATTTTCGAGAAAGTTTTACTTTGGGTGTAGGATTAAAGCTATTAATATAAATTTCTTCTAAGTTAATATCATCTTTTCTTATTAGTTGTAAATTAGCTAATGATATGCCATAATTATTGAGTAAAATTTTATCTTCTTCCGTTAAATTATTGATATCAATAATTGTATAGTTGCTATTTTTTTCAAAATAGGCTTCTGCTTCAGCTTTTGTGGGAATTGGCTCAGAGATATCATCAATTTTTCCTAATTGATTTAAGTTTTTCCACAAAATTTCATAAATTGATCCTCTGTCAGGGAATTTCTCTTGATCACCCTTATTATTAACTTCCTGGTTATGACTAAATTGCGGGGCTTTCTGGAAAAAAACGATCGCGTCATCCATTAAATCTCTTTCTGCCAAATAGAGACTAAAATCATAATAAACCATCGCTTGATGAGGATCGCGCTGCAACACAAAATCAAAACAAGCAATAACTTGATCAAGTCCCCCTTGCTTAACTAAAACCAAACCCCAATTAGGATTTAACTCAATGGCTCGATAATAGGCTAAATTAGCCTGATCGATCTGTCCATTTTGTGATAACACTTGGGCCATACTATAATAGGAACTGGCACCATCGGGATTAAGATTGATCGCGTGTTGGAAGGACGTGATCGCGTCCTCAAAGCGCCCTAATTTTGCCAAAGTTTCCCCTAAATTATGGTGATACCAATGAAACTTAGGGTTTTGTTCTATGGCCTGATAGTAATAAGCAAGGGATTCAGAGAATTGGCCTTTTTGTTTGAGTTCATTGGCCCTTTGAAAATAGTTAGTAGTCATGGTTTTTGGTTATTGGCACTCGGCAAAATGGTCTTAATTTATTACTTTATCAGATTTAGGGCTGAGGCTTTTTTGCCGAAACCCGGTTTTGGCAAAAAATCGGGTTTCTTGGGCTAGGATTTACCGATAGGAAAACCTGATCGCTCTAATTTCGATTGGGCCTGTTTCAGTTTTGATCGCGATTGCTCCAATTCTATCTGCATTTCTCCTGCTGTTTGTCTCCAACTATTCAACTGAGATTTTACCCATTCCTTCTCCGATTGAGTCGCCTCTAATTTAGCTTGTACCTCCTGAGTTGTGCGTTGCCAACTTTCAACTTGCACTGATAACTGAGACTTTTCTGCTTGAGTTTGCTGTAATTGTGACTCTTTTTGTACTACTTGAGATTGTAGATTCTGCACTTGCTGGGCTAACTCTTTTGCTTCTGCAATAAAAGCCTCTTTTTGAGCCTCTAAAATAGTGGGGTTAGCCTCTGCATACTGGCGATATTTTTTAAAAATAATCTCCCTAGTGCGAGTAAAATCAGCGCGTTTCTGGCTACTTGTGTTAGTGCCATCATTTCTTTGGGTAAATTCGCAGGTAGTTTCCTTAATATGGGCGATGTCAAATTTGCGAGATAGCCGAATTATTAAATCCCAATCCTCATGGGTTGATAGGGTTTCATCAAATAAGCCCACTTCATCTAAGCAGGATTTTTCGTGCATTAGACATAAGTTAGGAGTGCAGTTACTCACTAAGATTTTGTCCTTGTCAAAGTCTAGGGAGTAGGGCACACTACGGTGAACTGTAACATATTCACCATTTTGTTTTTCCTGTTGCGCCATGACAGCATCGGTGTAGGCGATTTTATATTCGCTATTTTCTAGGAATTTGACTAGGGTTTCGATGTGATTGGGGTAGTAGTTATCATCGTCATCTAAGTAGGCGATGTATTTACCACGGGCGGAGCGGATGCCAGTGTTACGGGCGGCGGAGCGTTCGAGAGGGCGATCGTGTTTTTTATAGACAATGTTACCCCTGGTATTGAGGCGTGATATGACTGATTGTACGTCAACGCCCCCATCATTGACAACGATAATTTCCAATTCAGTAAAGGTTTGATTGAACACACTTTGGATAGCTTGGGAAAGCATTTCTGGACGGTTTTTAGTGGGGATGATGACACTAACAAGCGGGCGACCTATGTTAACAGTTGATTGCCCTATTTGGCGATATGGTAGTGCGTTTAGTTCTGATGGAGAAATAGGCACAGGGATGGAAGTTTTTGGGATGACACCCCGTCGGGTAATACCATATTCTTCTAGTATCTTTTGTGTTTCCTGTTGTCCGAGACTTGAAGAATGTTCTAATCCTTGTCGATTTTCGTAGTATAATCCCAGGGTTTCTGGAATGCGAGCCAATTTTTCTGTTTTGCCAATTCTTAGCCAAAATTCGTAGTCACCAGCCGATGTAAATTCTGGGCGGAAGTAACCATATTTTTCATGCAGAGATTTTCTCCACATTGGTTGAGAACCTATAATACAGCGACTCTCTAATTCGCTGTAGTTAAATGATGGCCAATTCCACCGCCGATCCGCCTTAGTTTTTTCCCAAGTATCATTAACAGTATTCGTGATTAATTGATCTGGATATACGAGGCTAAAATCTGGGTGATTATCTAGGTAGTTTGCCATAAATTCTAGGGCATCAGGGCGCAGGCGATCATCCGTATTGGCATTAGTAATGTAAACGCCTCGCGCCATCTTAATGGCTCTGTTCCATGAGGCATAGAGGGTTTCCCGTTCCGAGGTTCGTTCATAAATAATGTTGGGATATTTCGCCTGAAACTCTTTGACAATGGATTCCTCGTTCTGTTGCGATGCACTATCAATAACAACTATTTCTAGTTCACCTTTTTGATAAAGAGTTTGGTTGACTAGAGTTTCTAAACAACCGCGTATGAATTTAGCAGAATTGTAAGTCGAGACAATAGCTGACACTTGGATGATTTGTTTAGCTTGCTGTTTGATCGCGACAATTTCTTCCGCACTGAGAACTACTGGAGGCGGTGCAGGTAAAGAAGTTTGATGGAGTCCACTAGCAATAAGAGCTTGTTCTTTCGCCAGCACTTCATCAATTTCCTCCATGCAACGATCCCAAAATACTCTTGACCGTTGTTTTTCATGCCAACGAGCTCCACCTAGCAAAGTATCAATGAAGTAAAGTTGTGCATGGCGAGAAAACCGGACCCATAGTTCAAAATCTGCTGTTACCATTGGCGGATCTAACTGCAACTGACCGCCTGCTTTGTTCCATAAAGAACGTTTCCAAAATGTACTTTCTTGTTGAATCCACTGACCACAGGATTTCCAGGTTTTACCAAGGAGAAACTCTCGTGACCATTGTGGTTCATATTCAGCAATCCAGTGTGCATTTCCATTAAGTCCATCCCAAGCATTCGGACGACCCATTAACCATTCCATTCGGGGGTACTTATTGAAAGCTGCTGCTACTTTTATAAAGGCATCATGGTGATATTTATCATCAGAATTAATCCATGCCATAATCTCGCCATTTGTTTTAGCGAAACCCTGATTAATCGAGGCATATTGACCCCCATCTGGTTTACTTTGCCAATAATTCAGATACTTTTCATACTTCTTAATAATCTCTACAGATCCATCTGTACTACCGCCGTCCATAATCACATATTCAAGATTGGGGTAGCCTTGACTGAGAACCGAATCAATACATTCTTCTAAATAATCTCCCTGATTAAAGGACGGAGTAACAATTGATATTTTCGGCAAAGATTTGCTAATACTAATATTGAAAGTAGATGCTGCTTTTTGAATTTGTTTCTTGGCAAAAACACCACTATCACTACTAGCTTGATTAGTAGCTTGCAGTAATGCATCTCTAACTATTTCTGCCATTTTAGACCAAGAAAACTTCTTAGCCTGTTCTAATCCAGCAGAAATTAGTTGATTGCGTAATTCTGGTTTTTGTACTTCTTGCAAAGCATTAACTAATTCACTGACATCAAAGCCACTTATATATAAGGCTGCTGTCCCTGCTACTTCTGGAATTGATGCACGTTTAGACGCAATTACTGGACAGCCACAAGCCATTGCTTCTATGACAGGCATTCCGAAGCCCTCATAAAGTGAGGGATAGACTAAAACAATCGCACCAGAGTAAGCAACTCTTAGTTCTTCATCCGTCAAATACAACTTATGTACTTGAACACCAGAAGTGTACTGCAAAAAGTCTTCTTCAATAGTGGGTGCGCCACCTGTGCAAACAATTTCAAAGTCATGCTTGTTAGCTAATTGGGCAAATGCTTCAAAGAACAATATGCCATTTTTGTAGCCACACCACCCTGATCTATCGCCCACCAATAAAAAGTAAGGTTTAGAAAGACCATATTTTGATTTGAAACATCTTATTTCTTCAGCATTGGCTTGTGAAAAGCATGAACTGACTCCATTATGGGCAACGAATACAGATTTGACCAATATATGGGGAAAATATCCCACCAAGTCCCGAGCCGTATTTTCTGAAACTACAATAAAGGCGGATGCGTGTCTAATCCCATAATGCTTCTCTCTCCACATAGGTTCATTATCAAGATTCTTTCCAATTAATTCTGGAATCATGTCATGTCCCATGAATACGGAGGGGGTTGATAGGGGAGTCGTATAGTATGTGGAAATGAAGATATCTGCACCCTCTTCATCACATATTTGTTGTAGCATTTGTCGATCGGCATCAGTAGCTCCATAATTATAAGCTTCGACCATTCGATATTGGATACCATTAATCTTAGGAGCACTCCCAGCGCGATCAAGAACTAACACTTGTTTAGCAAATCCACTGATTACCCACTCTTCCAGCAATGAATTCCACACACGGGCAATGCCAGTGTGATTTAGCTGGAAAAAGACACCATCAACTATTACCTTTATAGAATCTTTAATCTGAACTTTCCTTGGTTCTGAGATGGCAATTCTTTCACTATCTTTTGCTAATACTTCTTGAGAGCCTATTTTAAACCGCCAGTTTATGCCATCTGCTGCTTTGGATAGAATTGGTAACAGCCCCATTGAAGTAGCTGTGTTAACCATTGTTTCGTCGTGTACCCAACCCACATAGTCACGCAAAAGCACTGGGAATTGAGTTTGTTTCTGTAATTGACTCCATTGCAAGACAGCATCTTTATAACCGTAGTATGTTTCCTTAAATCTTAATTGCTTAATCATCACATAAGCAAAGTGTTGAAACACTAATCCTTGTTTCTCTGTCTCCTCATGTCGGAATGGATTAACAGCAGCTACATCATGCCATTCTCCATCACCACCTAATTCTCCTAAGCAGGGCGGTTCATGTTTTTGCCAGTTCATACCTGGTTTAAAGCGCCAAGTTCTTAACCACTCTTGATTAGGATTATGAGCGTAACAGTTGCGGGTACTAATTACCAAGTCTTCTCCCACAAAATACCAGCACCAATACCAAGCGGCTGTTTTAGTTGGGTTATCAATGAATATCTGTCGTGTGGTGCAAATCTGCTCTTTTGTCCATAGTTCATCTACATCCACTTGCCATAGCAAACATTCCTGATTTATGTTAACCAAAGGAGCATTTACCATTTCTCGTTTACCATCCCAAAAGATACCTTCTGGCTTGCGGTAAATTGTAATATTGTCTGGATATTGTTGTTTGAGTTTGTCTAAATATTCAGTAGTGCCGTCATTGCTGCGACCATTTCGATGAATTTCATTAGTAACTTGTCCGCCTAATGATACACTCCATGCTGTATCATGCTTGAGTTCTGCCACACCTTCAACTATATGCCAGTGCCATTTGAATGGGAGTTGCTTAAATACTTCGATATGATAGCGGATAAATGGTTCACCGTTAAGGACGATTGTGAAGAAATTAACAGGTAGAGATGGAGAACTTAAAACTGTATTTGCTCCCCTTGCTTCTGCTAGAGAATGTTGAGCGATTTGACTTTCCCGCAAAATTGGGTAGTCATTCCAAGGCTCAAAAGGAATTAGTTTTTCTTGAAACAAGTGAGGTCTAACAAACAACTTACCCTTATCATTAAGCATACAAGCTGCGAAGGAAAACGAGCTATTCGAGATTGCGACTATATCACATTGGCTCAACAAATAGAAATCTGGATAAAAG
Source organism: Cyanobacteriota bacterium (assembly GCA_041172365.1). Classification (GTDB taxonomy): domain Bacteria; phylum Cyanobacteriota; class Cyanobacteriia; order Cyanobacteriales; family Microcoleaceae; genus JBEDKD01. Next base: position 12,877 of record JBEDKD010000064.1, on the reverse strand, counting down.
GGGGCTTCAGGTAACTCAATGCCTAAATCTTTCGAGGTAATCGGATTATACTCTCTAAAATCACCGATAACTTTGTCAATTTCATCACTAGCAATAAACAAGACGGGCTGTTCTAAAGTTCCCCATATTTCTTGCAGCCATTTTTTGTACCATTCATTGGGAGTAATGAAAAATTCATTATATCCATAGTCACCCCGACGCAAATGCAAACCTACTACTGTTTTACCTTTGGTATGAAGAGACTCGACAGCCAGTTGTAACTTAGTTTTGACTCCTGGTACAGGCTGAAAAAGACTACAAAAATAATCTTTGTGAGGTGCGTAGCAACTTGTGTGATATTGAAAATAACCCCAAAAGTCCACATTACTGTATGGTGTTATAGAGTTGTCTTTGATAGCTTTAGCCAGGTCATCAATCTCACTGTAGGGGTCTTTAACTTGAGGTAAATCACGGGAAACCACTGGTTCTTGATGACCAAATAAATATTGACCAATCCATTCAGAAGTTTGTAGTTTTAATTGGTGTTCTTTCGCGTAAATTCTTAGGAAAGCATATTGAAATATTTGATTAGCAAAACGCCCATTAGTGCCAAGGGTTGACATAGTGATTACGGCTGGCAAGACTGGCGCAGAGATATCTCCCCATGAAGGATAAAATAATTTAGAAGGATAACAGGGAGTCCCCTCTATTAATCTAATTGGACGTGATTCTAACAATTCGGAATACCAAATTTCTTTACCTTCATCCCAAATATAATTAATATCTTCCTCAGCAATTAAATGTTTAAACGGAAAAAGAACCTGTGCTATTTTTAGGGAAATATTGTGTTCTTTTGAATAGCGAATATAATAAGACTCCCAGCCTTGACGATGATAATAACAAGAATCTGGCATCGACACCATTTTCGTACCAGTTGCCAATTGCCGTAAACCAAATCCGTGGGTATCATAACCACCTGCAAACTCTGGATAACCACCTGCCCGCATCCAACTTTGTTTGGTAAACAGATAGTTACCACTAGCACCTGGTATTATGTGAGTGTTGAGAGAATCAGCCCACGTAGTGATGTCTTTAAACTCCCACTTAACTCCGGCATAATTTTCTATTCTTTTGTTAAAAAACCTTTTTTCCCTAAAAACAGCAACATCTGCTCCTGAAGTCAACATAAACTCTTTTAGCCTGGGTATACTTCCTGGTACTAATATATTGTCTGAATCTAAACAAAAAATAAGTAAGTGTGTAGCATTTTTAACAGCAGTATTTCTCGCTGGTGCCCCACCCCTGTTTTGAGGATGGTGAAAAACTTTTATCGATGGATACTTTCTCCTTAACTTTTCCAAAACCTTTTCCGTATCATCCGTCGAGCCATCATTAACAATAATTAATTCATCACCATCTGTAAAGTTGCCGTTAAAGATTGAGTCAACAGACTCTTCTATGGTGTCGGCACAGTTATAGGCAGGCATAATAAAACTGATATTGTTTTTCTCATCCTGATTCTTTTGATTGTCAGTGTTAACCTGATTCAGTCTATTTTGAGAACGTGCTAACTCCGTTTTCATTTTTTCTAGTTTAGACTGTGACTGTTCAATTTTCATTGCTTCTATGTCCTTTTTTTTTGTTTATCCAAATTAAATCACGGTTTTTTTATCAAAGGCAAATTATCCAATTGATTTGCTCAGAATTTAAGTGATTACTGCTGGTAAGACTGGTGCAGAGATATCTCCCCATGAAGGATAAAACAATTCAGAAGGATAACAGGGAGTCCCCTCTATTGATGAGGTAATTGGACGTGATTCCAATACCTCAGAATACCAAGTTTCTTTACCTTCACCCCAAATATAACTAATATCTTTCTCAGCAATTAAATGTTTAAACGGAAGAAGAACCTTTGCCATCTCTAGGGAAATATTGTGTTCTTTTGAATAGCGAATATAATAAGACTCCCAGCCTTGACGATGATAGTAATAAGAATCTGGCATCGACACCATTTTCGCACCAGTTGCCAATTGCCGGAAACCAAATCCGTGGGTATCATAACCTGTAAACTCTGGATAACCACCCGCCCGCATCCAACTTTCTTTTGTAAACATATAGTTACCACTAGCTCCTGGAACTATGTGAGTTTTGAGAGCATCAGCCCACGTAGTGATGTCTTTAAACTCCCACTTGTTGCCTTCTGCATAGTTTTCTATTCTTCCTATAAAAAACCTTTTTTCCCTAAAAACAGCAACATCTGCTCCTGAAGTCAACATAAACTTTTTTAGCTTTGGTACACTTCTTGCCACCAAAATGTTATCTGAATCCAAACAAAAAATAATTGAGTATTTGGCATTGCTCACCGCAGTATTTCTAGCTGCTGCTCCTCCTTGGTTTTGAGGACTGTGAAATATCTTAATTGAGAGATACTTTTGACTTAATTTTTCTAACACTTTTTCTGTATCATCCGTCGAGCCATCATTAACAATAATTAATTCATCTCCATCTGTAAAGTTGCCGTTAAAGATTGAGTCAACGGACTCTTCTATGGTGTCGGCAGCGTTATAGACTGGCATGATAAAACTGATATTGGCTTTCATATCCTGAATTTGCTGAAGGTCAGTTTTGAACTGATTAAGTCTGGCTTTAGAACGTGCTAACTCAGCTTTAATTTTTTCTAAATTAGACTGTGAATCTTTTATTTTCATTAGTATTTTATTTTGCATTGCTATCTTCTTGTTTTTCAGTTTATAAAATTAAAGACCAAGTTTTTGACCAAGGCATCCAATAGGGATTACCCTCTATCAATGTACAAACTGACTAATTGCTTCATTTCCTCTCTTTCAACAGGATCTACGATCTCTTTTTGCAATTGCCCAATTTTCAAGAGCATATTATCTGATGGAATCTGATGATATTTGTCTATGTAATTGAGGAGTAGAAACAGGGCTTTATTCCACGTTACACCATGTCGCTCACATATTATTTTTTGAACTTCTGTTGCAAAATAAAAACGCTCTGATGGCTCTAAATATTCATATATAGGCGAGAAAAGAATGTCATTAAAAGCCGATATTGAGGTACTCAAATGTGGATACTCTCCCTGAAATCTTGGAAGACCACTCCGCGCAGCCCCATGTTGGTAGCCACCATTTGTTTGACCATACTTTGAAAGATGAATGTGTTCAACCATAAATGACAGATACTACATCGAATGAACAATTAACTTGAATTAGAATTGAAAGTCGTTATGACATTTCAGTTTATACAAAATTTACATGGAAAGTTTTATCCTGGCATCCGATGAAAAATCATTGACGTGATCTCTTAATAGAGACATTTTCCAGGGTTTTAACTTTTCCCAAAAAAGCAATTGAGGCTACAAGCAGCCAATCCCCTCCCATTGTATGATTCATAGGAACCCTCAGTAGTTGATTACGACGATACAGACCATAAAAGACTCCATTATCTAATACCTGTTGATAATAAGCTTTAACTCTTTCTGTTCCCTTATCCTGCCAGAGATTGAGTCTTTCACCTTCAAAAATTAACTCCTTTTCACTGAGGTCTTGTTCGTTGTTTTCTCGGAAATAGAATGTTTGTCCACAAGCCAAAGAATAATCTGCATTTTCTTGTAAAAAACTGACACACTTGCTGATATAAGAAGAATCTAAGTAATCATCATCAGCAAGCCACATAAAAAACTCTCCATTAGAATTATCTAAAACTTCCAAGAAATTCTTGGTAGGCCCATAATTAGTAGGTTGACGTATATATTTAATTCTTTCATATTGTTTACAAAGTTCTTGACATATCAATGGAGTTTCATCAGTTGAGGCATTGTCTGAAATGACTATTTCAATATTATCATAGTCCTGGTTAATAACTGAAGTAATAGAACGTTTGATTAGATGAGATCGATTATAAGTTGGAATTCCAACACTAACCAAGGGCTTACCATTTAGCTTGGTTTCTAGCACTTGACGATAGGAGGCGTAGGATTTGATCGCGTCTTCTATCTTACCTACCTTCGCTAAAGCAATACCCAAGTTTTGGTAGGATTGGTGATAGGTTGGCTCAATCTCTATGGCTCGTTGGTAGTGAACTATAGCCTCATCCCATCTTTCTGCATTAGCTAAATTATCACCCGCCTTAACCCAAACTTCCGGTTTATGATAAAGATCCTCACTATCCTCTAATTCTAGCTCTAACGCGAGTGCTTTTTCTAATGACGCGATATGGTCTTGTTTTTTCCCCAACTGTAACCATACCTGCGCCAACTTTCTATAAGTTTCCACAGAGTTAGGTGACAAAGCAATAGACCTTTGATAATAGGCTATAGACTCTGGCCAACTCTCTAGCTCCGCATACAGCATTCCCATTTTAGCATGGACTTCAGCTAATTCGGGGTCTATTTCCACAACCTTATTACTGCCCGAATCACTTAGCTTGTTGTTTATTTTTTCCAGCATATTGACGCAATCCCTCCGTATTTCATAGATTTGAGCTAATATTGATTCATCATTAAGTTTTTCCCAAAGTTTAACAAATCTTACATCAATCTTTAGGTTCGTGTCAGATCCAAAATCGTCATCAGGAAGTTACATAATCAGAACATTACTCAGTGCTTACTTACAGTAACTCTCTGTTGAATCAGCCTTTTCCACTCTGGTGAATTGGTCAATGCGTAGCTATCAAAATCATGCCCCTTTTCTGATGAAAATTTAGCAAAACTTTCCAACCAGTTAACTACAGACTCGGTTCGTGAAATAGGTGTGAATTTCAAAGACTCCCGCAAACACTGTTGCATTTTCTTCAAATCGCCACTTTGATAAGCATACCACGCATCCCATACCAGCAATTTATACTCAGTTGCAGTTGTTGACTGTGGTTCAGTGGTTACATACTGATTTTGTAACCGAGTTCTGACTAATTCTACCTGAGTCTGAGAGAATTGAGATTTTAATTGTTCCAATTCGTGCTGAGTTTGATGCAGTTGAGACTGAGACTGTTCTAATTCCTGCTGATTTTGATACAGTTGAGACTGAGACTGTTCTAATTCCTCTTGAAGACGGTAAAACTGACGGGAAATTCGCTTTAACTCATTTTTATCCTTATGAAGTTGTTGCAGTTGTGATTGAGACTCTCTAAGGAGGTTATGGGTTTCTTCTAACTCCAACTGAGTCTCATGTAATTGTGTTTTAATCTGATGGAGTTCAGACTGACTTTTGCCTAATTCAGCCTGAGTCTGATGTAGTTGAAAGCGACTTCTTTCTTCTTGCCACTGAGATTGATAAAGTTGGGACTTGGTTTGTGCCAATTCTGTTTGAGTCTCGTGTAGTTTACCTTGAGACTGTTCTAATACTGCATGAGTTTGGTGTAGTTGTTCATGAAACTGTTCAGCTATAGTCTGAAATTCACCTAACTCCTCTTTACACTCTTGTAACTCAGATTGAGTCTGATACAGTTGAAACTGAGAGTGTTCCAGTTCCCCCTGAGTCTGATGCAGTTGAGACTGAGAGTGTTCCAATTCCCCCTGAGTCTGATGCAGTTGAATTTGATACTCTTGCAACAGTGTCTCGGCTTGTTGTATTTGATTTTGGAATTGTTCCAATAGTTCATGAGTCTGATGCAGTTGAGACTCAGACTGAGAACGAAGCTCCTGTAATTCCCCCTTATGCTGATCCAATTCCTGTCTCAACAAATGTAACTGAAACTTATAAACTTCTGCTTCTTCAGAACCAGGACTTTTGGCAACGTTGTTATCTCCTGTGCCAATAATATTAGTCGCGTTAGACGCGCTTATTTCATAATAAGGGCTGCAAACTTTTCGAACTTCGTCCTCTGGCAAAGTCAACCTCCTAAAACTAATAATATTTCCATAACCTCCATTTTGATAAAAAATATTATCCGGCTCTAAATTCGATGTTTGTAAATCAAACACTTTAGCTTCAGTATCTAAAGCATTATCCACCATAACACTGAAACCATATCCACATTCTTTTAATGCGTTGAGACACTCCATCGTGGCACTAAGAAATTTGGGTGACCAACCATGTTGACCTGTTTTTTTTGTGCCAGCCCCACCACCATACTCAAACATAACTACACTTGGCAACCACGCTTGGGGCAATTCCCTAAAAGTTTTAATGACTGTTGACTCTGCGCCCTCAATATCTATTTTTAAACAAGTTACTTTATCTACATTTAAGTTTAATAATAACTTAGATAAAGTTAATGATTGTACTTCTAGTGTTTCTGTAGAAACACCAAACCAGTCCGGCTCAAGAGAAGCATAATTACTGTCACAACCAGCAGCCAAATTCCCTAAATATAAAGTTTTAATCCCATTAATATCTGACAGACAAGCCTCTATTAAATTTATGCTATCATATCGGCACAAAACTCTAACCCCTTCTACAGGGAGGGGCTCAACTGCGATAGTTTTAAATCCCAACATAGCAAACATCTCGCAGTAAAAGGCAAATGTCCCTACGCCAACATCAATACAAATTCCCTCTCGTTTCTCATCAACCAGTGGGAGAGTATAACTTAAAATTCTTTGACAACAGGCTTCTACACGCATCTAATTTTTCCTTTATATTTTTTTCTGACAATTTTATAGAATTTCAAAGATTTGCCGATTCAAATAAGATTGATTCTAGCACTCCCCTTGCTTCTGCACAACTTGGTTAAGTTTAGGATGGGATAGACTTAGTATTCCTAACCCCATCGCTCACTTCTAATCTAATAAGTTAACTCAATGCCAAAGCCCGACGATAACACGAAATCGCATCATCAAGCTGACCGGCTTTTGCCAAGGCTTCCCCCAAACCATAATACACCTCTGCCTCCTCTAACTCCAGACTCGGACGGTAACAAGCCATCAACAGTTCCTCAGATCCCGCTTTTAACAAGACCTTCATTAAATAGCTATAACACTGAGCGTTCTCAGAGTCAAGCTGCATAGCTTCCTGCAAAGGCACGATCGCGTCTTCCCACCGTTCTAAGTGGCTCAGGGCTTCCCCTAAATGATAATAAGACCAATAGAACTTAGGGTCAAGGGTTATCGCCTGTTGATAAACCTCAACAGCTTCCTCCCAACGTTGCAAACGGATGAAACAATCCCCTAAACGAGTATAGGCAGAAGAAAACTCCCCATTCAAGTCACAAGCCTTACGATAGGCACAAACCGCGTCTTCCCATTGTTCTAACTTCTCCAAGCTCTGACCTAAATTATAATAAGACCAGAAAAACTCCGGGTTTAATTCACTGGACTTACGATAAACCACCGCGGCATCTTCCCACTTTTCTAACTTGAATAGGGCATCCCCTAAGTTATGATAAGAGCCAAAAAAGTCTGGGTTTAATTCACTGGACTTATGATAGGCTGTCGCGGCTTCTTCCCACCGTTCTAACTTTAACAGGGCATCGCCTAAACTATAGTAAGACCAAGCAAAATCCGGGTTGATCGCGATCGCGTTCTGATAAGCCTCAACCGCGTCGAGCCATTTTTCCTGTTCTAATAAACTCTTGGCTAAATTATATTGATTCCAAAATTTCTTTTCCGGGTTCAATTCTACTTGTTTATTAGGCGCGATAATGCCCTGCACTTCTCCCGTTTCTCCCAGAAGCCCCCCTAATTTTTGACGGACTTCTGACAAATTAGGTTGAATTTCTAGGTTTTTTTGGTAATGCCGTATCGCCTCATCCCGTTGTCCTTGAGAGAGAAGAATATCACCCATTTTTCCATAAGCTTCTGCACAATCAGGCTTTAAGTAAACCGCCCGACGGAAACAAATCATGGCTTGTTGGGTTTTTTGGACTTGTAATAACGTATTGCCTAAAGTCAGATAATCTTCTGCTGTCCCGGTATTAGGTTCTAATATGAACGCGACATACCAACACTCACAGGCTTCGGCTTGATTATTGAGTTGGGCAAAGACTTTCGCTAAATTGCGATAAAATCCAGCACAGGGCTGAATCGCGATCGCTTTTTGATAGGACGCGATCGCCTTTTCCCACTGTTGCTGCATAGCATAAATTGTACCGAGATTAGCTAAAGCCGGGGCAAAATCTGGTTGAATTTCTAAGGCTTTAATATACCAATGTTTTGCCGCATCCTGAGAGCCTAAAGTTTGAAAGACATTTCCCAACATCTTACAAACCATTGGGGTATCAGGTTTCGTTTCTCCTAAAAATAACCCGCCCAATTGATTCAGGAGAACCATTGCACCTTCAATTTGAGGGGATGAAACTTGAGTTTCCTCTAGCTGATGTTTGAGTTTATCTATAATTCCACTATCGACTGAATTTGATACTGAACGCATAAGAAATTCCTAAGATTAAGGTATATTATAAATTGACTAAAACCAAACTACGATAATCCTGATCAGAGCCAATACCACAGAAAGATAAAAGGGCTTGCTATGCCAGTCCTCTTATGATATACTACCGTAGCGATCGCGCTTAAGCAAGACCAGTAGAAGGAATTTCCCCAATGAACCCAGAAACGACCGTAATGGAACTTAACCAAGCTCAACAACTCTTCACTGAAGGGAACTTAGAGGGCGCGATCGCGGTTTATCGTCGTGTGATCGAAAATGATCCCCAGAATAAGACCGCGTACTACGGCTTAGGAGAGAGTTTCGCCAAATTGGGACAACTGGAAGACGCGATCGGGGCTTACCGTCAAGCGATTCAACTCATCCAACAGGAAAAGCAGAAAGCCCCGACTTTAGAGCCTACCGGAGACCGAGAAGAAGCCATCAAACGTTATAGACACCGAATCGAGGATAATCCCGATAACCTTTCACAATACTACAAACTACTAGAGTTAGAACCGGACAACCAAGAAGTTTTGTTACAGTTAGCCCAGGCTTTAGTGAGACAGGAACAGATAGAGGACGCGATCGTGGTCTATCGTCGCCTCGTGGAATTATCACCCTGTGAGGAATATTACCAGCAGTTAGGGGAACTTCTCGTCAAACAAGAAAAGTGGGATGACGCTATTATAGTTTATAAGCGTGCAATTGAATTTAATCCAGAATCTTATTTGTATTATTATCAACTCGGAGAAGTGATTTATAATCGGGTCGTGCAGAACCCAGAATCGTTTTTTGTTGATTATAAAATAGCCGAATTACCCCATAAAGACTACCAAGTATTTGACTCAGAATTACCGGAAGTCTGTTTCCTCAAAGACCAAGCCTTTTTGCAAGCTACATCCCATTTGGATGATGCTACTTATGTAGTAGAAGTGTACAGAGTTTATCTGAGACGAATGCTCTCAGACGCAGAAAAACAAGGAGCTATCAATTGGCAGCAAACTCCGGGTCATAGTCGGGAAATGGGGTTAAAACATTGGCGTGAAGGGTTAGAGGAGTTTCAATCGCTATTTAAGAGTTCTGTTCTCTTTCAGTGCCTGCAAGAATCTATCAACTGTTATCGTCGTGCTATTGAATTAAATCAGCACCATTATCAATCTCACTATCGTTTAGGAGATGTATTGAGCGTAGGTAAAATCAATGAAGCGATCACGGTTTATCATCATTTAGCTCTGCTTTTAGCAGAGCAAGGTTTAATTAATGAAGCAGTTGATTGTTTTGAGAGAATAACTCACATTCAACATAGAAGTGAAAACATATATGATCTGATTTGGCGACAATTAAATCAACTCATACCAATGCCTCAAACTAACTCCTATTATCCCAAGGAATTCGCTCAAGGAAAAGTGGCGGAATACTTTCACAAGACTAGCCAATATAGAGAGATGAATTTGGATTGTTTGACGGATGCCGACAAGAAGTTCTTAGAAGTAGCAGGACTGTCGATGGCAAACCTGGAACTAATTAGAGAAGATAGCCAAGACTTGGAAGAAATTTATATTAATAGTTTCAATGCAGGAAATCCCAATACCATTCTTGCAAATAAAAAATCAAAAGCACAGAATTATAAATTTGTCTTTCAACCAATTTTGAATAAGCCCAATTACTATCAACAAAGTATAGTAGAAACAGGTTATATTTATGCCGCTTGCCCTGTCACTGGCAAAATTCTGAGAAGCAATCAATCATTCTATGATGTAGCTTGGCTACCGATGATAAGTTATCGTTTTGTGGGTAGCGAAATATTTTATTTGGTTGTTGGTCACTTTTTTGGGGCGAAAATGTTCGTTTATTTTCCACGCTTAGAATTAGTGGTTAAGTTTGGGCATTTTGTAGACTCTAAGGATATTATAAACAGACTAAAAAGTAATATGGTCAATCATTGGGAGGGAGTTAAAAATTATATGGATAAACCGAAGAAAGAGCCTGTTGCTATCTTAGGTTCAATTAGTGTTATCGGTCACTATCTATGGAATGAATTAACTGGTCTTTATTATCTATGTGAAAATGAGATACTAGAAAAATTAACTAATATTTTGGTAGAACCCCATGAATATTATAATGTTGGCGATATTTTCCCAGAAGTAAGAGATAAAATTATTCGATTACCCGATAAATATAGTGTTTTTCAAGCAATACTGTCAAGTAATTATTGCGCTGTCAGAGTTACTAATGTATTTATCAAGGAGAAGTTAGCCACTAGAATATATGAGAGTTGTGTAAAAAGGTGCTCCGCAGCGTTTTTGCAAGAGGTTGAGCAGGCTAAAAAGCACTTTCCTATCTTGTGCTTCGGGATTCGCACTCACAATAAATTCTGGGTATCCCAGGTAGAAGGGATAGCAAATATTATTAAAACTTTGCATTCGGATTTTCCTGATTTGGCAGTGATATTTGAAGGCTGGTCTCGGACAGAAAGAGAAGAGTATCGAGAAAAGTCTCTGATCGAAGAAAATAAAGCTGTTTTGGATCGAATATTAGAACTTATTCCTCCTAATATTAGTACATATACAACAATTGGCTCTATGACTTATGAAAAAGTTGCGTTGGCTTCCGTTATTGATATGTATGTAATACCACTTTCATCAGGAAACACGGCTGTATCATGGATTGCTAACAAGCCCGGTGTAGTTCACTCAAGCACGGTAATCGGTCATGCGGCCCATAGGGAACAATTCGCCCAAAGTCGAGAAAATGCAGCACAACCCGTAGTATTTATACCGTCAGAACATATTGTAGATCAGGATGCTCCGCCTTATATCATATCAGTTCATTGCCAAAATTATGATTGTGACTGGAGAATTATTTACAATGAAGCTCTGAAAATCATCAATTCGTTGAACGAGAATAGAGCTTAATTGTTAGTGGGAAGTAAGGAAAATAAATATTAACTTTCCTTACCATCCTAAACAATAATTACTCAGAAAAATTTAGACAACGTGTCGGAAAAATCAACTCTCAAAAATTATTATGTCCCAAAACAAAAAAAACGCAAGGAAGGATGAACTCAGAAATTAGTGTAACAGAAGTCAATAAGGCTAACGAACTGCAGCAAGAAGGCAAACTAGATGAGGCGATCAGCGCTTACCGCCGTGCAAGTGAGTGGAACCCTGATGCTGATTGGATTCATTATGCGTTGGTAAATATACTGCAACAGCGAACTCAGTCGGATTAGCAGAAGCTATCGCCTCGTACCGTCGCACTAAGTACCTAGACAAAATTAATTGTATATTCTGTGCCAAAATTATTGATGATTTTTTCCACAGCTTCTACTAAAGTCAAATAACTCTCATAATCTTCACTTTCTAACCATTTATATTTAATAAAACGCCACAATATCTCTATAATATTTAAGTGAGGTGAATAATTGGGTAAAAAGAATATTTCTCATCCTTTTTCTTTCCATTCATTTTCTTTATCCCACAGAAAATTATTTTGATGAACGGAAGAATTATCCATGATTAAGAATGTCTTTTTTGTGATCTTTTCACAAAAATCATCTATACAAGCTATCACCACATCACTATTAATACTACAACTAAATGTATAGGCTTCTAACTGATTATCTCTACTCATAAATCCCAAAACATTTAATCTTTGACTTCTTTGACTCTTGATTTCTATTTTTTGATTGACTTCCTGCCACGCATAAGGAATATAAGTAATTAGGGTTTGCTGAATAAGTTAGGAAAAATCGCGTAGGCGTAGCCAGCCGTAGGCATCGCATTTGATGGGCAATTCAAGCTCGGCGAAACATAACTTTTTCTTGACTATAACTTGCCCAGTTATAGCTTTTAATAATCATTGAACCGTAAATAGGTGTGATTTTCGGTTGGTGACATAAAAACACACAAAAAACCCGTCTTAACCAGGTAGAAAGGTTCATTACTAAAAAAGTAATAGCAATAGCTGTTTGAGAAGTATTATCAAGTTTTGTCATCACCCGATTCAGGCTAAATCTTCTTTTACCTTGTCCAAATTTTCCCTCAATTGCATTTCTAATTCTTTCATCATAAACAGCTTGTTTCTTTGTTTCCTTACTAACATTTGCTGGTGGCCTTCCTCAAGGGGGGCCACTAATTCTAATTCCTCTTTCTTTACACCAAGCTCGATTTTCCCTGGTTCGATAAATGCGTAGGCGTAGCCAGCCGTAGGCATCAGCATGGACTGATTCTGGGTAGTATCCTGTGTAATTTTTAAATGCTTCTACTTGTGTTCTTAAGTCCCCTGATTCGTTAAAATTATCCCAACTTATCCGGTCTAAAAATACATATCCTTCAATGCAACTCGCGGAAAGTTTGGCTCCAAACTCGACGGGTTTTCCTGCTTTTCCTCTGACAATGGGACGGATGTAATGTCCAATGTAAACTATTTTCAATGCCCCAATGACTGCGAATCGCCCCAGCCATTTTTTCAGCATTACTGCTTAAACTACTCAAGTAAAAACGAGCTTCAGTCGTGGTTTTATTCCACAGCCGTCGTTCACTAACTATCATAACAACTGTTTTTAATCC
>JBEDKD010000063.1:0-4578 GCA_041172365.1 Cyanobacteriota bacterium | reverse complement strand
CTCCCTATTAGAGCCCTAGGGAGCGAGACGTTTGTGCTACGCACAGGCTACGCCAACCCACTACAGTTTTTTTTGCAAATCTGAGATGCACCCGCTAGAGCCTTCAGTTGATACCAATAACTACCAACCCCATCAACCTATATAGTGCTACGCGTGGCACATATTAACGTTCTTAATGGCTGAAACCTATTAATTTTATGGCATCTTCCTTCTTCCCTCTTCCTTCTTCCTTCTTCCCTCTTCCCTCTTCCCTCTTCTGTAAAAATATGCCTTTAATTCAAGTAAAAACATCGATCGCGCAACCGGATAAAGCCATTGTGGAGCAACTCCTCAAAAGTCTATCCGCGGAGTTAGCCAAACAAGTCAGTAAACCAGAATCCTATGTAATGACAGCCTTTGAAGCCGCAGTCCCCATGACATTTGGGGGAACCTTCGATCCCGTCTGTTATATGGAAGTCAAAAATATTGGGATGAGCCCCAACCAAACCCAGGTAATGAGTCAAGCCTTTAGCCAAAAGATTAATCAAATCTTAGGAGTCCCCATTAACCGCATTTACATTGAATTTGCCGATGCCAAAGGCGCGATGTGGGGCTGGAATGGCTCCACCTTTGGCTAAGAATTTTCTCATCTTACCCGGAAAAGTTTAAAATTCTTTACATTTTCTACGCTTATGTTACTATCTGGGTGTTTCAAGTGGTTAATGAGGAGTAGCAATAGCTATTCCTGTGGTGTGAGAAAAAAGTGCAGGAGTGCAAAATCGGATGTCTCATAAGTCTAGCAATGTCAATTCCCATCGTAATCAACCAGAACCTCTCCGCATGGGGGTCATCGGTGTTGGTAATATGGGTCAACATCACACGCGAGTCTTGAGTTTCCTAAAGGATGTTGAATTAGTCGGTGTTTCCGATATTAATGTCGAGCGCGGAATCGATCTTGCCAGTAAATATCGAGTTCGCTTTTTTGAAGATTATCGAGATTTATTAACCCATGTTGATGCAGTTTGTATCGCGGTTCCTACCCTCTTGCATCACTCCGTAGGAATGACTTGTTTACAAGCCGGGGTTCATGTCTTAATTGAAAAACCGATTGCAGCTAGTATCTCGGAAGCGGAGTCCCTGGTAAATGCCGCAGCCGAATCTAATTGTATTTTACAAGTTGGTCATATTGAGCGTTTTAATCCCGCGTTTCAGGAATTAAGTAAGGTCCTGAAAACGGAAGAATTACTCGCGTTAGAAGCGCACCGTATGAGTCCCTATTCCGATCGCGCTAATGATGTGTCAGTGGTATTGGATTTAATGATCCATGACATCGACTTATTATTAGAATTAGTCGCGTCTCCGGTGGTGAGATTAACGGCCAGTGGGAGTCGTGCATCAGGATCGGGTTATTTAGATTATGTCACCGCGACATTAAATTTTGCTAACGGTATTGTTGCCACTTTAACATCGAGTAAAGTGACTCACCGCAAAATGCGTTCTATTGTTGCCCATTGTAAAAATTCTCTTACGGAAGCGGATTTTCTCAATAATGAAATTTTAATCCATCGCAAAACAACGGCTCATTATGTGACAGACTACGGTCAAGTGCTGTACCGTCAAGATGGTTTAATTGAGAAAGTTTATACCAGTAATATTGAACCGCTCCATGCAGAATTAGAACATTTTGTCAACTGTGTAAGGGGTGGAAATATGCCTTCCGTGGGTGGTGAACAAGCACTTAAAGCCTTGAGACTCGCGAGTTTAATTGAACAAATGGCCTTAGATGGTCAAGTTTGGGATGTTAAAGAGTGTGAACTCAATTTTAATCGTGCTACCGTGAATATCGGGTAAGAGAAAATCTTAATTCCTTAGCCTCTTTTCCGACTACGAACCTCACAATGCTCTCACATAATAAAGGTTCGTGGTTAATTTTTTTTGGGGATAAAAATTTATGAAAGTTAAGCAAGTTGTCAATTTGCATAAAGGAAGTACGTTTTTTGTGGTTTTGGGGCTGATGTTTGCCTATCAAAATTTTACCTTAGGGCCTTGGGTATATCTCGCGTTACATGGCACTTATGGTTTTTTATGGTTATTAAAGGATCGTCTTTATCCTGATAAACAATGGGAGGAAGAAATTTCTTTAGGCATGGGTGTTTTCGGGTTTATGGTTGTTAATCTTTACTGGATCGCGCCTTTTCTTTTAATTAGTAGTGGTGTTGTCCCTCCATTGCCATTAGTGGCAGTCGCGATCGGGCTTAATATTTTTGGTGTATTTCTGCATTATGTCAGTGACGCGCAGAAATATTATACATTAAAGTATCATTCTGGGTTAATAACAGAAGGATTATTTGCCCGTTGTCGAAACACCAATTATTTAGGGGAAATATTGATTTATTCAGCTTTTGCCCTTTTAACAGAACATTGGCTACCGTGGTTAATTTTAGCAGGTTTTATCGGGTTATTATTCTTCCCAAATATGCAGAAGAAAGAGAAATCTTTAAGTCGTTATCCAGAATTTGCCGAATATAAAAGTCAGAGTGGGCTATTGTTTCCGCGACTGTTTGGTAGTTCGACGGTTAAGGAATCAGACTTAGGCAGAAACGGGGTTTCTTGAGGAAATTGTGTGCTTTGAGGGGAAAGTCAGTCCGTCAGGGGTTAAAACCCCTGCCTAAAAGCTAAAGTCCTCTGAAGAGGACTAAGGGGAGCAAGGGGCAATTTTGGGGTTAAAACCCCTGGCGGCGGCTTTCGTGACACCAATGGGCAGTGCCATTTCCCTACTTATCTATTGCCTGTCGCACTTTCTCAACTTGCTTCGGTGCTTCCATTTCGGTGAACAATTTAATCGCGTGATCAAAATATTCTTGACTTTTGTCAATCTCACTCATCTTTTGATAAGTTAAGGCGAGTTGATAATAAGCTTCAGCTAGATCGCATTTAGCACCGATTTTATCCAGAAGTTCAATGGCTTCTAAATGATGGGTAAGGGCTGTTGTCAATTCTCCCTGTATGCGATAAAGTTCTGCTAAACCACTTAAAGCTTTTGCTCTAACCTGAGTGTAGTGACTTTTTTCGGCAAACTGGATAGCTTCTCTATACATTTCAAAAGACTTTTCAAATAGTTTCAAATTCTTATAAGTTTGACCTGAAAATAATAATCTATATCCGAAATCCCAGGCAGTAATATCTTCCGTAAACGTAGAGGAAATTTTCTGAGGTAATTCAAGGAATTCGGACTTCAAGTCTAAGCACGACTTCAAAAACGCTAGACAATAATATGATGTTACTGCATATCTATGATAATCTGTCTTTTCAGCCATTGATATAACTTCTTCAAAAAGAGTTATTCCCTTTTCTATTTCCCATAATTCCATTTGACAAAGACCTATATTAAAAAAAGACTCTATTTCCAGAGATCGTACTTCAAACTTAGCTGCTATAATTTTCGATTGATCGTGAGATTCAATACTATTTTTAATCTTGCCTGTTAACCAGTAAATATCGCCTAAGATGTTGTGAAGTCGGCTCAAACCATAGCCAGGATTTACTTTATTGATTATTTGAATTATTGCTAACTTCATTTGTTGCAACAAGCCTAATCTATAAAATGCACATCCGAGAGGCTCATTTCTTTCAAATTGATTGGGTCTTTCCTTTACAATAACATTAGCTGCCGAATCGAAGTTATCCAACGCTAGATAATGGTAGTAAGCCTCAAAAGCTGTTAAAGCATCTTTTATCGTTTCAACTGTCTTAACACTATCTGTCCAAAAGTCTGCGGCTTTTCGATTGGCTTCTTCCCAATCTTCACTATCTCTTAATCTACTAATAGCCTCTGCTCTAATTAGGGGATGTAGCCAATATTCTCCCTTATAAAACTCCACTAAAGACCGATCGCGCAAGGATTCAACCACCCGTCGCTGTCGTATTTCTGGTACATCCCACAACAAACATAATAACCCCTCAATCGGGACTTTCGGTACATCTTGATAGCGATAACATCCCAAACGACAGAGGAGTTTATAAGCATCTAAGTCAAGTTCTTTCAGGCGATTAAACTGGCTATTTACTAAATTATTTAAGTCAGTTTTAGCTAACGGATCGGTATTATTTGCCTGCCAATAAGCAACCATATCTCCCTCAAACTCTTCCCGAATAGCACCGCAGAGGATACCCATTGCTTTCGCATTGCCCCCATAGGCTTTGTGCATCGCGTTCAGGGTAGACATATCTATATCAATATGGCGATTAGTAAAAAACTCTTGCCACGCATGATCATCCAATCCCGGTAATACATAACGTTCAACCGTTACATTAGGTTCGCACAGGCGTTCACGACTGGTTATCAACGTCACAGACTGCACCATAGGATCGGCTAACATTCGCAACAATTCGATATAGCGGCGGTGCGGTTCAATAAACTGGCCTTGTCCATCTAAGGCAGGTTCTAAGTTATCAATGAGCACGCCTATTTTGCGAGTTTGAAGTTGCCGTTTTAGCCGTTCTAATGATACCCAAAACTCTCGCCCTGGTTCTTCTTCAAAGTCTTGTTTGAGCCATCCTTCAATGACACTTTCTACCAGTTGGATGTTTTCTTTTTCC
>JBEDKD010000062.1:0-17096 GCA_041172365.1 Cyanobacteriota bacterium | reverse complement strand
GATAATTATTAATTGTTAATTGTTAATTATCAATTGTTAACCCTCTTCCTTCTTCCTTCTTCCTTCTTCCCTCTTCCTTCTTCCTTCTTCCCTCTTCCTTCTTCCTTCTTCCTTCTTCCTTCATTAAAATGAGTTATTGTGTCAATCCGAATTGTCAGATACCGCAAAATTTTGGGGAGACAGATATTTGTGCTAATTGCGGAACTCCCTTGTTATTAATACCCCCCGATCGCGTACCTTCTGAATATCGTTATCGCGTGATTAAACCCATTGGCCAAGGAGGGTTTGGACGTACTTTTTTGGCTATTAATGAAACTCAAACTACTGGTAACTCCTTCTGTGTGATTAAACAATTCTTTCCTCAAGGCGCGATCGTTCCCCAAACCGCCAAAATCTTTGCAGAAGAAGCCCAACGATTAGAAGTCTTAGGAAAACATCCCCAAATCCCTACCCTATTTAATTACTTTTGTCAAGACAATTATCAATACTTAGTACAAGAATTTATTGATGGAGAAAACATCGAACAAGAATTGACAAAATTAGGGACATTTAACGAAACGAAAATTCGTGAACTCCTCAAAGAATTATTAGCAATCCTTCACTTTGTCCATAAAAATAAAGTGATTCACCGTGATATTAAACCTTCTAACATCATTCGGAGGCGATCCCCCCTGCCCCCCTTAATAAGGGGGGATCAAGACACTTCTTCCTTGGACTTAATAAGGGGGACTCAAAATATCTCTTCCTCTTTACAAGGAGGGGGAGAGATGGGTATTTTTCTGGTTGACTTTGGAGCTGCAAAACTGGTAAAAACAACCATTCCCCAAACGGGGACAATTATCGGAAGTGCCGCGTATACCGCCCCGGAACAATTAATGGGTAAAGCGATTTTTGCCAGCGATATCTATAGTTTAGGAGTGACTTGTATTTACTTATTAACACAAATTCCGCCCTTTGATTTATTTGATCATCAAGAGGGGAGATGGGCATGGCGAGATTATTTAAAATCCCCAGTTAGTGATGACTTAGGACGTATTATCGATCGCATGATTCAAAACGCGACAAATCGACGTTATCATAGTGTCGCGGCTATTCTCAGAGATTTAGATCCAAACCCCGTTTATATTCATTCAATAAATCCTGTATTTTCTCCAGAAAAGACAGAAGAAAATGTGATAACAATTTTCCTTGACAATGAATCAAAGGAAGAAGAGGTGACAAGAATTATCCTTGACAATGAAGAATCAGAGAAAGATTCATCCTTAGGAGAAGTCGTCGAAAATTCTCACGAAACATCAGTACAGAAAACATTGGAAAAATATTTACAAAAATATCTGAACTATTATCTAGTCAAGATTCAAGTAACTTTAGTCAAAAAACAATTAACAATCGTGATTAACCGTTCGGAAAATCATCAAGTTAATTATCCGAAATTAGCCGAAATTATTACAGCCAAACTCACCGAATTAAAAATGTCAAATCAGGTGACACAAGTGAAAATTTTAGGAAGAATCAAAAATCAACAGGTTCCTGAATGGAAAAAAGTATTATTTACCAAAAATAAGGTTCAATCTGGTTCCATCATTGCACAAGAAAATCAAGTAATTTTAGAGAAAATGCGTCGGGCATTAACCCGTCAATTTTGGTTAACGCAAATTCACGAGAAAATTTTTTGGATGGATGCCTTAATGGGGGCAATGACTATCTATATTTTTAGTTCAACTTTAGTCGTATTCCATCCTTTTTTCTCCCTGATTATTGCCACGATGTTTATTTTAGTAAAACGTCTAATTGCTGATCCTCAAGAGTTAAATGTCAATAAATTATTCACCACTTTATTAATGATTTTTATCTTATCGGGGTTTCTCAATATTCATTTTGTCATAAATCCGACATTTCATTTGATTTTAGCCTGTTTATTTATCGCGTTACCCCTATTTCACATTCCGAATAAATAATTGGTGCTATTTTTTGATAGGATAGATTAATATCATTTTTTTGTATTACAGCACTTACATGAAATACGGTTTCGCACTCCATACAACTACACCAGAGTTAGGGTTATCTATTAAGAATTTTGCCGGAGATAGCCGTAGTCAATTTTGGTATTTAGGCCGAGAGATGGCCACTCATTTACATCTGTATATCGCGGAGTTTCTCTCGCCTCAAACTTGGCAAGATTTAAGTTTTATTGCTGTTGCTAAGGGTCCTGGTGGGTTTACGGGTACTCGTTTAGGTGTCGTCACAGCGCGCACTTTAGCCCAACAATTAGAGATTCCCTTATTTGGGGTTTCCTCAATGGCCGCGATCGCGTTTCTTAACTCCCCCTATCCCCCCCTGGTGAAGGGAAATCTGATGAAATATCCCCTTGTCGAGGGTGGCTCTATTAAAGATAATTATCAACATATCGCGGTACAAATGCCAGCACAACGGGGAGAATTATTTGTCGGAATTTATATCAAAGAATGGGATAAGGAAGGAAACACCACTGGCTTATATCCTTTATTACCCGATCGAGTAATGAAACCGGAAACTTGGCAAGAAACCTTAGAAAGTTGGCCAAATTCCTATCAATTGATAGAAGTAGAAAATCGTGAAAAAGACGCGACAGAAGGAGGGTTAGGAATAACTGTTTCCAGTATATTAGAATTAGCCTATTTAGAATGGCAACAGGGAAACCGTCCCCATTGGGAGGAAATTTTACCCTATTATGGTCAACATCCCGTAGATAAATAAAAGAAAACGACTATTAGTTGTTATTAAATGGAGAAACCGGGTTTCGAGACACCCGGTTTCTAGGGTGCATAATATGGGCTATGTTAACCACAAAATGGGATTAATTAACCAACAATGTCGCTCTACATTATTGGTTTTCCTATCGGATAATGTGGCTAATTTTTGGGGCGACGAAGTTTAGTTATCATTATGCTGGGCTCGTGCTACTTGTTGAACTACCTCTAAAGGTAAATTTAATAAGTTAGCAAGATCCTCTAACTTTAAGCCAAAACTAATCATTCGAGGAATCGTGTCTAACTTAGATTTTTGCTCACCTATTTCTTCACCTTCCGCCAAAGCTTCTTGATAAACCTTGGTTTTTTTCAGTTCACTTAAACCTAACATAGTTTCAATCTCCTTCCGAGTTTTTTGGGGTAATTTATAGATGATAATGGTTTCAATCAGATCAATTAATTCTTGTTGAATGGTTGGCTCATTAATTTCCTCTTTGGCTTGAGTAATTAATGATTTGGCTAGATTAACCGCGTGATTTTCCGGTTCAATTACCAGTTTAACAACTCCTACCCCTAATGAGGTAGTCGCGGTTTCCCCTAAGGAGTCTAAATAAATGCGTTGGACTCGGTTTAGGGCTAAAATATCACCAAATTGGTGATGGGGTTCCCTTTCCATATTACGACTAGGATAAATCACCACAATGCGCCAAGGATGGGGCGGTTGGTATTGTCGTAAAAACAGGAATAATTCAGCAAATAGACGGTAATAGAGATCCTCATCTGGTTGAAATTGGACTTCAACCAGATAAAGGGGTTGATGGGAATCCCCATCAGTTGGTAAGAATAAGCCATATATGGGAAAGGATATAGCAATTCTCATACTTGTGAGGTACAGAGTTTTATCGTTTTTCTTAACTATTAATAGGGAACTATTAATAGGGAATAAATTAGACCTCATCTTTAGTCGAAACTCGCTCTTAATAATGTAGGGAAATAAAATAAACCACTTTGACACTTTGACAGAAAGACACAAAGGGGTAAATTTCTCTGATTGTTCGAGACTCTCTATTTTCTTTTCTTTCCTTAGTGCCTTAGTGCCTTAGTGGTAAAACTACGGCTCACCCCAGAGCCTAATGTAGGGAAATAAAATAAACCACTTTGACAGAAAGACACAAAGGGGTAAATTTCTCTGATTGTTCGAGACTCTCTATTTTCTTGTCTTTCCTTAGTGCCTTAGTGCCTTAGTGCCTTAGTGCCTTAGTGGTAAAACCACGGCTCACCTGATAGAATAATCTAGGGAAATAAAATCAACCACAAAGACACAAAAACACAAAGACACAAAGACACCAAGACACAAAGGGGTAAATTTCTCTCCTTGTTCGAGACTCTCTATTTTCTTTTCTTTCCTTAGTGCCTTAGTGCCTTAGTGGTAAAACCACGGCTCACCTTTTACGTTTGAGATTATTGGGGATTGTTGTTAAATTAAGAAACCGGGTTTCTTGACAAAACCTTGATTTGTGAGCGCACAGTCTCAGAGAGAAACCCGGTTTCTTTGTTTCCTGTAATGAGTTCGTCGATCGCGTCTATTGTCTATCGTCTATTGTCTATTGTCGATTATTCAATTTCTTTACCCAAGGCACAATCCTAGGGGATAGGTATGATCAAAAACTGCTGAAACCGTTACACACAGAGTCATTAGTAGGGAGAAGTTTTGGTAAACCTCCCCTACTTCATCCCTACTTTATCAGACATCTGGAAAAAATCGGATGGCAGGCTAATGTCTAGCCTACAGTGTTAAGGCTTGGATTGACTTGTTTGGGTGACGGGTGTTTCCTTGACAATCTTTTTCGGATCGGGTTTTTCAGGAGTCGACTGCGCGATCGCGTCTTCTTTCACCTTAATTTTCTCCACATACTTCCAGAGACTATAATCACGACTTAACCAGCCATGAAAAAACGCCATTTGACTATTTTTTTCCCGCACCCGCTGATAACGATAAATAATCCGCTCATTAATAATCTGAAACGCGGTATTACGACTATTAGCCTCTTTCACAGCCTTAAGAGTGTCCGCATCAAAAACCCCCGTTTGGGGTAAACCTAACGCCTGTTGTAAAAAAGTAATCGCATTATTAATGCCAAAATTTACCGCGGTATCAAACATCACAACCGCCAAAGCCGGGTGCATACTCCGGGCTTGACTATTATCCCAATAATGCTTATAAATTTCTAATAGTTCCACCTCCGACATTTGTGCGACATCTAAAGGGGGAAGACTACGACGGAGACGATAGGAGTCATACTCACTTTGAGTAATTCCGCGATAAGTGCGCCCTCCACCATCGGCGGGATGATCGCTAAACCCACCCTCAAAATATAAAGTAAAATAGAGAGAGGCTTGAAAGATACGACTTTCTCGACTCACCGACTCTGTTTCACTTTCTTGGGCTTGTTGAGTGGCTAATGTCTTCCCAGCAATTAAGGTAACGGGTAACGCGAGACTACATAACAGTATCCCTAGCAGTAGTTTTGGATGTTGTTTACCTTTGGAGAAAGTTTCCATCAATTTCATAAATAATTCCTATAAATCCTGTCACCTCGGTTTGAGGATGTCAAAAAACTGCTAACTTCTATAATGTCATAACACAAAAAGGCGGTGTCAATGAACTCCCATCGGACTAATTCCACGGAAATTCCTACTCCCCCATCTGCCGAAACCCTTACTCAACAGGCCGAAATGTATTTAGCCCAAGGGAAATTGGCCGACGCGATTACCGCGTGTCAAGCGGCCCTAGACTTAGACTCGACTTGGGCCGCGGGATATGTGACGATGGGTACTATTAAACACGCGCAAGGGGATATTGATGGCGCGATCGCGCTTTATGCACAAGCTATCGAATTAAATCCTGATTCCGCACCCGCCTACGCGAACTTAGGCAGTATGCTTTATAAAAAAAGTCGCTTTCAAGAAGCTATTTTAAATTATCGCAAAGCTCTTAATCTTAATCCGAACTTAGTCGCGGTTCACCTGAATTTAGCTAACGCGTTAAAACAACAAGGCCAACTAACTGAATCCGCCCAACATCAAGAAAAAGCCCTTTCCTTAAATCCTGAATATGCTCAGGTTGATGCCCTGATTAAACAAGGGGACGAATTAGCCAAAAGTGGGAAATTAGAAGACGCGATCGGGATTTGGGAAAAAGCCCTTAGCATTAAACCTGACTTAGCAGAAGTCTATTGTCAAATAGGGATTATGCGACGTTTTCAAGGGAAATATAAAGAAGCCTTAGACGTATTAAAAAAAGCCTTACAACTGAAACCCGATTATATCGCGGCTCATCAACATTTATGTGGGATATTGCGAGATACCACCAATTATGCCGAAGCCCGTAAAGCCGTAAATACCTATTATCAAACCTGTGGGGAAGTGGATCGAATTATGACCACTCTTTATGTAATGAGTACCTATCATCTCGCGGGATTAAATCAAGTCGCCAAAGATAGATTTTTAGAATTAGAAACTTTAGTAAAGCAAACGATTAGAAGTTGGAAAAAACCCTACGAAATCAAAGCTCTTTATGCCAATCTCTTATTTAGTATGCCCTATTTCAGGGATGATGTCGAATCGAACTCTCAATTAAATCAATTAGTGGCTCAACAATATATAAAACAAGTGCTTCATCCTAGTCAGTTAGAAGCTTCCTATCCCCCGAAAAAACTACAACCCCAAAGTGAATTAAGGCTGGGATTTATCTCCAGTCATTTTAATCGTCATTCTGTGGGTTGGTGTAGTTTTGATATCATTGAAGCCTTAAGAAAAATTACTTCCCAAGTATATTTATACGCGACGGAACCTATGCGAACCGACGATTTTACCCAATGGTTCGCCAAAACAGCCCAACTATATATTCCCCAAAATTATCCCAATGGGAGCGTTAACCCAGGGGAAATAATCCAGAAAATTCGTGAAGATGGAATTGATATTTTAATCGACTTAGATTCCTTGACGATTCCCCTTCATGCCGAAATACTTTACCATCAACCCGCCCCTATTTGTATATCTTGGTTGGGGTTTGACGCGCCCTATATTTCTCCTCATAATTACTTTTTAGTGGATTCCTATACTCACCCGGAAGGACGGGATAAATATTATACAGAAAAGTTGATTCGGATGCCGAATAGCTTTGTCTCCGTTTGCGGGTTTGCCCGTCAAGAAGGCGATCGCGTTTTTTTAAGACAAGGATACAGAATCGGTTTAGATCAAGTAGTGTATCTCTGTGTCGCGTCGGGACGAAAATTTAACATAGAATTAGCCAAAGCTCATGTGGCAATTTTGAAAGAAGTCCCCCATAGCATCTTAATATATAAAGGAGTGGGAGATATAGAAGTCTTTCAAAATACCTATAAAAAAATCTGTGAAGAAGAAGGGGTTGGCTTTTATCGGATTAAATTTTTAGAACGAGTCGCGACGGAAGAAGAACATCGTAAAATTTATTCATTAGCCGATGTCTTATTAGATTCCTATCCTTATAATGGTGGAACTCATACCCTAGAAGCATTATGGTTTGATCTGCCCGTTGTCACTCGCGTGGGAGTTCAGTTTTTATCACGTATGGGGTATTCCTTCCTACAGGATTTAGGCATCAATGAAGGAGTCGCGACATCTTGGAAAGAGTATATTCAATGGGGGGTGAAGTTAGGTAAAGAGCCTGAGTTACGTCAGCAAGTGGTAGAAAAATTAAAAAATTCCAAGAAACCGGAAAAGTTAGCCCCTTTGTGGAATCCCCAAAAGTTCGCCCAGGACTTTTATGAGATTTGTCAACAACTTTTAGAGAAAGAAGACGGTTAGCAAGAGTATTGACGAGGACAACCATTTCCACGATCGCGCCATGACAACTTCTGTACCGACAATTAAATTTTTAAAGCAACCGACATCCCAGGCATGGGTCCAACACGCGATAGGGCATTTGGACGTGATTCTGTTGGATCATTCCCATTGTGAACGCAAAGCCGCGGGAGTAGCTTTAAACTTGATGTTTCGTTATCCATCCCATACCAAATTAGTGCGGATGTTAACTCCGATCGCGCAAGA
This sequence comes from Cyanobacteriota bacterium, assembly GCA_041172365.1. Classification (GTDB taxonomy): domain Bacteria; phylum Cyanobacteriota; class Cyanobacteriia; order Cyanobacteriales; family Microcoleaceae; genus JBEDKD01. The sequence continues at coordinate 9,276 of JBEDKD010000062.1, read as the reverse complement.
AGAATTAGAACATTTTGAACTGGTAAATCAATGGTTAGAAAAACGGGGGATTCCCTTGGGAGTGCTTTCCACGTCACCCTACGCGGCGGGTTTAAAAGCCAAAATTCGCCCCAAGGAACCGGATAAATTATTAGATTCTCTTTTAATTTGCGGTTTAATTGAAGCCAGAAGTCACGAAAGATTAGGTTTATTGGCTACCCATTGTCCTGAGCCAGAATTGGCTAAATTTTATCAGGGTTTGATGGCTTCGGAAGCCCGTCATTATGGTGTCTATTGGTTATTAGCTACTACCTATTTTCCTCAAGCTGTTGTTAATCAACGTCTTGAAGAGTTATCAATTGTGGAAAGTGAGTTATTATCGACTCCTTTTCCTGAACCAAGAATACATAGTTAAGGCCGAAATTCTGTCTCTTTTCTTGCCTCTGTGTCCGACTCTGACCTTGTGATTGCTAAAAAATAGCTACAATACCACGGTTAAATGATGCCATAGACACGCGATCGCGCCTTAACCTCCCATCTACCATTACCAATTCCCCATGATAGTGCTACATGATAGTGCTACGGGTGACATACCATTGACTTTCCCAATTGCACAAACCCTTGATTTTATTGGGGCTCTTCCTTCTTCCTTCTTCCTTCTTCCTTCTTCCTTCTTCCTTCTGCTATACCCATTACCCATTATCTATGGAACTTTTCTATCAAGATTATCTGATCAGAGATTGGCAAGAACGCGATCGCGCCTTAGCCTCCAATGTCATATCCAAAGTCTTAGGAGAATATGGATTAAAATGGGAACCCGAAGGCGCGGATATTGATGTCATAGACATAGAAAATTATTATCTGAAAAGAGGAGGGGAATTTTGGGTGATAGAAAAACAGGATAACATCGTCGGAACCGCGGCTTATTATCCGATTGAACGCGGAGAGAACTCCGTAGAAATTCGGAAAATGTATTTATTACCTGAAGTGAGAGGCCAAGGGTTAGGCAAATTTTTATTAACAGAGTTAGAAAAAACTATCCTGTCTCACGGATACCAAGAAATTTGGATTGAAACCGCGAGCGTGCTTAAAGAAGCCGTGATTTTATATGAAAAATACGGCTATCAACGGACTACCGGAGTCGAGACAAAAAGATGCGATCGCGTCTATGTCAAACATCTGCCAAAGGAAGAGTTAATCAAATCTCAAAAACCGGGTTTATAATTAACAAGACCTTCGTCAATTTTTGGGTCAAAATGGTATAACCACAAAGACACAAAGACACAAAGACATAAAGACACAAAGACACAAAGACACAAAGACACAAAGACACAAAGACACAAAGACACAAAGACACAAAGACACAAAGACACAAAGGCAGGAAAAAAGATTAGGGATTCTTTCACCTATTGAGATTAGGTCTTACCGAGACCAATGAAAGGTTCTTTAGCATCTTTTTTCGAGATAAAATAATAACAACTTACTCAAAGTATCCTTTGTGCCTTTGTGCCTTTGTGTCTTTGTGGTTCATTTTATTTCCCGTACTTATTAAACTTATGTTGATAATTGTTCATCCCTTGCCGACAAAAAAGGGGTTTCTGATTCCATACCTTCGTCAATTTTTTCTTCTTGATACCCTCTGGATGTCACTCTTACAGGCTATCAATTTCAGAAACGACCCCCATCAAACCCTCTCTGGGTTTTTGGGAAGGGATTCTTAATGAGCTACCCCCAAGGGACTCCACGCCAAAGTCCATCCTAAAGGGTGAGATTTTGGCTCAGGTATTGTAATTGAGAAACCGGGCTTCTGAGTCCATCTCAACTTTGAAGTTGACATGAATAACATTCAGCCTCACGGAGTCTCTCCGAGGAGACAGGAAAAAATGAGATGATATCCTTTTGCCCATTTTAGCAGCACTAGGCTACAGTATAAAAAAGCTTCAACAAGCTTCCGTGACAAGAACCCCCTTAAGCAAAAGAGGTTTTAACATCCATGCGTGTATTACTAATATATCCCCTGTTTCCCAAAAGCTTCTGGTCCTATGAAAAGATTTTAGAACTTGTCGACCGTAAGGTTCTCCTCCCGCCTTTAGGGTTAGTCACTGTGGCCGCAATTCTCCCCCAAGAATGGGAATTTAAACTCGTCGATCGCAATATCCGAGACGTGACTGAAGCCGAATGGGAATGGGCAGAGATCGTAATTCTCTCCGCGATGATCGTGCAAAAAGATGACTTACTTGATCAAATTCGCGAAGCCAAAAAACGGGGAAAACTGGTCGCGTGTGGTGGCCCTTATCCCACCGCGCTTCCCGATGGACCTCTGGGAGCAGGGGTTGATTTTATGATTTTAGATGAAGGGGAAATTACTCTTCCGATGTTTATTGACGCGATACAACGTGGAGAAACCAGTCGAATTTTGCGCTCTAATGGTGAAAAACCCGATGTCACAACCACACCCGTGCCCCGTTTTGATTTATTAGACTTAGATTCCTATGATTCGATGTCAGTTCAATTTTCCCGTGGTTGTCCTTTCCAATGTGAATTTTGCGATATTATTGTCCTCTATGGACGGAAACCTCGCACCAAAGAACCCGCTCAATTATTAGCCGAATTAGAATATCTCTATCAATTGGGATGGCGACGCAGTATCTTCATGGTAGATGATAATTTTATTGGCAATAAACGTAATGTGAAATTATTACTCAGGGAGTTAAAAAAATGGCAAGAAAAATACCAGTATCCCTTCCAGTTTAATACAGAAGCATCGGTAGATTTAGCCCAAGATCCAGAATTAATGCAATTGATGGTTGAATGTAATTTTAACGCGGTGTTTGTGGGGATTGAAACTCCCGATGAATCCAGTTTACAATTCACGAAAAAATTCCAAAATAATCGCAATCCTCTCACGGAAGCGGTGGAAACGATTACCAAAGCTGGATTACGAGTAATGGCTGGTTTTATTATTGGCTTTGATGGGGAAAAATCCGGTGCGGGCGATCGCATTATTAAGTTTGTGGAACAAACCTCTATTCCTACCGCGTTATTTTCGATGTTACAAGCCTTACCGGATACCGCGCTTTGGCATCGACTGAATAAGGAGGGACGTTTATTAAAGAATAACGCGAATATTAATCAAGCGACTTTAATGAATTTTATCCCGACTCGTCCCTTAGAAGAAATTGCGGAGGAATATATAGAAGCTTTTTGGCAATTATATGATCCTGAGAAATATTTAGACCGAACCTATCGACATTTTCTGATGTTAGGGGCTCCGGTTTGTAAAACGCCTTTTAAGTTTCCCAGTTTGATTGATTTACGGGCTTTGTTAACTGTTTGCTGGCGTCAGGGAGTGCTGCGGAAAAGTCGTGGTAAATTCTGGCATCATTTGTTTGGTATTATTAAACATAATCCGGGGGTATGGACTCATTATTTGACCGTTTGTGCCCATAATGAGCATTTCCTTGATTATCGTGCTATTGTGCGCTCTAATATTGAGGCTCAATTGGCTGAATATTTGGCTAATAATTCTCAACCTGTTTCTCTTGTTAAACCGCCAGAAAAAAGCGCGATCGCGAGTTGATTTTCCCTCAGAAGCCAGAGGGCAGAATCATTGAGTAATTAACCACAAAGGCACAAAGGCACAAAGGGAAGAGGGAAGAAGGAATAAGGTTTACTATTCACTCTTTCCTCAACTATCACCCATTCCCCTCTGTCAGGAGCATTTCCTTGATTATCGTGCTATTGTATGTTCTCATATTGAGGCTGAATTGGCTGAATATTTGGCTCATAATTCTCTCTTGTTAAACTGGAAGAAGTCAGCGCGATCGTGAGTTGATTTTCCCTCAGAAGCCAGAGGGCAGAATGATGAAGTAATTAACCACAAAGGCACAAAGGCACAAAGGGAAGAGGGAGGAGAGTAGAATAATGGAGTAATTAACCACAAAGGCACAAAGGCACAAAGGGAAGAGGGAAGAAGGAATAAGGTTTACTATTCACTCTTCCCTAATCACCGAGGGAGCATCTCATTTTTGTAAAAATGCTTCCATTACCTATCATCTATCACCTATTACCTATTCCCTATTCCCTATTCCCTATCACCTATCACCTATTACCTATTACCCAATCCCCATTCTCCTACCAGATTAAACACTTATGATTACTCATCCTGTTAACCGTGCAACTACTCTCAAAAATGCTTTTCGAGTTTGTAATGTCGAACCCTTAGAAGGAGAAGATATCGATCGCTACTACGTTGATTTATCCGCGGTTCGGAAAACCGAAGCTATTGAAGGTGTTAGTACCATTTTAGACTTTCAAGAGGCTGAACAATTTACCACTATCCTTTTTACCGGGCATCGAGGCTGTGGTAAAAGTACCGAATTAAAACGGATTCAAAAGCAGTGGGAACAAGATTATCGTATTATTTATTTAGAGGTGAATACAGAGACAGATATTAATGATGTTAATTATAAAGATTTATATTTAATTGTAATGAAATGGATTGAGTTTGAATTGCGGACTCTTAAGCTGAAATTAGATGCTTCATTAATGAAAAATGTAGAAGATTGGTTTAAGGATGTCACCCAAGAAACAGAGCAGACGGTGGAGGGATCTGTAAGTATTGAAGGGGAAGCTACTCTGGGTCCAGAAGCTCCATTTTTAGCGAAATTATTAGTGAAGTTACTCGCACAAATTAAAGGCTCAAATCGCCAAAAAGAAACCATCCGCAAAACCTTAGAAAAAGATATCTCTCGACTCACCAATGATATGAATTTATTGTTGGATGATGCTGTCAAAAAACTGCGAAAGAAGTTTCCTGAATACAAAGGTTTTCTGATTATTTTTGATAATTTAGATCGGGTTCCTCCAGAGGTTGCTAACCATTTATTCTTTGACTATGCCGCCCAACTTCAACAACTAAATTGTACGATCATTTACACAGTTCCCCTTTCAGCACTTTACTCGGCTAAAAATATCAATAGTAATTATGGTGATCCTCATATTATGCCGATGGTTAATATTTATGAATTTGACCGAGATAGCTGCGACTTAAATTATAATCAAAAACACTTAAATGCTATGGCTAGTTTAATCGAGCGCCGGGTTGAAGTTGACGAACTCTTTGAGTCTCGCGAGCACTTACTAGAAATAGCAAAAGCCAGCGGGGGTCATGTTCGCCAACTGATGCAGATAATGCGGACTACTTGCCAAACGGCCAGCACTCGTCGCCATGCTAAAATAACGGCAGAAGATGTGGATTATGCTGTTAAACAACAACAATTTAATTTTGAGCGGACTATCCCAGAAAGCCACTATCCAGTTTTAGCTCAAGTTTGTTTAACCAAAAATATTACTAATGATGATATCGGTCAATTGATGTTATTTAATACTTCGGTTTTGGAATATAACGGCAAAAATAGATGGAATTATCCTAATCCGGTAGTTAAGCAAATTGATCAATTCCAAAAAGCACTCCAACACAATCAAGCTAATGCTAAAACAGATTAATCCCTATTCACAAGTTACGCAGTTTTTAGCACTGAATCAGCAGGTATTTGCTGAACTTTTGACCTTTGTTGATTTTGCTGATAAATTTACGATTGGCTTTGTTGAAGTCAATTTTAATGCGGAAATAGATGTGTTAATTGAGGGATTGAAAACTAATGATGTGGCTCAAGAAATTCAATTTGAGGTTTTGCAGTTTGATGAGGATTTACGCTTTCTTCGTGACGAAATTGTGAAAATCTTACCCACAATTCAAGTAGATGTCCACAAAAAATTAGTTTTAATTGTGTTGGGACTAGAAAAGTCCATTGGCACATTTGGGGAATATCCTCCGGTTTTACAAGACCTCAATTTTGTCAGAGATGCTTATAAAAGTAGCGTACCTCATCCCATGTTGTTTGTTTTGCCCGACTATGCGATTACTCGTTTAGTTAAGTTTGCCCCGGATTTTTGGGCGTGGAGATCAGGTGTATTTCTCTTTAAAACTACTCAAGTTATTAGGGATTATGCTGTCGCTCAGACTATTGATTCTGAGAGAAGTTTTAGGAGTTTAAAACCACCGGAAAAGCAAGAGCGTATTGAACTTTTAGAGTCTTTATTGATGGAGTATGACCCCTCTCATCACCATATCACGGAACAAAATCCTAGGGCTTGTAGCAATATTTTACATCAACTGGGAGTGGCTTATCTCAGTCAGGGCAATCCGGTTAAGGCGAGAGAGTATTTAGAGAAAGCTTTGGAGTTGACTACTAAAAGTAAAAATTTATCGTTGCAAGCTGAAGTCTATAAAGAATTGGGGGAGTCTTACCAGCAACAGCGACAATTTTCTGCGGCTATGAGTGCCTATCAATCATCGCGGGAAATTGCACAAACACAGGGAAATCGTCGCGGAGAAGCGAATGCTTTGTATTGTTTGGGGAATATTTGCCAGGATTTGCGAGATTGGGAACAAGCCATGAATTATTATCGGCAGTGTTTAGAAATTGAACAAGAAATTGGAGATATCTATTCTCAAGCCAACACCTACCAGCGGTTAGGATGGGTGGCAAAAGAGATGTGGAATCTGACTGACGCGGAGCATTATTATCAAAAAGCTTTAGAGATTTATCGTGAATATGAGGATCGCGCAGGCATGGCCACTTCTTGGGGATTGTTGGGAGAGATAGAGAGAAATCGTGGCAATTGGGATGAAGCAGAGCGACTTTATCGGCAATGTTTAGAAGTTATGACAGAATTAGGCGATCGCGCAGGCATGGCCTCTTCTTGGGGATTGTTGGGAGATATAGAGAGAAATCGAGGCAATTGGGATGAAGCAGAGGGACTTTATCGGCAATCTTTGGAATTAAGGACAGAATTAGGCGATCGCGCAGGCATGGCCACTTCTTGGGCATCGTTGGGAGATATAGAGAGAAATCGAGGCAATTGGGATGAAGCAGAGCGACTTTATCGGCAATCTTTGGAATTAAGGACAGAATTAGGCGATCGCGCAGGCATGGCATCTTCTTGGGCAGTGTTGGGAGATATAGAGAGAAATCGAGGCAATTGGGATGAAGCAGAGCGACTTTATCGCCAATCTTTGGAAGTTATGACAGAATTAGGCGATCGCGCAGGGATAGCCTCTTCTTGGGCATCGTTGGGAAATATAGAGAGAAATCGAGGCAATTGGGATGAAGCAGAGGGACTTTATCGGCAATGTTTGGAAGTTAAGACAGAATTAGGCGATCGCGCAGGCATGGCCTCTTCTTGGGGAGTGTTGGGAAATATAGAGCAAAATCGAGGCAATTGGGATGAAGCAGAGCGACTTTATCGGCAATGTTTGGAAGTTATGACAGAATTAGGCGATCGCGCAGGCATGGCATCTTCTTGGGGATTGTTGGGAGATATAGAGAGAAATCGAGGCAATTGGGATGAAGCAGAGGGACTTTATCGGCAATCTTTGGAATTAAGCACAGAATTACGCGATCGTGCAGGCATGGCAATTTCAATCGGCTGTCTAGGAGAAAACGAACTCCGTAGAGGCAATCTGGATGCAGCAGAATCGCTTTTAAGAGAAGCTTTGGCAAAAATGGAAGAAATAGGAATGACTCGCGATATTGCCAAAATTAACTACGCTCTAGCACAATTAGAGCGACGGCGAGGTAACGCAGAATTAGCCTAACAACATTACAACAAAGCCCATCAAATCTATCAGGAATTGGGAGCCGCGAAAGACTTAGTTTGCCCTGAGATCAGAAACCGGGTTTCTTACCCAAATCTCTGTTGGGATGCCCAAATTGTCGTAGAAACCCGGTTTCGAGGAGCTACACCTGATTAAAAACCCAATCCCATAAAATAGGATTAACTAATTCCGGTGCTTCATCCTGGGGACAATGGCCAACACCCTCTAAGGGAATAAATTTTTTTACCGTAGAAAACTTCACAAATTCTCTCCCTAAATCGATCGGTTCCCAAGGATCATCGGTTCCCCATAATACCAACGCGGAACAAGGTAAAATCGGTAATAAATCTTCGGGTAACGGTCCTTGAGAATAACGAATAAACGCGACAAACACATCCACAGCACCCTCATCTTTTGCGGGTTCTAAAATAATATTAACTAACTCATCAGTCACCGCGTCATCTCGTTTATAGGCTTGTAATAAAATATTTCTCACCGTAGTCGGTTTTGCCAATTGATTAAAAAAGAATTGACTTATCGCTTTCATACTTAATATCTTTTGAGCGATGGGTGCCCCTAGACGTCGATACCAAGGCATTGTGGCACGTTTTCTATCATGGAGTAATCTTAAAGAACAATTAAGAAGAGCCACTTCTAACGCGATATCGGGATAATCTACGACGGCTTGCATTACCGCGACACATCCGATGGAATTACCGACTAAAAAAGCCGGACTTCCGACAACTTCTCGACAAAAATCAGCGATTTGTTTTCCCCAGGTTTGAAAAGTATAATTAATAGTATCTCCGGGTGTGGGTTTAGCAGACGCGCCAAAACCAATTAAATCGATCGCGTAACAGCGACATTGAGTAGATAAAACGGAAATATTTTTGCGCCAATGTCCCCAGGAAGCACCAAAACCATGTACAAAAAGGATCGCGGGGCCTGAGTCCCCCTGTGATTGATAACAGATAGGAAACCCCTGCCACATCCAAGTTTTAGGAGATGTCAAAATCTCTGTAGTTGTCATAGAAAATTTACCCTGTAATTGTTAATAAGTATAGTTTTTTTTGTTGATTGATAACACCAGGGACACACAAATATTGTGTCCCTAATGTATTTTTTAGGTAGTTTCAGAAAGAGTGAGCAAAAAGGCTAAATTTTTGGTCGCCTTTAACGCGTGGGGAGCATTCGCGGGCATAAAGATAAAGACTCCTGTTTCTAAGGGAATATCTTTACCTTCCAGGGTTAAAATTCCTTTACCTTCAAGGACGTTTACGGTAGCATTTTGGGTGGAAGTATGTTCCGAGATTTCGGTTCCCTCTGCCAGACAAAAGAGAGTATATTGACATTTTGGTAATTGCAGAATGATTTTACTCAATATTCCCGCGCTAGGATATTCGATGCGCGATCGTAGTTGTAAAAATGATGATTCTAAGGGTAAGAGAGTTTTACTCATTTGGGTTTCTCCCCATGATTTTTATTATTGATAATTATAACATCAATAATCGTAACGTGGTGTATCCGGTAGAAAAAAATTAATACAACTCTTGGAGAAAGTCGAGGTATTTTATTTTTCTCTCATAACTTTTTTTCATGGATAGCAGACACTTTGAAGTTCACCCTATTATAAC
>JBEDKD010000061.1:0-6156 GCA_041172365.1 Cyanobacteriota bacterium | reverse complement strand
CACGGGCTTTTCTGTCGTTTCTCCGTGCACTGGGAGGGGATCTAAGTTGAAAAAATTAGCGCTTGAGGTATAACTTTCCTCTTGAATAACCACTTTAATCCCTGCTAACTGACATTTATAGTTGACACTCCTCGGCCTGAAGGCACGAGGATTCTTGGTTCAGTCAGTCGGCTTGCCCGTTGATGCTACCATCAACGAGTAGAGGTCGTTCTGTCCCCAAGCGTTAATTCCGGTGTGCCCCACCGTATTTAAACTTAAATTAATTCCTGCTTGCTTCAATCCTTTTGCCAGAATATTCAGAGCTGCGTTATGGTCGCGGTCTAGTATCGTACCGCAACCACAAATATGAGTTCTGACCGACAGTGATTTTTTGACAGTATTGCCACAGGTTGAGCAATCTTGAGAAGTATACTGAGGAGCAACAGCAACTACTGTTTTACCGTACACTTTTCCAAAGTATTGCAACCATTGAGCAAACTGCGACCAAGCTGCATCACTAATTGATTTAGCAAGCTTATGGTTTTTCACCATATTTTTTACCTGAAGGTTTTCGTAGGCTACAAAATCGTTAGATTTCACTACGCACAACGCCGTCTTGATGGCGAAGTCTTTGCGTTGCCTACTGACTTTCAGGTGTTTTCTTCCTAACTTATTGATAGCTTTTTTGCGATTACTAGAACCTTTCTTTTTCCGAGAAACTCGTTTCTGTAACCGCTTTAAAGCTTTTTCACTTTTATGGAGGTGTCGAGGATTTGGAACTGTTGCCCCGGTACTATCGGTGTAGAAATGGTTTAAACCCACGTCCAACCCTACGGCAAAGCCTGTAGGAATTGTTTCCTCTGTCCGTTCTACGTCGATACAAAACTGAGCGTAGTAGCCATCAGCACGACGAACTACCCTGATTCGCTTAATCTCATCAGGTGCATAGAAGTGCAAATCCCGACTACCGATTAACTTGAACTTTCCAGCCGCGAAGCCGTCTTTAAACGTCAAGCATCTTTTGTCGTTAGAAAGCGCCCAACCTGACTGTTTGTACTCTACTGAACGGGTGTGTTTCTTAAACTGTGGGTATCCTTTTTTCCCTGGTTTTTTAGCTTTGCAATTCGAGAAAAAACGTTGGATAGCAAAAATGGCGCGTTCAGCCGTAGGGGCGAATGGCCATTCGCCCCTACGTGCCGTTGAGTTAAGTTTGCCTGCCCATTCAAACTCTTTGGCCATGATGGCGCATTGTTTGTAATTATCGACTAACTTGACTCCTTGATTGTCGATCCAATATCTAAGAGTTTTGTTTCGGACAAATTGAGCGGTGCGGATCATTTCGTCTATGACCCGATATTGCTGCGCTTTGCCCTTTAACTTGAACTCTAGTACAATCATGCTATTATTCTATTGCCTTTGCAGAGCATTGTATTCGCAAAGTGCATATATTTAAGAATTGTTTACACTTTATAGAAATTAAAGCCGTCCTAGAAGGACGGGGCTTTAGACCCAAAATTTTGGTAAACTAGCCCTTCTTTGATTGTAGAATTGATTGATACTTTTTAACGGTCTGCCATTAATCAACAAAGGGATAAATCCGGGTTGATTGGAAGTTACAGCCATTAAAACATCTAGTCCTAAATCCACACTAGCTATTAATTCATTGGGTTCTAAAACTTCGACTAATTCCTCATAAATTACCTCAATTACATAACAGTCGCACTGGGGGACAATTCTGACTTCCGCGATTGTGTCCGTCACCTGAGAGGGAAACTCTAGGGAAGTTCCTGACAGTTTGATCAGCCCTTTGGAGAGTGCCACTTGACTAAGGGCTTGACTGGTATAAACGAGAAGATTACGACCTTTTTTGGGGTCTTTATAGCCCGGAATTTGCGGGGGACATAAAAACTTTTCTGGTTGACTTTTAAACGCCTTAAAAGCGGCGAAAAAAGAGTGCCAGTTGCGGTCTAATCCTCTCAAAACTTGCTGGGAAACCTTAGCTGGTAAAGCTCGATATGGCTCAGTTTCTTTCAGTAAAGAAGCCATCCGGTTATAAGATAAATAACCATGACCATAAAAGAAATTTTGACGAAGGGAATAATTAGCAAAATTGTAGAGGTTTTGGGAATTCGATAATTCATCTATCTCCTTCCAAAAAGGATGTCCTCTTTTAATAATGTGTCTTTCGGCTAACTTCATCGTGGTGAACTGGAACCGGACGGTGATTAAGGAAAAATTAAGTTTAGCCCCGCCGTCCGACTATAATATACCATCAATGGCTATAATTGTCTAGTGTTTCGACGAAGTTTCGCAATACTAAAATTAAAATCTAAAATCTCACTCAACTCCAGATGACAGTAAGAGTTCGTATTGCCCCTAGTCCAACAGGGAAACTCCATATCGGGACCGCCAGAACAGCCGTCTTTAACTGGCTATTTGCGCGTCATCATCGCGGTAAGTTTATCCTCCGTATTGAGGATACCGACTTAGAACGATCGCGCCCCGAATATACCGAAAATATCCTAGAAGGTCTGCAATGGCTAGGCCTAGACTGGGATGAAGGTCCCTTTTATCAATCTCAACGTCTGGACTTATACGCGCAAGCAGTCCAAACCCTATTAGATAAAGGACTCGCCTATCGCTGTTATACCACCCCCGAAGAACTCGATCAACTACGAGAACAACAAAAAGCCAATAAACAAGCCCCCCGCTATGATAACCGTCATCGTAACTTGACGGCAAAACAACGCAGAGCTTATGAAGCACAAGGTCGTCAAGCGGTTATTCGCTTTATCATAGATGACGATCGCACCATTTCTTGGCAGGACATGGTACGCGGTACAGTCACATGGAAAGGCCGCGACTTAGGGGGAGATATGGTGATAGCGCGCACCGCGGGAGTTAATAGTATAGGTCAACCCCTCTATAACATGGCCGTGGTTGTTGATGACATCGACATGAATATTACCCATGTGATTAGAGGTGAAGATCACATTGGCAATACCCCAAAGCAAATTTTACTCTATGAGGCTTTATCAGCCCCGGTTCCTGAATTTGCCCATACTCCCTTAATCTTAAACACCGCAGGTCAAAAACTCTCCAAACGCGATGGCGTTACCTCTATCTCTGATTTTAGAGACATGGGGTTAACCTCTGAAGCCTTAGCTAACTACATGACTCTTTTGGGTTGGACTCCCCCCGACTCCACCCAAGAATTATTTACCCTCAGCGACGCGGCCAACGTTTTTAATTTTGAACGGGTAAACAAAGCTGGGGCAAAATTTGACTGGGATAAACTTAACTGGATTAATAGTCAATATCTCCATAAAACTCCGGTTTCAGATTTAACCGATTCCCTTATTCCCTATTGGCAAAACGCGGGATATGACTTTGACGCGGTTAACGATCGGCCTTGGTTAGAACAAATTACCACTTTGATCGCGCCCAGTCTTGTCCGTTTGCAAGACGGGGTAGAGATGTGTAAACTGTTTTTCGTCGAAAACCTAGAATATGAAGAACAGGTTATCACCCTATTTCAACAACAGGGTCCTTTTGATGCCATTACCGCGGTTCTCAAAGAGTTAGAAAGTCATCAAACTCTCACCTCTCAACAGGCCCAAGAAATTACCAAAAAAGTTGGTAAAATCAAGGGTTTGAATAAAGGCATCGTCATGCGATCGCTCCGTGGGGCTCTCACCGGCGCAATGCACGGCCCAGACCTGGTAGAATCTTGGGTAATTCTGCATCAACGTGGTTTGGATATTGCTCGTTTAGAAAACGCGTTAAAACTCAATAGTAGTGAAGAGGTCCAAACTACTCCTACCGCGGAATCCCCAAAAACCGAACCCCCTGTGAAAGTAGTGGAAACTGCCAAAGAGGAACCCTCACCCACTGACGCGATCGTGTCCCCCAAAACCCCGAATCCAGTAGGGGCGGGTTCACCTACGGCGGTGTCAAAAACAGACAGCCAGACAAAACCCGCCCCAAACCCTGACGCGAAACCCGTAGAATCGGTAGGAGCTCTTTCACCTACGGCGGTGTCAAAAACAGACAGCCAGAAAAAACCCGCCCCAAACCCTGACGCGAAACCAGTAGAATCGGTAGGAGCTCTTTCACCTACGGCGGTGTCAAAAACAGACAGCCAGACAAAACCCGCCCCAAACCCTGACGCGAAACCAGTAGAATCGGTAGGGGCGGGTTCACCCGGCTCTGTGTCAAAAACAGACAGCCAGACAAAACCCGCCCCTGCTGTGAAAGAGGTGGAAACTCCTTGCGAGGAACCCTCACCCACTGAGGCAATAACTCAAACCCCTGTGAAAGAGGTGGAAACTCCTTGCGAGGAACCCTCACCCACTGAGGCAGTAGCTCCAACCCCTGTGAAAGAGGTGGAAACTCCTTCCGAGAAACCCTCACCCACTGACGCGATCGCGTCCAACCCCAAAACCCCGAATCCGGTAGGGGCGGGTTCCCCCGCGGCGTGGTCAAAAACAGACAGCCTTGCTAAACCCGCCCCGAACCCTGACGCGGCGAAAGCGGCAGAATCCGTAACGGCGGGTTCCCCCCCGGCTCTGTCGTCAACAGACAACCTTGCACAAGGGGTCCCAAACCCTGACGCGAAACCAGTGGAATCCCAAACCACTGTTTTAGTCGAAACACCAGACATCCCAGAAGAAGAACCCACTATTAGTGTCACCATGACTTCTACAAATCAACCAGAACCCTTAACCCCTGAAACTACCGAAACACAGCCCGAAAGTAGTTTTATTTCCGAAACTCCCGCGGCAGAACAATCAGGTATTCAGTGGGACGCGATCAAAGAACAAATCGTTTCAATTTTATCCGATTTTCCTGAATTTGTCGGTAAATTTTATCAAGAATATAAGCAACCCATTACTGTTATTGGATTGATCGTAGCCACAGTAATCACCTTAAAAGTTGTCTTGGGTTTAGTGGATGTCATCAACGATATTCCCTTATTATCACCTAGTTTTCAACTCATTGGTGTTGCCTATTCCGGGTGGTTTATTTACCGTTATTTACTGCGTGCTACAACTCGTCAAGAGTTATCACAAAATGTGCAGAATTTAATTTCGGAAATTCTCGGCAAGAAATCATAAAACTTTTTAGTCCTTTCTCGATTTTTTCGTTTGATAGAAAAAAGGCAAAGGACAACTTTGAGAAACCGGGCTTCTTTAGGTCTTTTAGAAACCCGGTCTATCTCGATAAATACACCTTATTCTCGCATTTATTCCTGTTAAAATAAATGGTAAATTAATCTATTATGTTCCTAGTCTCAGACTAAAAAAATCACATCAATGATGAACAAGCTTTTTTTCCGAAAAACAAAAAAAATCTTCTTTTATTTATTAATTATCCTAGTCACCATAACAAGTGTTAATATAGTGAGAGTATATGCAGTAGAAAAAAACTTTACTCCCATTTTTGAGAATGTGAAATTAAGTCCTGATTTTACGCCAGATCCCATGACAATTAGGGGTATTAGTGGCGGTTTTGTCACCGCGGCAGAACAGTCAGGAAGGGTAGAAACCATAACAGGTCCTTGTGTGGGGTTTGTTGATGAAAAACCCGATCATAAAATGGTGTTAACCAAATTTTTTCAATATTTAAGTTTACAAGTAAAAAGCAGTGAAGATACGACATTAGTGGTGCGAGGTCCCGGTGGAAGTTGGTGTAATGATGATTATGAGGGAAAAAATCCGGGTATTGTAGGTCAATGGTTATCAGGAACTTATGATATTTGGGTAGGATCTCCTCAAAAGAATAAGTACATTCCTTATATTATTCGCATTAGTCAAAAATCCCAATAAAGAGGGGAAATGGGGAATAGGAAAAGCCCAAAAGCCCCAAAAAACCGGGTTTTTATTTCTAGGGACTATTTCACCCCTATCTCTCACTTATGACGCGGAAAATGGATAAACCCGCCTCCAAAGTCTTTCGGTGCGGGTTTACCAGTATTTAGGATTGATTATGCAGATATTGGGGAAATATCCCCGACTAATTAGACACTAAGGAAATTATCTGCACTCAATTGAGAGGCATTCACATTGAGAAGAGTCCCGATTTGTTGTCCATTCTTCAGTTTAATTAGAGTATTAGCACTATCTTGCACGAAATCTAATTGACTGAAAGAAGCACCGGATACCGCGATTTTATCGG
>JBEDKD010000060.1:0-16597 GCA_041172365.1 Cyanobacteriota bacterium | reverse complement strand
CCCCTACAAAATCTGTCCTAATAGCCCTGGCGGTTGCTATATATTTTATTATGAGATTGATTGGGCGATTGATTGGGCGAATGCCATTCGCCCCTACACAAACAAAGATGAGATTGATTGGGCGAATGCCATTCGCCCCTACTGAAGAAATTCAAAGAGCGCAGGCGGGTTTCCTCTGTGTAGCCGCGGTTTCAACCGCCCGATCTTCTTTTTGAAGATAAAGCCGAAGGTTTCTACCGCATTGATATAGATTTATTTGAGAAAATGCCCCGTTTTTAAGAACGTACAGATTTGTTTGGCAACAGTGGGCGCGACCAAAAGTCCCGTATGGGAAACTGGCAAAACAAGATGTTGGTTAACTCCGTCAGCGCGAGTTTCTTCCACCGAGATCAGGCTATCATTGGGCTGAGGCACACGCAACAACCAACCAGTACCGATATCCAGACTGCCTGCAATAATACCCACGTCTCTATTTGGCGGGGGTGATATAGTATCAAACAATCCTGTCATTACGCTGCGCCCTAAAAGAAATTTACCCCCATATTGGCGGCTCAATCGGTAAGCAAGACTACTCCCGTTATGAGGAGTTCCCAGGGTGACAATTTTTCCGCGACGTTGCTGAGGATAATCCTGAAATAATTTATATATTAATAGTCCACCTAAACTGTGACCGACAAAGTGGATAATATCTGCTTCTTCGGCTTCTAAAAATTTTTGTAGATAGGTGGCATTTTGCTCTAAAGAAACTCTCCTAGTAGAATAGTAAAATTGTCTGGTTTGATAACCGCTCTTTCGCAAGCGGCAACCCAGGGGTAACATTTCTGCACCCCAAAGTCCGACACCGTGAACTAAAATGACTGCTGACATGACACTTTAGGATAGATGAGGTATTCATTTAAACTTAAAACACTTGATAACACTGGATTTGGGCATACTCCATCTTTAGTCGAAAGGCTATACCATAAATGTTAGTGTCTTAGTGCCGAGTTAATACCATAAATCTTAGTGTCTTAGTGTCTTAGTGGTAATATAGCACTTCACGGATTATGGAGGTATTCATTTAAACTTAAAACGCTTGACAACTGTGGTTTTGGGCATACTCGATCTTTAGTCGAAAGGCTATACCATGATTGACATTAGTATGCAAGACTAGCTTTCCTTCTTTTTTCTTCCCTTAATTACGGTGATTATTATCATAATGAATGCGAGCACCAGCCCATTGTAATTTTTCCCGTAGAGTGCGGTAATAGGAATAATTTTCGCGCAAAATAATAAATTTTCCTTGACAATCTGCCATACGTACATCTACCCTTTGCCCAGGCCAGATCGCGGTTCCTAATACTCCATCGGTCCATAGTTTAGTATTTAATTCATAATCGCCTAAAGGCCAAATACTGACAACGGAACCAGAGGGAAGAACGATCGGACGACTTGATAAACTTAGGGGACATATTGGCGTTACCGCGATCGCTTCCATTCCGGGGTGCAGAATCGGACCATTGGCAGACGCGGTATAACAGGTTGAACCCGTTGGAGTGGCAACAATTAACCCATCACCTTGATATTGATCGACGATTTCTCCATCTACTTCCATTTCTAAGAAAGAAGTGGGCATTCGATCAGCACACGCGGGTTTTACACAGATTTCATTTAAGGCTAAAAAGCGATCGCTCACGGGTTTGGTATTACTACGCTCGCCTTCAAAAATAGCCGCGTGTAACATCATCCGTTGTTGCACAGCATAACAGTCTTCTAAAAGTCTATCCCAAACGCGCTCCGTATCCTTAAAATCTTCAAAAGACTCCGTTAAAAACCCTAAATGGCCTCCGACATTCACCGCTAAAATAGGTATCCCTTGCGGTGCGAGATGACGCGACGCGGCCAATACCGTACCATCCCCCCCTAAAACAATTGCCACATCAATAGGAGTGGTAATAGAGGCTAAAAATACCGGATAGGGATTATCTTTCGGACCCGAAGGCCCCATTAATACATGACAACCCCGATTTTCTAATTGTCGGGCACATTGTTCAGCCCACCGTTGTGCTTGGGGATCTCTAGCTTTATGGGCGATGATGACTTGTTTTAGTTGCACGTTATTAGTCGGGAATAGGGAATGGGTAATGGGTAGTCGGTAATGGCTAATAGGTAATCATATATTATCTGACTTATTTTGTATAGTGACATACTAAATTACGTCAATTCCAGTGGTGAATAAATATCATAATACTGAGGCTAGTTGAGAAGCTCAGAGAAAAAGTAAGTGACATGGTATCACTTCTTAGGAATGAAAAGTTAATCAAGTAGGGCGAGCATCTTTCATGCTTTCGGGTACAGATAGGCGAGACTAACAAGCCCCTAGTCAAGTTATAGCAATTTTCATACTTTTGAGGTGAGATTTTTCTCGTGTTTTTTTTACTCTTAATAAGGAATAAATTAGACCTCTTCTTTAGTCGCAACCTGCTGTTAATGCTCTAGGGAAGTAAAATAAAACACAAAGACACAAAGACACAAAGGGGGAAATTTTGCGGATGGTTCGAGACTCTATTTTATGTCCTTAGTGCCTTAGTGCCTTAGTGGTAAAAGCACGGCTCACCTGTTCTAGCAATTTTCATACTTTTGAGGTTAGAGTTTTTTCGTTTTAGGAAACTCTTAATAGGGAATAAATTAGACCTCTTTTTTAGTCAAAACCAGATATTTAATTTCCCTTCCTGAGCTATCACTTATTGGGATTATGGATGGTGAGTGAGCTACATATTTATTTTTTCGGAGTTGGCCAGGGAATCGCCGAGTCTGACGCGAGATGTTCTGATACGGCTTTGGCTCCTAAATAATTGATGTGACTGGGGTCAAGAAAATAATCATTGCGGTTTAACCATTCTTGAGATAAGTCTCTAAAAATAAAACCTTTTTGTTGCGCGAGTTCTTCCATTCTTTGTTTGAATTTTCGTTCTATTCGCCGTCTTTCTCGATCTAAATAGTCATCGGTTAAGGGTAAATTTACTAAGATTAAGGGGATTTTACGGGCTTGGGTAAAGGACACGATCGCGCTTAAAGCTTGTTCCTGTTTTCCCCCTAAGCGAAAATCCATATAGTCGCGATCGTAATTACCAGGGACTAAGGGATGAAGTCGTTGATAAGTCTCTGGATTATAACGCAAAGTTAAAGATAAAAAACCATTAGAGTCGATTCTTTTGCGTAATTCATCTAAGGGTAATGGAGTGGCATTATTTTCTACGATACCCGGTTCATCGGCGGGGATAGTTGCCCCAGAAGATTCGCTTTCCTCTATAACTTCTGAGGAGACATTTTGAGAAAAATTCGTCTGACAAGAGTCGGGAAATGAATAAGAAGGAGGTTTACTTTGGGATTCTTTTTCGGGGAGTTTGGGACGAATCCCCGCGGTTAATTTTTTCGTACCTTCGGAATTAATAATCCAATTGTATGTATAATCAGTTCGACCGTCATTAAAGGCACGGACTCCATCGGCAAAAATAATCATTTTTGGTAATTGTTCCGGTGTTAATAGTTTTTTTAATTGAAACTCTACCACTTGGGCGGTTGCGCCATGAATGCCAAAATTAAAAATCTTTAATCCGGGTTTGCCGTGACGGGCTAAAGATATTTGTAATTGTTTGGGATCGACTCCTTCGAGGGCTCGCGAACTCCCTACAATTAAAATATCTGGTACTCCTACCGTCGCGATATAGGATAAATAAAGTTGAATTTGATCGTCAAGAAGATGATTACTAAAACTGGTAACTGTTGTGGGAGAAGGCGCGATCGCGTTTTGTTGAGAAATGGTTAATTGTTTCATATACTCCTTCACTTTTTTCTCCGCGAAAGGCCGTTTGGGACTATTAGTGGGAACCGCGTGCATCCAGGCGACAGCTTGTACCCATAATTGCGCGACTTCATCCCAGTTTTCTTTGGTTTTTGCTGATTTTGTCAGATGAGAAGCACGCTGGGCAAATTGCAGAGATGCCACAAAGGGTTCAGGAGATGAACAAGAATTAGAGAAAAAATTCGGAAATTTTGGCAGTTGAATCGTTGGCGGTAAGGTAATACCTAATACTCCCCCTCCTTTGAGACGTGGCTGAAAAATACTCGCCGAACATCCCACGGTTAATGTCAGGAATATCATTGTTAGTACCCAGTTTTTGGGAAATTTTGATATCAGAGGTTTGTGATTGGATCGACTCATCGAACTTACCTATCGTGAATAATAATGCTTTCTAAGATTTTATTTTCAAAACCATCAGATAGTTTAGCATAGAATGCCCATTTTGACGAAATCATTTTGACAGGGAGGGAAAACCCTAGATCCCTCTTTTTCCACCGTGGAAGGGAGCAAGGCGCGATCCTGAGCGCTTTTTAGCCGATTGGCCAATGTAACTTTAGCATAATAGCGGATGCTTTTTCCCCAAGAAATAGTTAATAATTAATTAAAATAAATTTTCCTATAGTCTATTCATTCTTTGGCAAAATGATGTAAAAGGGAAAATTACCTGAATCTCATGTTGCAATCATCTCCAGGTTTTATCTATGAAAATTATTGAAGGATTATCAACTATTTATCGAACTTTATTAAATGTCAATTCCCCCCTATGTGGCAGTGACAATTTTCTGGTTTCTCCTACAGATATATTATTTTTATTAGGGGGAGCTGGATTATTTTTGCTTGGTGGTATATTGCTCCTAATTCAAAACGAAAAAATCTCCCTTCCTTTTCGTCAAAAAAATTATCAAACTATCGGGATGGCATGGTGTCAATTAACACTAAGTCCCTTAATTTCTGCCTGGGATAAAATTACGGTTGAATTATCCCAAAATATCGCTCTAATTTCGGAGATTTTGGAATTAACAATGGAGGGAGTTTTGGTAATTAATTGTGAAGGAAATATCACTTATTGTAATCAAACTTTCTTGGATATATGGTCTCTACAAGAGAAGGTTATTAACGGACAACAAAGTATAAATATTATCAATCATATCTTAGGAATGATGAGTAATGATCAAAGCATGATTTCTCATCTTCCCCGATTATCTCAAATTCCGAGAGAACCTTTTTCAGAGCAGATTAAATTAAAAAATGGCAAATTTGTTGAAATCTCTTACTACCCGCAAATAATTGAGGGAAAATCGGTAGAAATAGTAATTATTTTTCGAGATATTACTGCCGATCAACAAACGGTATTAGCACTGCAAAAAAGTAATGAGACTAATCGCACTATTCTCAATTCTATCCCTGATTTATTACTGAAAGTCTATCGAGCCTTAGAAAAAAGTGAAGAACAATATCGTCGAATCGTTGAGACAGCATTAGAAGGTGTTTGGATTATTGATCCTGAAAATAAGACAGTTTTTGCTAACCAAAGAATGGCAGAAATATTGGGTTATAGTTTAGAGGAAATGCTCAATCATTCTCTGTTTGAATTTATGGATGTCGAAGGACACGCGATCGCGCAGAATTATATTGCGCGTTGCCAAAAAGGAATTGAAGAAAGCCATGATTTTAAATTTAAACGCAAAGATGGTTCTGATTTATGGACGATCCTGTCTACTAATCCCATTTTTGATGCAGAAGGACAATATGCAGGTGTATTAGGGATGATAACAGATATTACACAACGCAAGCGCAGTGAAGAAGCACTTTCTCAGAGTGAAGCGACAAATAGAGCTCTGTTGAATGCGATTCCTGATGCGATGTTTCGTCTCAGCAAAGATGGCACTTTTTTAGATATAAAAGTGGCTAAGGATTTTGAGCTAATGTGGCCATCAAGTCCCATCTTAGCCAAAACTATTAAAGAAGTGTTTCCCAAGGAATTAGCGGCAAAATCAATATTTTATATCCAATTAGCATTACAAACAAAGGAGGTACAAAGTTTTGAAGCCCAACTGAGTTGTCCCCTGCTTGAGACTTCTATTCCTGGTTATTTGGGCTACTTTGAGGCGCGTATAATTGCTATTAATGCAGAGGAAGTATTAATGATTGTCCGTGATATTACTAAACGGAAAAAAGCAGAAGAGATGATTCGTTATCAAGCGAATTATGACTTATTAACTGGCCTCCCAAATCGCATATTATTTAATGAGCGTCTTTCCCTTTCATTAACTCAGTCTCGTCAACATCAAAAGAAACTGGCTGTTTGTTTTTTAGATATCGATCATTTCAAAAAAATTAATGATACTTTGGGGCACAGTGTCGGTGATTTATTATTGAAAAATTTTGCCTCCCGTGTTAGTCAATGTGTCCGAAAAGGTGATACAGTAGCTCGGTGGGCGGGTGATGAATTTACCCTGATTATTCCTGAAATTGACTTGACTGATGATGTTGCCAATATCGCCCAGAGAATTTTGGATGTATTAAAAAATCCCTTTGATGTGGATGGTAATCAATTGCATATTAGTAGTAGTATTGGCATTGCTATTTATCCTGATGATGGCGAAGGTGCTGAAACTTTGATGAAAAATGCCGATGCTGCTTTATATCGTGTTAAGGAAAAGGGACGAAATAATTATCAGTTTTATAATTCGACTATCAATGTTCACGCGGGAGAATTGTTGACTTTAGAAAATCACTTGCATCACGCGATAGACAGAAATGAATTAGAAATATATTATCAACCCACTGTCAATATTAAATCCTGGGAAATAACGGGAATGGAGGCCCTTTTACGGTGGCAACATCCGACACTGGGTTTAGTTTCTCCTGATACTTTTATCCCTCTTGCGGAGAAAAATGGGTTAATTATTTCTCTGGGGGAATGGATATTAAAGACGGCTTGTAATCAAAGGAAAATTTGGCATGATTTAGGGTTGTCCAATTTGCGGATATCGGTTAATCTTTCCGCGGGTGAGTTTCTACAACCTAATTTAGTACCAATGGTGACTCATTGTTTGGAAACTACGGGTTTACATCCTCAGTTTTTGCAGTTAGAAGTGACGGAAAGCACTTGTATGAAAGATGTCGAGAAAACTCGCCAAATTTTCCATGAATTTCGAGGGATGGGGGTTCGGATCGCGATGGATGATTTTGGCACGGGTTATTCTTCTCTTTGTTATTTAAAGAATTTGCCTTTTGATGTACTCAAATTTGATCAGTCTTTTTTCCAAGATGTGATGATTGATTCTGATGATCAGGCGATCGCGACGACTATTATTACCTTGGCTCATTGTCTGAATTTAAGTGTGATCGCGCAAGGGGTAGAAACTCAGGAACAATTGGAGTTTTTACGTCGTCTTAATTGCGAGGAAATTCAAGGTTATTTATTCAGTCGTCCCCTCTCGGCTGCCAAAGCATCGAAGTTATTGAAAATGTCGCGATCGAATGTAGTAAAATTATTTCACAACGAAAAACATTCCCTTGTGAAAGATTATGAGACTTCTATTAGTAGAAGATGACGATCGCATTTCTTTGGCTCTGGTTGAAGCTTTGACGGATCAAAATTACGCGGTGGATCTCGCGAGGGATGGCGTAGAGGGTTGGGATTACATCGAAGCTTGTAATTATGATTTAATTTTACTCGATGTCATGTTGCCTAAATTAGATGGCATGAGTCTCTGTAAACGTGCCCGTAATAAGGGTTATCAAACACCGATTTTAATGTTGACGGCGCGAGATACCAGTACCGATAAAGTGATGGGATTAGATGTCGGTGCTGATGATTATGTTGTCAAACCCTTTGATTTACCGGAATTATCCGCCAGAATTAGGGCCTTATTACGGCGGGGAAATACGCCCCAATCCCCGGTTTTAGAATGGGAAAATTTAATCTTAGATCCCAATAAGTGTGAAGTGCGTTATCATGGGAAAGAATTACATTTAACCCCGAAGGAATATGCTTTATTAGAATTTTTTCTTCGCAGTGGTAATCGGATTCTTAGTCGTAGTATTATTATTGATCATGTATGGACTTTTGAGGACTTTCCGGGTGAAGATACGGTAAAAGTGCATTTGCGAAGTCTGCGACAAAAACTGAAATCTGCTGGAGCTCCTTCTAATTTTATTGAAACTATTTATGGCCAAGGTTATCGACTCAATCAAAACCTCTAATCCTCAATTTAAAGCATTACATTTGCGTCTTTTGTTATCCTATTTGGGGGTAATGATGACTATTCTGGGGATGTCCGCGATCGCGGTGTATGAGTTTTTCGCCACCAGTATTTATCAACAATTAGATGAACATTTAATGAATGTTGCCAAAACAGCAATACCTACCTTGGAAGTCGTCAAACATGAATATTATGAATATACGGAAAAAAATCCAGAATCAGAGAAAGAAAAAGCCGACAAAAAAGAGCGAGATCACGAAGAAAATATCCACAAAGTGATTCGAGAAAATGCCATAGAAGTGATTAATCCTGATTTACATTATGGTATGTTTCAAGCTAATCCTAAAATTCATACTCACGGTATGGAATGGTTTGATGATTATGGCAGATTAATGATTAAACAAGGTAATCTTTTTCCCCATTGGTATTTACAAGAAAAGGGAGAAATCAGGGAGATTAAAAAAATCCAATCCCAGGGTATTCGCACGTTAATTTTACCTGTTTATAATGATACTGAAATCAGTGGCTATATTCGGGTAAATGAATCGACTATACCCATAGAATCGACATTAAAAAAACTCCAATTAGGTTTAGGTTTGGGAGGCGCGATCGCGTTGGGATTAACGGCTATTGGAGGAATGTGGTTAACTCGACAATCTGTCAAACCCATTGAAAATAGTTTTGAACAACTTAAACAATTTACCGCGGATGCTTCCCATGAGTTAAGAAGTCCCTTAACCGCGATTAAAACTTCAGTCGATGTGATGCAAAATCACCCAGAAAGAATACATCCGGCTGATGTGAAAAAATTAGGCGCGATCGTGTCTGCAACAAAACAAATGACAGAATTAGTCGAAGATTTACTATTATTAACACGCATAGACTCGGAAAAAATTATCCTCAAACAAAATTGGATCGTAATTCCCTTAGAGGAAATCTTGGAAGATTTATTAGACTTATGGGAATTACAAGCCGAGGCAAAAAAAATCACTCTCAAAGGAAATTTAGCCTGTGATATCTCCGTGATGGGAGATGGGGCAAAATTAACTCGTTTATTTTCTAATTTAATTGGTAACGCGATTCAATATACACCCGAAGGCGGTAAGATTACGGTTTCGATCTTGCGCCAAAATCGTTTTGCTATTATTAAAGTTGAAGATACTGGCATTGGTATGACTCCAGAAGAATCTCAACAGGTTTTTAATCGTTTTTGGCGTGCGGATAAAGCTAGAAATCGTCGCGAAGGGGGTTTAGGAATGGGGCTGGCGATCGCGCATTCTATTGTCCAAAATCATCGCGGTGAAATTACTGTTACCAGTCAGGTAGGTGTGGGCAGTTGTTTTCAGGTAAAATTACCCTTATCTTCATAGAAACCGGGTTTCTCACATTAGAGATGGAGAAGACAAATTTTCCCTGAGAAACCCGGTTTATTTCTTGAGACATGGTGAATGATAACATTTCCCAGAGAAACCCAGAAACCGGGTTTATTTCTTGAGACATGGTGAATGACAACATTTCCCAGAGAAACCCGGTTTCTATGTCAATACCTTAGCCATTTTTTGTAGGAAGATGTTGGGTTTTCTCCTCAACCCAACCTACTTTTCAAGGCTTAGACAAAAGAAGAGGAATTAGTTTTCTTATCTTTACGTTTCTTACCGCTTTCACCACCTTCCCCCGATTCTCCACCTTCAGAAGCTTGTAACATTGTATTAGGAGAATTTTGATCCGCAGAAAAGAGAGATGAATAAATTCCGCCTTGAGCGTGAGACTTATTCGCAGAAGTCACACCTTCAGGAGAAGACGCGATCGCGCTACCGGAAGTAACACTGGTTAAAACACAAACACCAACACCCAACCAGATTTTAGCTTGCTTATTCATGGGAGACATCCTCTTTTCTTTGGTTATGTACCCCAAGATAACCAGCAAAAGTAAAGAAATCGTAAAGATGGCCAAAAAACCCCAAAAAAATTTTCCTTGACTTTTTCCTTGACTTTTTCCCCATTGTATGCGTAGATAAACAATGAAAGAGAGCAGGACTAACACAAAGAAGCCCTAAAACCTGGTTTCTGGCTTTAAACTCTTGGCGGCAATGATAATTTTGGCTAAATAAACCAGGTTTATTCGTAAGTTGAAATATCAAGAATTAGGAGTCATTACCATGATAATCTGTATAGCCAATGTCCTCACCCCTGAAGAGTTAGAAACAATCGTTAATAATCTGGAAAAAGCCGAATTTGCCGAGGGAAAACTTACCGCGGGAATCTACGCGAAAGATGTCAAGAATAACACACAATTGAAAAGTGATACAGACATCTACGAGCAAAATGAAGAAATTGTCAAAGAAGCCTTTCGCAGCAATTCCCTGTTGAAAATAGCCGCTCGCCCCAAAACCATTACTCCTATAATCTTTAGTCGTTATGAAGAGGGAATGTATTATGGACTCCATACCGACAATGCCATCATGGGAGACGAAGGAAATTTAATCCGCACTGATCTCTCCATGACACTTTTTTTAAGTCCACCTTCTAGTTATGAAGGGGGAGAATTAGTCTTTGAAACTACCCAAGGCGAAGAAGCTTTTAAATTAGAAGCCGGATCGATGATTGTTTATCCTACTACTACATTACATCGTGTAGAATCCATTCGCAAAGGTGTCAGATTAGCCGCGGTTGCTTGGGTTCAAAGTATTATTCGTGATAGTCATCAACGCGAAATTCTCTTTGATTTAGAAACCGCCCGTACCTCCTTATTTAAAAAGTCTGGTAAAACCCCAGAAATCGAATTACTTTCTAAAACTCTTTCCAATTTGTTGCGACTTTGGGCTGAAATTTAGCGGTGGATAGATCACTTACTTTAGTAGTTACTTACCCCAAAAAAATCGGGTGACGATCGCGCCTAGCCCTGGTGAAAAAGCCAGGGGGGGTTGGGGTGCGGATGGCACGGGTATAAGAGTTTGAGAAGTTGGGTGCAGGCGCGATCGTGCCTCCACCCAATCTACATCGGGAGCATCCCTAGGGAGCCAGAGGCTCCCACTACAGTTTTTTTAATTAGGCAGTGAATCTTTCCGACTTCTTTACTTTTGCTCACCATAATGGGGTTAACAAGTTAAAGAAGAGACATTAATACCATGAGCAATCACACAAATATTTCCACTAATAATACCACACGCCAAGCCCTATCCTATAACGAAGGTAACGAAGGTAATGAAGGTTATGAAGGTAACGAAGGTTATGAAGGTTATGAGAACCATTATGACGACAGTAACCATAATTACCAGGCTTATATTCCCTCTAATGTAGGCAATACAGCCGTTAATTACGGTTATCAACGCGATGACTTTTACCGAAATAATCTGCCTATTGTCACCAATGTCCCCACACCAACCACACCCTTGAATTCTACTAATTATAGAATTAGTGATTCCCTTGATGGAAATGGTCAATCAGATTCGTCAAATTCCTCATATTATGGTGATAAAAGTAACGATAATTACGGCTATGTTACTCCCACTTTTTTAACCAATTCTCCCCTATCTTACGATTCTGAAAATAGCTACGAAAAGAGCTACGAAAATGATAAATATGAGAATGAAATGAAAGGCTCAAATGGAGATGATGTCATCACAGGAGTACCGACAAATAATAATTTAAAGGGTGGCAAAGGAAACGATCGCGTCGTCGGTAATATCGGCCATGATAAAGTAGAAGGTGGCAAAGGAAATGACTGGTTAGAAGGTGTCGATGGTAATGATTATTTAGATGGTGGTCAAGGTAAGGATGTTCTCATCGGCGGTGCCGGAAATGATCAGTTTGTCCTCAAGTCTAAGTATGCCAGTTTTGACCCAAATTCTGCCGATACAATTAATGATTTTCAAAAGGGATTTGACCGCATTGTACTCAAAGATGGTTTGGGAGTTTCTAATCTCAATATCACTCAAGGTACAGGTCTTTACGCTAATGATACGATTCTTAATATTGCCGGAACCGGACAAGTATTAGCTGTTGTAAAAAATGTCAATTCTACCACAATGAATGGCTCAGACTTTATTCTTGGTTAAGACTCTTTTTGCTTAGATCAGGTTACAATAACTTTGAATACTTCAAATAATTTCCAGGGATACTTCCATGAACTTTCGTAAACTTCACCGCAAAATAGCACCGATTATTTTTATTCCTTTAGCACTCACGGCTCTGACGGGAGTTTTATATCGGCTCGGTGATAGTTGGTTTGATATTAGTGAGGACTTGGGTGAACTGTTCCTGGCAATTCATCAAGGCAGTTATCTAGGCAAAGAGCTTCGGCCTATGTATGTTTTATTGGTGGGATTGGGCACGATCGCGCTGATTGTAACGGGTTTCACAATGATGAAATTTATGAATAAATCTCGTCCCAATCGACCGATAAAAAAGGTAGATTTTCGCCTAATACACCAATGGGTTGCTCCGATTGTATTCTTACCTTTAGCCATGAGTGCTGTAACGGGTATTATTTTCCGAGTCGGCAGAGCTTGGTTTAATATGTCAAAGGATACTGGCAAATTTTGGTTGACGTTACATCAGGGAGAATACTTTGGAGAATATGGCGAATCAATTTATGTAACTTTAGTGGGTGTCGGAGCCTTAGTCTTGTTAGTAACTGGAATTGAAATGACAGGCATTTTCCGTCCCCGTCGGACTCCCAAGGGAGAAGATTCTTAATTTTCCCAGGGATTCCTTCAAACTCTTTCATTTGTTGCTTGAAACAGGATCATTAGTTATGAATTTTCGGACATCAAAAAATCGCTCTGTTTCCACTATCATTGCGGCTTTTTCCTTAACAGTAATCACAGCAGTATCTCAAGGGTGTGTGAGCCAAAAAACACCGAATGCTGAAGCACCAAAAGTCGAACAAAAAACGGAACAAGTCGCGATAACCCCGTCGGCATCATCAGCAACATTAGTGAATTTACAAGCCGCGTATAATGGGGAATCCAATGCCCATGTTCGTTATTTAGCCTTTGCGAAAAAAGCAGATGCAGAAGGTTATGCACAAGTAGGAAGTCTTTTCCGTGCAGCCGCGAAAGCAGAACAAATTCACCGCGATCATCACGCGACTGTGATTCGTCAAATGGGAGCTACTCCTGAAAATAAGATTGAAACTCCTGAAGTGAAATCAACCGCGGACAATTTACAAGCCGCGATTAAAGGAGAATCCTATGAGCGAGATACGATGTATCCCCAATTTATTAGTGAAGCGCAAAAAAGTGGAAATAAAGCCGCGGTACGCAGTTTTCAATATGCCGTAAGCGCGGAAAAAGAACACGCGAAATTATATACTACCGCGAGTAATAACTTAGGGGATTGGAAGGTGGCCAAAGCTTTTTATGTTTGCCCTGAATGTGGTTTCACTGTCATGGCGATCGACTTTGCCAACTGCCCTGAGTGTGGAACCCCCAAAGCTCAGTTTGAGCAAGTCATTTAAGCGCCTTTGTGCTTTAATGGTGAAATATGTTTAGGCCTTGGGGATGATGAGTGTTTCATTATAAATCCCCCCTAGTCATTTCCTCGTAAAACTTAAAGGATTTATTATGGATCGTCGTACTTTTTTAGGATGGGTTAGTCTGGGCGCGATCGCGAGTTCCTTACCCGTCGCGATCGCGGCTTGTGCTAACGCGAAAGAAGGATCATCCGTCGCGTCTCCAACTACCGCGTCTTCTGTTTCGACAGCAACAACAGAAGGGACAACAATGGCACAAGGGGGCGGATTTGTGGTAGTGGGAAGTCTCTCTCAACTTAAGAAAGACGGTAAAATTTTCAAAGAAAAATCCCCCATTGGTCCGGTGTTAGTGGTAAATCCTAATAATAATTTAGTCGCGGTTAATCCCACTTGTACCCATGAAGGTTGTATGGTGAAATGGGAGACAAAAGAGCAACTGTTTGATTGTCCTTGTCATGACGCGGAGTTTGGCATTGATGGTTCAGTAAAAGAGGGGCCTGCCAAGAAACCTTTAAAAGTTTATACAGCTAAAATCGAAGGCGATTCCGTCTTAGTAAAAGCCTAAATATTTATTGACTTCCTGTTTATCTATGTCAGGTGCGCGATCGTGAAAGAATCCCTCTCTACGTTCGTTCACCTACATTGAAATTAAGTTTCTATATCCGTCTAATTTTTATTAGAAATTAGGCTAAACAATTAATAAAGTAGTGCAGGCATCTTGCCTGCTTTCCGTGATAGGCGAAACGACTAACAAAATCGTCAAGTTATTTAATTTCAATTCCTTAGTTAAATACCCGGTTACTCACCTCAGATAAAAAATGATCTTTTTTCAGCCACCTAGTTTCTGCATAAATCCTCAAAACTAACCCTTTTAAAACAATTAATGGAAAACTCAAGAAATCAATAGAAAGGCAATAAAAGGCAATGAAAACCCGATCTTCTATACAGTCGAATAATGTCTTAGAAACCCGACTACACGGAAGTCGTTCTAGTGCTTTTTTGAGTGAATTATTGAGTAATAGTGGTCACTTTTTCCTTCTCAAAAGTTTATCCCACCTGGTTTCACACGGTTGGTTAATATTTATTACCGATCCGACTGAGTATTTACTAGCAGGAGCCATGTTGATCCAAACTTGGTATCTTTCACGCCCTCAGAGCCATCGTTTTTGGGGTAATCTCATCGGTGTTTCCCTCTATACAATTATTGACTTTCCTATTGATAAATGGGATTTCTTTCTTGATTATAATCATATTGTTTTTTGGCTTTTTTCCTTAATAATTGCGACATTACAAGGGTTACGTTGTCATTGGTTTTCCCGACTTAATTGGCTCATTGCCTTAGAAAGTTTAGCCCGAGCAACTATGGTGGTAGCTTTTTATGTTGTCATTGGATTAGATGTTAATAAATTAAATATTAAGAATAGCTATATTATTTTACAATTATTATCAACGAAAACCCATAAATTTTTACTGGGTAGTATGATTTTAATTGGCTTATTATTAGGCTTACAAACCTTCCAAATTACTAAACAGAAAAAACAACTTCAAGAAACGGCGAAACTTTTAGGAGATATGGCAGAATGGGGCATGGGCAGTCACTTTGTCGCGACGGCTCTTAGTCAACCGGAAAAAATCAACTTTCATAAATGCGATCGCACCATTTTATTTATGGATATTCGGGGTTTTACAGCTTGGTGTGAGAATATTGCCCCCGATATTGTAGCAGAATTACTTAATAATTATTACCGTCAAGTCCAACCCGCGGCAGCCAAATATTACCCTTTAAAAGTTACCTTAACGGCTGATGAAATTATGGCGATTTATGCTACCCCTCAACAAGGAGTAGCCGCCGCGATCGCGATGCGTCAAGCCGCGTTAGAAACCTTAGCAATTTATGGACTAGGAGCGGGTTGTGCGGTGCATTGTGGGAGTGTGATTGAAGGACTTTTTGGGGGAGAAGATGTGCGAACTTATACAGTTATTGGCGATGTTGTTAATACAGGAAAACGCTTAGAAGGTGCAACACCCGCGGGAGTAATTACTATTTCCGATGCCGTTTATCAAACAGTATCTCAACAATTAGAAGTAGAACCCTGCGAACCCATTAAAGCCAAGGGCAAAACAGAACCCTTAAAGGCTTGGCGATTGGTAATTTCATGTTAATATAACCTAATTCATTCTACTGGGTTATCACAAAATGCTGAGTTTCTATCTGTTTTTAGCATTGGGGTTTGTGGGGAGTGGGCATTGTGTGGGGATGTGCGGTCCCTTTGTCATGAGTTATACTCGCCCTAAAAATAATAGTTGGTATTCTCATGTTTTATATGGTTTAGGGCGATCGACGACTTACGCGTTAATGGGATTGATCGCGAGTAGTTTTGGTGGAGTATTACAGAATTTTTTAGGATTACGAGCAAGTATTTTAATTATCGCGGGATTGCTGATGGTGTATTTATCTTTAGGACAATTACACCTATTACCCATTCAATTACCCGCGATTCAAAATTTACGTTTATATCAAAAAACCCTCGGCCGTTTATATGATAGTCAACAATGGTATCGCACTTATCCATTAGGGGTTTTCTTAGGGTTTATTCCCTGTGGATTAACCGCGATCGCGCTCAGTTTGGCGATTACTCAACCAGTACCTATTGCTACCCTAGGAATGTTTATTTTTGGTTTAGGAACCATGCCCGCGATGGTAGGATTTGGAATGTTAATTCAACGGTTAAAAGTGCCTCGTTTTGAAAGATATATGGCAATGCTCATGGTAATTTTAGGAGTATTGACAGTTTGGTTAGGAATATCCGGTTTAGGATTAGCACCCAAACCCCCTCAAAGCGCGTTTTTAATGCGATTACATCCTAGCAGCATTCCGGGTGTAGAATCTCCAACACCATCCATGCCTCATCATCATCATTAAAAAAAGAGGGAAGAGGGAAGAGGGAAGAAGGAAGAAGGAAGAAGGAAGAAGGAAGAGGGAAGAAGGAAGAAGGAAGAAGGAAGAAGGAAGAAGGAAGAAGGAAGAAGGAAGAAGGAAGAAGGAAGAAGGAAGAAGGAAGAAGG
>JBEDKD010000059.1:0-10435 GCA_041172365.1 Cyanobacteriota bacterium | reverse complement strand
AAGCCGAATCAGCCTTGCAGGAATATATTCATCAAGTTGAAGACTTGTACAATAATGCTCCCTGTGGCTATCACTCCCTAGACGCAGAGGGGATAATTGTGCGAATCAATGATACGGAACTAAACTGGTTAGGCTATACCCGCGATGAACTCCTGAACAAAAAGAAATTTGTGGAGATCATGTCACCGGAAGGTCAACAAGTTTTTTACCAGAATTTTCCCCTATTTAAACAACAAGGCCGGCTCGATAACTTAGAGTTAAAGGTGTTGAATAAAGACGGCTCAATCCGATGGGTTAACGTGAATGCTACAGCTATCAGAGATGAAGATGGTAATTTTATCAGGAGTCGCTCCTCTTTGTTTGATATTAGCGATCGCAAGCAGTTGGAAAATGAGCGAAAACAAGCCGAATTAGCCCTACAAAAGAGCGAAGAACAACGCCGATTAGCTTTGGATTTAACCCATATCGGCTTTTGGGATACAGATTTATTAACAGGAAAGATGATTTGGAATGACAATCATTTCACCTTACTTGGTTTAGTTCCTGGGGGGAGTGAGCCAATCTACCAACTCTGGCGATCGCGAGTTCATCCTGAAGACATCGAGCGAGTCGAAGGGCTATATTTCCATTCTCTACAAGCTCGGATCGATTATGAAGCCGAATATCGAGTGGTGCATCCCGATGGCTCTGTTCATTGGTTAATGGGGCGTGCTCAAGCTATTTATGATGAATTGGGGCAACCTACGCGATCTCTTGGTGTATTGCTCGATATCACCGAGCGCAAACGTACTGAAGAAACCCTGCGAAAATATGAGCGCGTCATATCCAATACCACAGATGGGATCGCGCTGCTCAATCGTGACTATACTTATCAAATAGCTAATCAAGCTTATTTAACTTGGTGCAATAAATCCGAAGAGGAAGTTATCGGAAATTCTGTCAGGAATATCCTGGGTGCTGACTTGTTTGATCACTTCATCCAACCTCGCTTAGATCAATGTTTGGCTGGAGAGATAATTCGGTATGAAAAATGGTTTGATTATCCCAATTTAGTACCACAATTTTTGAGTGTTACCTATACGCCTTTGCGTGATGCCGGGGAAAACATTTCAGGCGTTATCGTTAGTCTCCGCGATCTGACTCGACTCAAACGAGCCGAGGACTCTTTGCACCAGAGCGAATCGACTCTGCGGAGTTTCTTCAATAGTGCCTCGATGATGATGGGGATCGTCGAAATTTACCCAAATGACATCTTCCACCTTTCCAGTAATATCAGCACCACTCAGTTTTTCGGCACTACACCCGATGGTATGCAAAATCGTTTTGCCAGTGAGATAGGAGTCCCCCAAGCCTTGATCGAAATGTGGCTCGATTTCTATCGGGAAACGGAACGCACTGGCACACCCCAGAAATTTCAATACAAACATCAGATGGCAAACATACAAAAATGGTTATCTGTTACTACTTCCTTAATTGAGAAAAGTCCCATTGGTAGACCTAGATTTTCCTTTATTGTTGAGGATATCACCGAGGGCAAACAAGCAGAACAAACACTTGAGGTTCAGGCTATTATTACCCGCAATATGGCGGAAGGTATTTGTTTAGTCAGAGCCGATAATAGAGTCATTGTCTATGCCAATCCTAAATTTGAACAGATGTTTGGCTATGACTGTGGCGAACTCAATAATCAGCACGTTTCGATTCTCAACTATGAGAATGAATCGGTAAGTGCTGAAGACGTAACTCAAGCCATTGTTTCTGCAATTTTACAAAATGGTGAAGCCACATATCAAGTCCATAATGTCAAGAAAGATGGAACTCAATTTTGGTGTAGTGCAACGACTTCTATTTTTAAGCATCCTGACTACGGCGATATTCTCCTTGCCGTTCAACAAGATATCACCGATCGTAAACACGCGGAAGAAACCTTACAACAGAAATCCAGACAGGAAAAGTTGCTCTGGGGCATTACTCAAGCGATTCGCCAATCTTTAAATATCAATGCCATTCTCCATACTGCTGTTATTCAAGTCAGACAGACATTACAAACCGATCGCGCTGCGGTTTACCGTTTTAATCCTGATTGGAGTGGCGATTTTGTGGTGGAGTCCGTTGGAGAGAATTGGGTAAAATTGGTAGGACAAAATATCCAAAAAGTTTGGGAAGATACCTATCTGCAAGAGACGAAAGGCGGTCGTTTCCAAAATAACGAAAGCTTTGTTGTTAATGATATTTACCGGGCGGGACTTCAAAGTTGTCATATCGAATTATTAGAACAATTTCAAGCCAAAAGTTATGCCATTTTACCGATTTTTGCGGGAGAAACTCTTTGGGGATTATTAACTATTTACGAAAATGCTAAACCTCGTGAGTGGCAATCTTGGGAAGTAGAATTGCTTGAACAGATTGCCAACCAATTGTCCATCGCGATTCAGCAATCGGAACTTTACGAAAAACTCCAGATAGAATTGCAAGAACGGAAGCAAGCAGAAGCCATAATCCGAGAAGCCGAAAGACGTTGGCGATCGCTCTTGGATAATGTGCAGTTAATTGTTGTCGGACTCGATCAAAGGGGAAATGTTAACTACATCAATCCCTCTTTCTTAAGCCTCACCGGTTATACGAAGGACGAAATTTTAGGTAAGAATTGGTTTGAAAACTTCATCCCTCTCTCTGAGCAAAAAGCCACTCAAGCCCATTTCTGGCAAGTCTTGAATCAGAATGCTCGTTCTTATTATCGAAATCCGATCTTGACGAAATCCGGTGAGGAAAAATTTATTGCTTGGAATAATACCATGCTGCAAGATTCACAGGGAAATATTATTGGCACTATCAGCATTGGGGAAGATATCACCGAACGACAAAAGATCGAAAAAATTAAGGATGAATTTATTGGTATTGTCAGCCATGAGCTTCGCACCCCTTTAACCGCAATTCAAATGTCACTGGGACTAATAAAAACGGGGATTTATGATAAAAAACCAGAAAAATCCCGACGCATGATTGAAATTGCTCTACTCGATACTAATCGTTTGGTGAACCTGGTTAATGATATGTTAGATTTGGAGCGACTAGAGTCCGGGCGGGCAGTTTTGGAGAAAACTGTTTGCAAAGCCGCGGATTTGATCGAGCAAGCCATTCAGGGGATACACGCGATCGCGACTAAAGAGCAGATCACCCTCACTTTTACCCCCACCGATGCCGAAGTCTGGGCCGCACGAGATCCTATTATCCAAACCTTGACAAATTTGTTAAGTAATGCTATCAAATTCTCCCCTCCCCACTCCACAATCGACGTCAGCACGGAAATCCAGACAGACTTTGTGTTATTCCAAGTCCGCGATCGGGGACGGGGGATTCCTGCCGATAAGCTGGAACTCATTTTTGCGCGATTTCAGCAAGTCGATCCTTCCGATTCCCGTGAAAAAGGAGGAACTGGGTTAGGGTTGGCAATTTGTCGCAGTATTATTGAGCGACATGGTGGTAAAATTTGGGCTGAAAGCAGCTTAGGTATAGGCAGCACTTTTTTCTTTACCCTACCCTTACCCCTGGAACACTTATTATGATAGGCCGACAGATTCTCGTCGTCGATGATGAAGAACACCTTCGGGAACTGGTACAGGCGTGCCTGGAAGACCTCGCGGGATGGAACACTCTCGTAGCAGGCTCAGGAAAAGAATGTTTAGAAATCCTACAAAAAGAAAAACCCAACGCGGTTTTGCTTGATGTCTCCATGCCCGGAATGGATGGGATCGCGGTGTATGAGTCCCTTCAGTCTAATCCCATCACCCGATCCATTCCAGTGATTCTCCTCACCGCGAGGGTGTTGCCCCGCGATCGAGCCAAATTTGCCGAAATGGGCGTTGCCGGGGTAATTACCAAACCCATTGAACCCACCACCCTCACCGAAGAAGTAGCAGAGATTTTGGGATGGTAATGGGTAATTAATAATTGATAATTGATAATTGATGATTTTTAACCTAGAGCCTAGAGCCTTTGTGCCTTTGAGCCTTTGTGCCTTTGTGGTTCATTCCTTGCTCCTTTGAGCCTTTGAGCCTTTGTGCCTTTGTGGTTCATTCCTTGAGCCTTTGTGCCTTTGTGCCTTTGTGGTTCATTCCTTCTTCCTCCTATCCTCCCTATCCTCCCTATCCTCCCTATCCTCCCTATCCTCCCATCCTCCCTATCCTCTCCCCTCTTCCTTCTTCCTTCTTCCTTCTTCCCTCTTCCTTAATTGTTATTACCAACCAGTGCGGAACATGGTAGATAATTCATTAGGTCGATCGGATGATTCTAAGGCCATTTCTTCACTAATACGACTTTGTTTATAAAGTGCATATAAGGATTGATTAATGGTACACATTCCTTCGTAAGAGTCTTTTCTGATCATTTCTTCCAATTCCTCAATATCATTACGTTTGATATACTCTTGCATGGTGTTTGTGTTAATGAGGATTTCGTGAAACGCGGCACGTTTATCATCAATAGTACGAATTAATCCTTGAGAAATTACCGCGGCAAGAGATTCGGCAATTTGTGTTCGCATGGGTTCTTGTTCTTGGGGTTCGTAAAGATTCAGGATTCTTTCAATGGTTTTGACAGCACTGTTGGTGTGTAAAGTTCCAAAGACTAAATGCCCTGTTTGGGCGGCTTTAATCGCGATATTGATCGTTTCGCGATCGCGCATTTCCCCAATTAAAATAATATCAGGATCTTCGCGTAACGCGGCTTTTAAACCATTCTCAAATTGCTGAGTATGAATCCCTACTTCCCGTTGACTAATTAAGGATTTAAGATCCTTATGGATAAATTCGATGGGGTCTTCAATTGTGATAATATGTTTGGGCAGATTGTAATTAATGTAATTAATCATAGCCGCGAGGGTGGTTGATTTCCCTGAACCCGTTGGACCGGTGACTAAAACTAACCCTTTTTGATAATGACAAATCTTTTGCAGAACTTCGGGTAATTTTAACTCCTCTAATGTGGGGATTCGCATGGGAATGAGACGCAAAACCATCGCCATTCCTGTCATAGTGGTGAATAAATTAAAGCGCACACGAGCAAAATCATACTGGGCGGCACCATCCAAGTCTAAGCTATTTTTAAATTCTTGAATATCCGTTTCTGGGATTATTTCGCGTAACCAATTTAAAAATGTTGTGCTATCAACTTCGGGATATTTGGTAATCTCTATCTGACCTTTGTGGCGAAAACGGGGGGCTTTTCCCACGGCTAAATGAACATCAGAATAATTACTTTCATAGGCTTCTCTCACTAATTTTTCTAAGGTAAGAGAGTTGGTTTTGGCTGGGATCAAAGGCGGTGGGGGGGGGGGGGAATTATCTTCCACCAAAATCGGGATTTTTACACTGTCTTTTTCTAACTTGATCCCCAGATAATGATTCCCCGGTTTATTGAAGGCTAAATCAATCTTCCAACTGCCGTTAGCATGAACAACGGGACCGACCATTTTTAAAGTATCATCAATGGCTAAGGCGAGATGTTTTCCTGCCATCATCGTATCTGCAACTCCCATGATCACTAACTTTTGTTGCTGTTTGACCGGGTTATTCGGTGCCTGGGTAATTTTCAACATGGCTGTTATGTTTTTGATAAATTTACTATGGGGAAATAATTAAGGGGTCTCATAAAAAACTATTCCGGCGCAAACATCGGGTTTAGGTAATTAAACTTAAAGGCTTTAAGTACCTTAATCATCATTTTAGCTAAGGAATTTTAGTTTGTCAGAAAAATTACAAAATTTATAATTTCCGTTGTTGTTTGTAAAGATTTGTAAAAAAAATACGATCGCGTTGTCTGCACCCAGAAAAAACGCGATCGTAAATATTCTTAATTGATGGTATGATCAAACCGTGACAACACAGCGAGCCGTTGACAGTGAGAGATTATTATGATCTAATTCACCAACATAGACACCCAAACCGATCGCGGTTTGTAATAAAAACCCATTAGGATCAACACCCATAGGACTATGGGTAAAAACATCAGCTAAGGAAACATCACTGACAGTCCCATTTTGCCAAGTCACCATGACACCATATTTTTCGGTCGCGATTAAATCCACTGCGGCTTTACCAAAAGAAGTCGCGACGATACGATCTAACGCCGACGGCATTCCTCCCCTTTGAACATGACCTAATACTGTTACCCGTGTTTCGGCTTTACTACATTTAGCAATTTGATCGGAGATATACTCACCCATTCCCCGTAAACGAACCTCCCCAAACGCGTCCGTATAAGAACGAGCTTCTCCTTGTAATGTTTTTGCCCCTTCTGCTACTACCACCAAGGCAAATTTGCGTCCCCATTGCTCACGTAAATCCAGAATTTTATTACAAATTCCATCTAAAGAGTAAGGTATTTCTGGGATTAAAATCACATCCGCACCTCCGGCTATCCCCGCGTGTAGTGCTAAATGTCCCACATCTCTACCCATCACTTCTACAACCATCACGCGATCGTGACTCGCCGCGGTAAAGGTAAGACGATTCATCGCGTCCGTAATGGTATTGATCGCGGTATCAAAACCGACGGAACGCTCCGTAAACGCGACATCATTATCAATAGTTTTGGGAACACCAACCATTTTCCAACCGCCCTTTTCGGCTAATTGTTGGAGAATTGCCAAACTGCCCTCACCACCGATGGCAATGAGCGCATCAAACCCCATCAAATGATAATTCGTAATGATTTCATCAGCTTCTTCGAGGGTTTGACCTTTATTAATTGATCCCAAAATAGTACCACCCATATTTAATAAAGGGTCAATACCATGTAAATCCATGCCATGTGCATTTAAAGGAAAACATTTTCTTTCTAATAATCCCTGTGTCGCGTAGGGAATCCCCAACACCTCCCAATTATAAGTTTGTGTGGCATGAATCACTACGGCACGAATCACCGCATTAAGACCCGGACAGTCACCACCACTTGTTAAAATGCCTATTCTTTTGCGTTTGCTCATAAGTTTCCTAACGTTGTTTACAATTTGTTTAGGATGATATCTCTTAGGGGAGCTTTATTTTTTTCGAGTCTAACATAAATTCTGAAAAAAAACTCACGGAGAACATTACCTTTTATCAAGTTTTTTCATACACTCTCAGAAAAAGAGCGCGAGCCTTTCCTGATGGTTCCTTATTGGTGATATAAGACTTTTAATGGTTCTGCACTCGGATCACCTCTTAATTTTAAATTTTCCTTAAGAAATTCCAATTTCTCCCAAAATGTTGTATGTTATTAAGTTTGTCGAAACGTCAAAAAATGAAGTAAAATGTAAAAAACTTAAAATCAGTTGACATTTTCAGGAAAAAAGAATAAAGAAAAATTAAGATTAAGACAGTAAAGGGATAGCAATGATATTGAAAAAAATCATCACATCAGAGCGACACTTCTTAAAAGATCAAAAAGAAATATTCCCAGAGCCGAAAAATCATGTTACCCTCTAAGCGAATACTCGTGAGAGTGCGAGTAACAAAGAAAACCATAGGAGATTTAAGCATGGCTGCTTTAAAAGTAGGCATTAATGGGTTTGGGCGCATTGGGCGTTTAGTTCTCCGTGCGGGTTTGAAAAACCCTGATGTCGAATTTGTGGGAATTAATGACTTAGTACCCCCGGATAACCTCGCGTATCTCTTCAAATACGACTCAACTCACGGGGTTTATCCGGGGACAGTGGAAGCA
Source organism: Cyanobacteriota bacterium (assembly GCA_041172365.1). GTDB lineage: Bacteria > Cyanobacteriota > Cyanobacteriia > Cyanobacteriales > Microcoleaceae > JBEDKD01. Next base: position 2,734 of record JBEDKD010000059.1, on the reverse strand, counting down.
AAAGAAGACGGTATTATCATTGATAATCATTTTATCCCCTGTGTATCAGTGAGAAACCCCACGGAATTACCTTGGGGCAAATTAGGGGCTGACTATGTGGTAGAATCCACGGGATTATTTACCGATTTTGATGGTGCTCGCAAACATATTGAAGGGGGAGCGAAGCGGGTTGTGATTTCCGCACCCACGAAAACCCCTGATACAGTTCCGACTTTCCTGGTTGGGGTAAACCATCATACTTTTGATCCCAGTAAGGATATCGTTGTCTCGAATGCCAGTTGTACTACCAACTGTCTCGCACCCGTCGCGAAAGTTATTGATGATAACTTTGGCTTAGAAGAGGGGTTAATGACAACAGTTCACGCGATGACGGCAACACAACCGACAGTAGATGGTCCGAGTAAGAAAGACTGGCGAGGAGGACGTGGTGCCACCCAAAATATTATTCCCGCGTCAACGGGAGCCGCGAAAGCTGTTACTTTGGTGTTACCTCAATTAAAAGGTAAATTAACGGGAATGGCTTTTCGTGTTCCCACTCCTGATGTCTCGGTTGTGGATTTAACTTTCCGTACTAGCAAGGCGACAAGTTATAAAGAAATTTGTGCCGCGATGAAGGCCGCGTCGGAAGGTGCTTTAAAGGGAGTTTTAGGTTATACGGAAGAAGAAGTGGTGTCTTCTGATTTTACCGGAGATGCCCATTCTAGTATTTTTGACGCGGGTGCGGGAATTGAGTTAAATTCTAATTTCTTCAAGATTGTTTCTTGGTATGACAATGAGTGGGGTTATTCTTGTCGCGTTGTCGATCTGATGGTGTCGATGGCGAAAAAAGAAGGGATTCTCTAATTAAAATAGGGGCGGGTTTTCTGGAATTATCAATTTTATTGCTGTTTTGCGATCACCCGCCCCTACTTCAATTCTCTTCTTTTCCGCGGAAATGATATCAGTAAATATCTGTGTTTATCTGCGTGCATCTGCGGTTTATTAGAAAAATTTTATTCTTAAAACGCTCCTAAACACCGATGAAAGGGGGAAGGAAAAATGACGCGATCGCTCAATTATTACCTATAATTCCGAATACTCCGCATCCTCTGGGTTATCCCAAATTTTAGCAAAAGCTTTTTCTGAGAGTTTAGTCGCGGTATAAACCAGAAGGTGCTCTTCACTTCGAGTTAATAGGAAGTCGATAAAATCTTCTACTACCGTGATTTTATCTGGCGGTAAACTACGATTTTTTTCCATCAGCGTTTTTTCTTTTGGTACGATACTCATATTATATCTCACTTTGTTATTGGCACAATTGCATATAAATATTGAGAACATTGTCCGATGAAAAAAGACGCGATCGCGCTTCCGAATAAAAACGATCGCGCTTCCCGTCAAACAATAGCATCAACCCATCAATTAGTAGAATTTTCTTGGGCAGCTTTTCGCACATCTTCTACCTTTAAACCTAATGTCTCTGCTATCTGTTCCGCAGTAGCACCCAGTTTTAACATAAAAGGTACAGTTTCTAACTTACCTTCACGTTTACCTTTAAGTTCGCCTTCTTCCAAAGCTTCTTGATAAACCCGTGTCTGCCGTAAATCACCTAAACCTAACATAGCTTCTATCTCCTTTCGACTTTTCTTGGTAAATTTGTACACAATAATCGTCTCGATCAATTGTATCATATCTCTCTGTTGTGTGGCATCTGTCATCTCCTCCCTGACTTGCCCGATCAACGCCTTCGCCTTTGTTACAGCCGTCTCCTCTGATTCTATTACTAATTTTATCGTTTCCAGCCCAATAGAGGGCTCTGTGACATCAAACTCATCTAAATAGACGCGTCGCACTCGTGGGAGATTTAGTAATTCCTGATAGCGCCCAGTCTGATAAGATTCCACACTTTTAGTCGGATAAATCACCACTCCTCGCCAATCATTTTTTAGTTGGGTTTGATCGAGGTAGAGGAAAATTTCCGAAAAGAAACGAGAGTAAAAATTGGGATCTACTTGAAACTGAACTTCGACAAAATAAATGGGTTCATTGACTGAGGGTTTCGGCAAAAAAACTCCATCAATGCGAAAAGAAAGTTGTTTGATTTCTACGGAGGAAAATTGATAACCTTTCGCGCATTCTGGGGATTGGTTAATCAACTCAAAAAATATCCCCGGAAACTCCAGAAATATTTGATAAAATATGGGATCGGTTTTCACGCAATTTATCGGGAATGCTTATAATTGTTGGTAATATTTTACCATCAAAGCTACCGCTTCAGGCATCTGGGTTCGGGTTTTATTTGAAATTAAGCGCGATCGCGTGCTTTAATTATTAGCCAAATACATGATTCTGCCAAGGGCAGATGCTTCGCGAACGCGCTTCCTGTGAAACAATAGTATCAATCCATCAATTAGTAGAATTTTCCTGGGCGGCTTTTCGCACATCTTCTACATTCAAACCCAAAGCCTCAGCTATCTGTTCCGCAGTAGCACCTAATTTAAACATTAAAGGTACAGTTTTTAACATACCTTTAATTTCCCCTTTAAGTTCTCCTTCCTCCAAAGCTTCTTGATAAACCCGTGTTTGTCGCAAATCACCTAAACCTAACATAGCTTCTATCTCCTTTCGACTTTTTTTGGTAAATTTGTACACAATAATCGTCTCGATCAATTGTATCATATCTCTCTGTTGTGTGGCATCTGTCATCTCCTCCCTGACTTGCCCGATCAACGCCTTCGCCTTTGTTACAGCCGTC
>JBEDKD010000058.1:0-13606 GCA_041172365.1 Cyanobacteriota bacterium | reverse complement strand
GAGTAAATAAATCGTATTTTTACTATTATTGTTATTTATTTTAGACATTTACTTCGGGCTTTGAGTTCCTTTTTATGCCAATATTTAGGAAAGTTTACAAAAGATAAAAATCTGTCATTATTGGCTCACACACACCACCGCGAACCCCAGAGAAAAGGAATTTCTCCTCAAAACCATCGAATTGTCGATGGATTTATGGTAAAAATACTTAAAGGTAGATCAGGAGAAAGTGACATTTGGGAAGACAAGAACAGTGGGACAATAGCAACAAGGGAAATATTCTCCCATTTTGTCCCATTCCCCATTGTCCATTTCTTCTGGTCTATTTAAAATCCAAAATCAAAAATCAGCAATTATTCCATATTTCCATAACCATCGAAAGGAGCCTAACTGAATGTTCACTCATGTCAAGCCCACTATTCGCCACATTGTGCCGGAAAACTTGCAGGGGCGATCGCTCCTCAAGGTGGTGTATGTGGTGCTGGAATCGCAGTATCAGAGTGCCTTATCCGCCGCGGTGCGGTCGATTAATGCCAATAACCCCAATTTAGCGATCGAGATTAGTGGTTATCTGATTGAGGAATTACGCAGCCCCGAAAATTTTGAAGCCTTGAAGCGGGATGTCTCACAGGCTAATGTGTTTATCGCGTCTTTGATTTTTATTGAAGACTTAGCCGATAAACTGGTGGAAGCTGTAGAGCCTTTCCGCGATAACCTGGATGTGGCCGTTGTTTTCCCCTCCATGCCTCAAGTGATGCGCCTCAATAAAATGGGCAGTTTCTCAATGGCGCAATTGGGACAAAGTAAGAGCGCGATCGCGCAATTTATGAAGAAGCGTAAGGAGCAGTCAGGAAGTTCCTTCCAAGACGCGATGTTAAAATTGCTGCAAACGCTTCCCAAAGTGCTCAAATATTTACCGATGGAGAAAGCTCAGGATGCTCGCAATTTTATGTTGAGTTTCCAATATTGGTTAGGAGGTTCCCAAGAAAACTTGGAAAACTTCTTACTAATGTTATCCGATAAATATGTTTATCAAGGTGAACAAACAGTTAAATTCCTAGAGCCTGTTGTTTATCCTGATATGGGAGTTTGGCATCCTTTAGCCCCCAAAATGTTTGAAGATGTCAAAGAATATCTCACCTGGTATAATAACCGCCATGACATTTCTGATGACTTAAAAGATCCTCTTGCTCCTTGCATCGGTTTAGTCCTACAACGGACCCATTTAGTAACAGGTGATGATGCACATTATGTAGCAATGGTGCAGGAATTAGAAGTCATGGGAGCACGGGTAATTCCTGTCTTTGCGGGTGGTTTAGACTTCTCCAAACCCGTTGATGAATTTTTCTGGGATGTCAGTGCGAAAGGGGTTGCGCCCTTACCTTTAATTGACGCGGTAATCTCCTTAACTGGGTTTGCTTTAGTAGGTGGTCCCGCACGTCAAGATCACCCCAAAGCGATCGAGTCTTTGAAGAAGTTAAATCGCCCTTATATGGTGGCTTTACCCTTAGTTTTCCAAACTACAGAAGAGTGGGAAGACAGTGATTTAGGGTTACATCCTATTCAAGTCGCGTTACAAATTGCCATACCCGAATTAGATGGCGCGATCGAACCGATTATTTTATCAGGACGCGATGGCGCGACAGGAAAAGCGATCGCGTTACAAGATCGGATCGAAGCGATCGCGCAACGAGCAATGAAATGGGCAACCCTGCGTCGGAAACCCAAATTAGACAAAAAAGTTGCCATTACCATTTTCAGTTTCCCCCCCGACAAAGGCAATATCGGAACCGCGGCATACTTAGACGTTTTCGGCTCCATTTATGAAGTCGTAAAAGCCTTAAAAGGCAATGGTTATGACATCGAAAACTTGCCAGAATCCGCCGAAAAACTGATGCAAGAAGTCATCCATGACGCGACAGCCCAATACACCAGTCCCGAATTAAATATTGCCTACCGGATGTCAGTAGAAGAGTATGAAAAATTAACACCATACTCCGAACGATTGCAAGAAAATTGGGGACCCCCACCAGGACATTTAAACAGTGACGGCCAAAACCTCTTAATTTACGGAAAACACTTTGGAAATGTCTTCATAGGTGTACAACCAACCTTTGGTTATGAAGGCGATCCCATGCGATTATTATTCTCGCGCTCCGCGAGTCCCCATCATGGTTTTGCCGCGTATTACACCTATTTAGAACAAGTTTGGGGAGCCGATGCCGTATTACATTTTGGCACTCATGGCTCCTTAGAATTTATGCCCGGAAAACAGATGGGAATGTCAGGGGAATGTTATCCCGATAGTTTAATTGGCAAAATTCCGAACATCTATTATTATGCGGCCAATAACCCCAGTGAAGCCACCATTGCCAAACGTCGCAGTTACGCGGAAACCATCTCCTATTTAACACCCCCCGCGGAAAATGCCGGATTATATAAAGGATTGCAGGAATTAAGCGAGTTAATCGGTTCCTATCAAACCTTAAAAGAAACAGGGCGAGGGGTTCCCATTGTTAACACGATCATCGAAAAAAGTCGTCAAGTTAACCTAGATAAAGATATCGCGTTACCCGAAAAAGATGCCGCGGAATTAAGTGCAGAAGAACGCGATAATTTAGTAGGATTAGTGTATCGCAAGCTAATGGAAATAGAATCCCGTTTATTACCTTGCGGATTGCACGTTGTCGGCAAACCACCAACAGCAGAAGAAGCGATCGCGACTCTAGTAAATATCGCGAACCTAGATCGGGAAGAAGAAGGAATCATCAGCCTACCTCGGATTATCGCGAACAGTCTTAACCGTGATATTAACGAAGTCTATTCCAACAGCGATAAAGGAGTCTTAGAAGACGTAGAATTGCTGCAAAATATCACAATGGCGAGCCGTGCCGCGGTAGCAGCCTTAGTAAAAGAACAAACCGATGCCGAAGGGCGAGTATCCCTCGTTTCCAAACTAAATTTCTTCAACATGGGTAAAAAAGTACCCTGGATCGAGTCATTAAACCAATGGGGTTATAAAGTCGATCCCGAACCCATTAAACCCCTGTTTGAGTATTTAGAATTTTGCCTACAACAAGTATGTGCAGATAACGAATTAGGTTCATTATTGCGAGCCTTAGAAGGGGAATATATTTTACCCGGTCCCGGAGGCGATCCGATTCGTAACCCCGATGTATTACCAACGGGGAAAAATATGCACGCGCTCGATCCCCAGTCAATTCCCACCACGGCAGCCATAAAATCCGCGAAAATAGTCGTCGATCGGTTATTAGAACGACAACGCATGGATAATGGAGGAAACTATCCCGAAACCATCGCGGTTGTGCTCTGGGGAACTGATAATATTAAGACCTACGGAGAATCACTAGCCCAAGTGATGTGGATGGTAGGAGTCAAACCAGTTCCTGACGCGTTAGGACGGGTAAATAAGCTAGAATTAGTTTCCTTAGAAGAGTTAGGACGGCCACGCATTGACGTCGTAATTAACTGTTCAGGGGTATTCCGCGACTTATTCATTAACCAAATGAATTTGTTAGATAAAGCGGTAAAAATGGCCGCGGAAGCCAATGAACCATTGGAAATGAATTTTGTTCGCAAACACGCGTTAAAGCAAGCCGAAGACTTAGGAGTAAGCGTGCGTCAAGCCGCGACTCGTGTATTTTCCAATGCTTCCGGTTCCTATTCTTCCAACGTCAATTTAGCCGTAGAAAATAGTACCTGGGAGAGCGAGGCAGAATTACAAGAAATGTATTTAACTCGCAAATCCTTTGCCTTCTCCTCCGATAATCCGGGGACAATGGAACAGGATCGGAAAATCTTTGAATCGGCATTAAAAACCGCGGATGTAACATTTCAGAATTTAGATTCTGCGGAGATTAGCTTAACGGATGTGTCACACTATTTCGACTCAGATCCGACGAAATTAATCGGAAGTTTACGAGGCGATGGCAAAAAACCCGCGTCCTTTATTGCCGATACCACTACCGCGAGTGCTCAGGTGCGCTCCTTATCAGAAACAGTGCGTTTAGATGCACGGACAAAAATGTTAAATCCGAAGTGGTATGAAGGGATGTTATCCCACGGATATGAAGGAGTACGGGAATTATCGAAGCGTCTCGTTAATACAATGGGATGGAGTGCCACCGCGGGAGCCGTTGACAATTGGGTGTATGAGGATGTCAATGAAACGTTTATCAATGATGAAGCGATGCAGAAGCGTTTGATGAACTTAAATCCTCATTCATTCCGTAAGATGGTGAGTACATTGTTAGAAGTGAATGGACGCGGTTATTGGGAGACTTCTGAGAGTAATTTGGATCGTTTACGGGAGTTATATCAGGAGGTGGAAGATCGGATTGAAGGGGTAGAGTAGAGATAGTTTAGGGCAGGCTTTTTGCCTGCCTTTTATAGCAGAAGGAAGAAGGAAGAAGGAAGAAGGAAGAAGGAAGAATAGCCATGATTTCGGGTATTAACAATAAAGTCTTTTTTAACCGCTCCTAAACGCAGATGAACACAGATGAAAGAAGGGGATAAAGCACGTCTTCTTTTGTTCTTACTTCTCTTCCTTTGTGTCTTTGTGCCTTGGTGTTTCACTCTCTCTTATCGCCCGGTGAAAGAAAGCGCGATCGTGTTTCTGCTGTGGGGATGGTAGGGGAGACGCGATCGCGCCATCAGAGAAACCGGGTTTTTGATGCAAAATACTTTGTTCAAACTCTCAATAAAGGTAAAAAACCCGGTTTCTTTGGTGCAGTGCCTAAGTCCTGTTTTTCTGTTACAGGGGATGGTAGAGAAGGCGCGATCGGGCTTCAATGACTTGTGAGTAATTAGCTAGTAATATAGAAATAACTTCTAGGAGACTATAAGTATGACAAGCATATCCAAGGAACAAACAGCTATTATCCGTACAGAAAGAGGATTAAGCATCGCGGGTACACGCATCACTATCTACGACATCATGGACTATGTAACGGCTCAATATCCGCCGAAGTTTATCAGGGGATTATTTGATCTGACAGAGGCACAAATTAACGCGGCTTTAGCTTATATTGAGGCCAATCGCGCTGAGGTTGAAGCTGAGTATCAAATGGTGCTTAAGGACGCGGAGGAATTGCGGCTTTATTATGAAGAAAAAAATCGAGATCTGATTGCGAGAATTGCGGCGCAACCACCCAAACCTGGTGAAGAAGCTATTAGAGCCAAACTTCAAGCAGCAAAAGCCAAATTTAAGTCTCAGCCATGAATTTTTTAGTCGATCATAATTTAAGAGGACACGCGGTACTTCTCTCAGGTAGTATTTTAAGTAGCGGCTGGCTAGATTGGGTTCTGATTCGATTTATCACCTTTGATGAAATGAGCCTACCAATCAATAGTGACGATCGGGTAGTTTGGCGGTTAGCTCAATCAAACCAGATGATTCTATTGACTGCCAATCGGAGTATGAAGGGCGATAACTCTCTGGAACAAGTGATGCGCGAGGAAATAACTTCTACATCATTCCCCGTGATTACTATTAGCGATGCTGATCGCTTGTTGACTGACTCTGAATATCGAGAGCGTTGTGCGGTTCGTCTGGTTGAAATTGTGCTTGATATTAATGTCTATATGGGTGTAAGTCGGCTTTTCATCCCATGAGGTGGGGTTGATAGAGTGTTAATAGATCGCGCTTGTTGAGGACTGACAGAGAAACCGGGTTTTTCATGCAAAATACTTCGTTCAAACTCTCAATAAATGTAAAAAAACCGGTTTCTTTGGTGGAGTTGTGAGTAATTAGCTAGTAATATAGAAATAACTTCTAGGAGACTATAAGTATGACAACCATATCCAAGGAACAAACAGCTATTATCCGTACAGAAAGAGGGCTAACAATCGCGGGTACACGCATCACTATCTACGACATCATGGACTATGTGACGGCTCAATATCCGCCTAAATTTATCAGGGGATTATTTGATCTGACAGAGGAACAAATTAACGCGGCTTTAGCTTATATTGAGGCCAATCGCGCTGAGGTTGAAGCTGAGTATCAAATGGTGCTTAAGGACGCGGAGGAACTGCGGCTGTATTATGAAGAAAAAAATCGCGATCTGATTGCGAGAATTGCCGCTCAACCACCCAAACCAGGAACCGAGGCAGCATGGGAAAAACTGCGAGCGGCTAAGGCAAAACGTGAGGCTAAAGCATGATTTTTTTGATCGATCATAATCTCAATGGACACGCGCTAATTTTCTTTGGTTCTATTGCTAGTCAAGGTTGGCTTGATATCCTACCAATTCGCTTTATAACTTTTGATGAAATAGGCTTACCAATTAATACTAATGATCGGGTTGTTTGGCGACTAGCTCAAGAAAATAAGATGCTTTTGCTGACAGCTAATCGCAGTATGAAAGGCAAGGATTCTTTAGAACAAGTAATGCGTGAAGAAATTACCCCTAATTCATTACCTGTGATTACGATTGGAAACGCGGATCGATTACTGAATGATTCGGAATATCGAGAACGTTGTGTTGAGAGTCTAATTGAGATTATGCTTAATATTAATGACTATATGGGCGTGAGTCGGCTTTTCATCCCATGAGGTGGGGTTGATAGAGTGTTAATAGATCGCGCTTGTTGAGGACTGACAGAGAAACCGGGTTTTTCATGCAAAAGACTTCGTTCAAACTCTCAATAAGGGTAAAAAAACCGGTTTCTTTGGTGGAGTGCGTAAGTCCTGTTTTTGTGGGACAGGGGATGGTAGAGGAGGCGCGATCGCGTCTTTTTTTTAACCGCTCAATCACGCAGATAAACACAGATGAAAGAAGGGGATAAAGCACGTCTTCTTTTGTTCTTACTTCTCTTCCTTTGTGTCTTTGTGCCTTGGTGTTTCACTCTTATCGCCCGGTGAAAGAGCGCGATCGCGTCTTGTTTTTAACCGCTCCTAAACGCTCCTAAACACAGATAAAAGAAAGCGCGATCGCTTCCTACCCATAAATGACGCAAACATCTGTTCATTTGAGATAGTTATCTCGATGGTATTGACGGATAACTTTTTTGTGTTATAATCAGAATTGGGAGTAAAAAGAAATAACGGGAAAAAAAAGCTTATGATAGCTGTTATATCAGAACATATTGATATTACTCCGGGTATCTGTGGCGGAAAACCGCGTATTGCTGGACATCGAATTAAAGTCCAAGATGTTGTGATCTGGCATGAAGATATGGGACTTTCCCCAGATGAGATTGTCTATCATTATCCATCAATTACTTTGGCAGATGTTTATGCCGCGTTAGCCTATTATCACGATCATCAAGACGAAATCCGGCAACAAATTCGTCTTGATGAATCTTTGGCGCGTGAAATACAAGCGCAAACCCCTTCTATTCTTCAGGAAAAATTGAGGAATCGAAATGTCTGAAAGGATACGGTTTCATTTAGATGAAAATGTGAGTAATGCCATCGCAGAAGGCTTACGACGACGTGGGATTGATGTAACCACTACACCCGAAGAAAGACTGATCGGAGTATCAGATGTTGATATCGCGTCTTGTTTTTAACCGCAGATAAACGCAGATAAACACAGATAAAAGAAAGCTGATTTTGTCTTTTTTAGCTCTTACGTCTATATTGTCTTAGTGTCTTTGTGGTTAATCCTCATCAAAACCATCAATTATTCAGAAGAATTTGTCGGAGGATAATTCCTTTTATTTTTCTGAGGAAAAGTCCCAATTAATAAACAAAAAATGCCAACATTAATAAACACATCCGCCAAATTAAAAACGGGAAATTGAATCACCCGAAAATCCAGAAAATCAACCACATGGCCGGAGAAAAACCGATCGATTCCATTGCCTAACGCGCCTCCTAAAATAAAGCCATAACCCACCTGTTCCCAACGATTTGCCCTCGGTCCAAATAATCCTAATCCAATTAAACCCATACTTACAAACAAGGATAACCACTTTAACCAATTCACACCATTATTAAATAAACTAAATGCTGCCCCTGTATTAACAACATAAGTAAAATGAAAAAAACCGGGTAATAAAGGTAAAGTTTGGGGAGGAAATGTTAAGGCAAAATTTTTTACTACCCAGAATTTTGTCAGGTGATCTAACACTAAACTGACAAGGGCAACTATCCAAAATAACGGATTTCTTTTAAAACGCATGAAGTATTGTGGTAATGGGTAATGGGTAATGGGTAATGGTAATTATAAGTCAATTGGTAATAGGTAATATAGCAGTCTTAAATGATTTGTCAAATACTGTAGGCATCTGGCTGGGAGCATTGGTGTCAAGTTAACGTCAAATACTTAGTCCGTCAGGGGTTAAAACCCCTGCCTAAAAGCTAAAGTCCTCTAAAGAGGACTAAATATTTAACAATTTTTTCCTTAGTCCTCTTCAGAGGACTTTAGCTATGAGACTGGGACTTAAGTCTCCGGGCGGGCGGGCAGATTTAGGCTTAAGTTGACACAAATGGGCTCGGAGTCCCCCAGACGCGGACACTGCCCCTCCCGACTCCCATAAGATTGCTATAGTCAGTTAAAAGGAAAAGTGGTATAATCGAAAGTAAAATTAGCACAAAATTACTAGATATTACCCATTACCCATTACCTATTACCCATTAACTATTAACAAGACATAATTCGCCGGAGAAAAAAACCGATCACTGTTACCGCACAAACGATCGCGAGTTGTCCGGGTAAAGGATAAACGGAGTATTTCAGGATCGCCTCTGGCAGGGATAAACCTTTCAAGTTAGTTAACTTTAACCAAAACGCGATCGTCAAATAACTTAATCCTATCAGATGAACAGAGATTAACCCACATAAACAACTAAAAGCCAAAGACTCTAAACGTAATTTTACCTTAAAAGCCAACCAACCGCAAATCCAAGCTCCGGGGATAAATCCTAATAAATAACCAAAAGTGGGTTGTTGCAGATAAGCCAGTCCTCCCCCTTGGGTAAAGACGGGTAATAAGGTTAATCCTAATACTAAATAGGCAATTTGAGAGAGGATCGCGGCATTTTTTCCCCCGATACATCCGATCAGGAGTACCGCGCCAATTTGATAGGTAACTCCTAATGGTTGAATTTGGAGACTTTGATGATCCCAAATTACACTAGGATTGGCGACAAACGCGGGTAAAAATGTGCCGCCTATCGTTAAAATTAAGCCCACAAAGGCCCATAATAGTTCAATTGGTGCAGGCACTTTTAATTTAAAAGGAAGAAGGAAGAGGGAAGAAGGAAGAGCCAAGAAGGAAGAGGGAAGAGGGTTAACAATTGATAATTGACAATTAACAATTAATAATTATCAACTGTCAATTGTTAATTATTAATTACCCATTCCCGATTCCCCATTCCCCAGTCACTAATCACTGACTGACGGGTACTGGAGCATCACCACCTTGAAGTCCCAGAGACTCTAACATGGCTTGATCTTCTTCAGGCGATTGTCCTAATGTGGTTAAATAATTACCAATTAACATCGCGTTAATTCCTGATTTTAAACCTAAACTTTGCAATTGTCCCATTACCGCTTCTCTTCCACCGGCATAACGGATAATTTGTTCCGGTAGAATTAAACGGAATATCGCGATCGCTTTTAATGCTTCATAAGGATTAATTTTTTCGCGATCGTCTAAAGGAGTCCCCTCTCTGGGATTTAATAAATTTAAAGGGACTGATTCCACTTCTAATTCTCTTAAGGATAAAGCTAAATCAACTCGATCCTCCCAAGTTTCACCCATCCCTAAAATACCACCCGTACAAGCTTGAATCCCCGCGGCTTTGAGGTTTTTTACCGTTTCCACACGATCGCGCCAACTATGGGTAGTAACAATTTCAGGGTAAAACCCCTCCGAAGCTTCCAAATTATGATTATAACGGGTAACGCCTGCTTCGCGAAGTTGCCGAGCCTGTTCCACAGTTAACTCACCTAACGCGCAACAAGGTTTAACATTAGTTTCCGTGGTAATGCGACGCACCGTTTCCAGAATTTGCTCAAATTCTCCCGACTTCGGACTATTGTATTTAATCCCCCGTCCCTGAGATACTAAACAAAATCTTTGGGCTCCAGCCGCCTCGGCCGCCTTCGCATTTGCTATAATTTCATCGGGAGACTTTAAACCGTAAATCGGCGAATTTTCCCCCGGATGATGAGCCGACTGGGAACAAAAACCGCAATTTTCCGAGCAATTCCCAGACTTAACATTAATAATGCTGCACAGATCCACCGTATTGCCACAACAGGCTTGACGTACTCTGTCCGCCGCCTCACATAATAACAGGATATTGTCTTCACCCTCAATTTTAGTTAAATCAAGGGCTTCTTCTCGATTGAGACGTTTACCATTAATAACGCGATCGGCCAAATCCATCAGCCATTCACGCAGAGAAGTTCCCGACACCTCCCCCCCTAAAGGAAAAGCCGTCGGGGTGAAGGGTTCCCCAGGAACCGATACAGAAGTTAATAAGGGTGCTTGAACCACACGGAGTCCTCATTCAAACAATCCTTTATTGTATCGTTTGTCGGTATTTACCAGTTAAATTCACAAAAAGAACAAAATTTTTGTAAAATAAGGCACTTGTTAACCTGTTCTTTACCTTAAGGGATTATCCTTTCAAGGGAACTCCCTCATCAGGACTCATCCTCTCTTATTTATGTTTGACCGAAGTACACGAATCAATCTCAATCGTCTGAGTATTTCTATTTCAGCTTTGGCTTTAACACTGGGTTTAGCAGCTTGTGGTGGTAGTAAAGCCCCAGAAAACCAAGCTAATAATGCTCCTACCCCTGGTGCCAGTACCCCGACAAGCACCGCGACTACCAGTGCAGCCCCTAGTAAACTCGTGATGACGACTGATTTAAGCTTAACGGGTGCAGGAGCTACTTTTCCAGCCCCTCTTTATCAGCGTTGGTTTCAGGATTTTAATAAATCTAATCCTAAACTCCAAATTAATTATCAGTCAGTTGGTAGTGGTGCGGGTGTTGAACAATTTACCAAGGGAACCGTGGATTTTGGGGCCAGTGATACGGCCATGAAAGATGAAGAAATTGCTAAGATTCCCGCGGATAAGGGCGTTTTCCTGTTACCGATGACCGCGGGTAGTATAGTCTTTGCTTATAATTTGGCAGATGTGCCTGATTTGAAGTTACCCAGAGATGTCTATGTAGATATTCTTCTTGGTAAAATTACGAAGTGGAATGATCCTAAAATTGCCACGGCTAACCCAGGTGCTAAACTTCCCGATCAAACGATTAATGTGATCTTTCGTTCAGATGGTAGCGGTACAACTGGAGTATTTACTAAGCATTTAAGTGCCATTAGTCCTGAATGGAAAGAGAAAGTCGGCGAGGGTAAAACTGTACAATGGCCCGTTGGTGTTGGTGGTAAAGGAAATGAAGGTGTTACCGCGCAAATTCAACAAACCCCAGGTGCTATTGGTTATGTTGAATATGGTTATGCCAAAAATAATAATTTGAAGTTTGCATCCCTAGAAAATAAATCAGGTAAGTTTATTGTTGCTTCTGAAGCATCGGCTTCTAAAACTTTAGACGCGGTAGTTCTTCCTGAAAATTTGCGCGAGTTTATTTCTGATCCCGAAGGGGCAGAATCTTATCCGATCGTGACTTATACTTGGTTGTTAGTACCCCAAAAAGTCACTGATCCGAATAAGGCAAAGGCTATGGAAGCCATGATTGAATATGGTTTAACAGAGGGCCAAAAAACCAGTGTGGAATTAGGTTATGTTCCTTTGCCTAAGACTGTGATTGACAAGGTGGCGGCTGTGGCTGACAAAATTAGTCCTGACTATAAAATTGAAGTCGGCAAATAGTCTTTGAAGGAAGGAAGAAGGAAGAAGGAAGAGGGAAGAGGGAAGAAGGAAGAAGGAAGAAGGAAGAAGGAAGAAGGAAGAAGGAAGAGGGAAGAGGGAAGAGGGAAGAGGGAAGAAGGAAGAGGGAAGAGGGAAGAAGGAAGAAGGAAGAAGGAAGAAGGAAGAAGGTTAATATTGTCCTACTTTGATTCCTTTCTCTATTTCAAGTAGTAGGTTGGGTTGATTCGGGAATTAACTCCTAAAGTTGATCCATTCATGCTTCAACCCAACTTACAAGAGTAGTAGGTTGGGTTGAGCCATGAATAACTGATAAGGTTGAGTTATTGGCTCAACCCAACCGACAATAGATGAAAATTTATACACGTTTTTTCTTTTTTTATGGTTTCTGAAAATGATAATGTGCAATTTACGAGCCGATCGCGTTCTCAAGCTGAGAAAACCCTCGATCGCGCTTTTATCTGGTTAACTCGTTTATTGGGACTCGCGATCGCGTTCATTTTAATAGTCATCGCGATTACAGTAGCCTATCGAGCCATCCCCGCGATCGAGGCATTTGGATTAGGATTTCTTCTTGATAGTGCTTGGAATCCCGTAAAAGAACAATATGGGGCACTTCCCATGATTTATGGCACTTTAATGAGCTCCGCGATCGCGCTCGTTATTGCAGTGCCTTTAGGAGTAGGAACAGCTATTTTCTTAAGCGAAGATTTTATCCCCTTATCATTTCGCACCCCCCTCATTTTTCTCGTAGAATTATTAGCCGCAATTCCCAGTGTCGTTTACGGCTTATGGGGCATTTTTGTCTTAATTCCCATCGCGCGCGATTTGGGAGTATGGCTCCATCAAAACTTAGGTTTCATTCCCTTTTTTAGTACCTCCCCATCGGGCCCCGGAATGTTACCCGCGGGAATAATTTTAGCCATTATGGTATTACCCATTATCACCGCGATTTCCCGTGATTCCCTCGCGAGTCTTCCCCCAGATTTACGACAAGCCTCTTTAGGATTAGGCGCGACTCGTTGGACAACAATTTTTAGAGTCTTAATTCCCGCGGCATTTTCAGGAATTGTGGGCGGAATTATGTTAGGTTTAGGACGCGCAATGGGTGAAACAATGGCCGCGACAATGATTATTGGTAACTCCAATCAACTTAATATTTCTCTCTTAGCTCCAGGCAATACGATCGCGTCTTTAATGGCGAATCAATTTGCCGAAGCCTCTGGTTTACAAGTATCCGCATTAATGTACGCGGGTTTAGTCTTGTTTATACTTACCCTAATTGTGAATGTTTTTGCTGAATTAATTGTCCGTAATGTCAAAGCCAAATATTCTTAACTAAGAAGGAAGAAGGAAGAAGGAAGAAGGAAGAAGGAAGAAGGAAGAAGGTTAACAATTAATAATTATCAATTGTCAATTGTTAATTATTAATTACCCAATCCCCAATCCCAATTCCCAATTCCCAATTCCCAATTCCCAACAACTACAATAGTATGTAAATCGGCTATAATAGCAAGAGAAACCCACCATGTAGAATACTTGAAAGCAAATGGTAACGATAACAAAAACTAAAACGAAACTCACTTTTGAGCAATTTCTGGTAAAATATGCTAATGAAGAAGGTTGTTATGAATTCATTAGAGGAGAAATTGTGAAAGTATTAGCCACTCGACAACATGAAGATATTGCTGATTTGATAATCAGACGTTTTGATCGAGAAGTTGAGCGTCTTCACCTAAACTATCGAGTTTCGAGTAGAATTATGGTAAGGACTTTCACCACGGA
>JBEDKD010000057.1:0-9456 GCA_041172365.1 Cyanobacteriota bacterium | reverse complement strand
TTGGCTCACCCCAAACCCTAGGGAAAAAAACGAGATCGTGCTCCTTAACACCCCGTTCCCGAAAAGTGTAAGGAATTGTAAAAAAGACGGGAATGCGTGAAAAGAGTATGATAGAATAGGGGAGAATAGGCTCTTTCTTTGTGTCCTCTGTGTCCTTTGTGGTTCATCAAAAAAAAGTCCAGTTAACCCATCGGACAATCCTTACTATTTAAGAAAAATAATCGGCAAAATAACCCCAGCAAATATTAGGGCTGTAGGGGAGTGTCTCGGTTATTGACTCACCCCAAACCCTAGGGAAAAAAACGCGATCGTGCCCCCTCTCACCCCGTGTCCAAACAATTGTAAAGAATTGTAAAAAAGACTTGCTTGCGTAAAAAGAGTATCATACTATAGTAAGTGTATTTTGGTGTCAACAAAAGGTAGTTGACGTGCGGTGGACAGTTGTCCATCGCACGGGTTTGTGAAGGGAATGAACCGCGAAGCCACAAAAAAGTCAAAGGAAGATTCTCAGAGAGAGAAAAAGTAGCAAAAAAAACAAATTCCCCATCGAAAATCGCGATGCCTGATCCATCACGAGCCATCATTTCTATTATCATTCCGGTATTAAATGAAGCCGCGAGCCTTCCCCAAACGATCGCGTCATTGCCCAGATCCCAGAGCCTCGAAATTATCATCGTCGATGGGGGAAGTCAAGACAACACCCCAGAAATAGCCAAAACCCTTGGGGTGAAAATAATTCAAACCCAACCAGGAAGGGCAACCCAAATGAACGCGGGAGCCGAAGTCGCGACAGGGGAGATCCTGCTCTTTCTGCACTCCGATACCCTCTTACCCCCCAATTTTGGGGAATGGGTGTTGCAAAGCCTGAGCCAACCCCAAACCATCGCGGGTGCCTTTCAATTACAAATTGATAGCCCCGGAGTAGGGTTGCGAATCGTAGAAAAATTAGCCAATGCGCGATCGCGCATTTTGAAAATGCCCTATGGAGATCAAGCCATCTTCTTAAGACGTAGCACCTTTGAAAAAATGGGCGGGTATCCCCCCTTACCGATAATGGAAGACTTCGAGCTGATGCGCCAATTACAAAAAAAGGGGCATATTGACATCGTACCAGTGTCCGTGAACACCAGTGCCCGCCGTTGGCAAAAACTGGGAGTGATCAAAACCACCCTGATCAACCAACTGATCATCGTGGCCTACTTTCTCAGAATCCCCCCCCATCAAATCGCGACTTGGTATCGTGGCAACCCAAAAAAGAATTAAAAAATCATTACCGCGGTAATGAAAAATAGACATCTGGAAAAAATTGGATCAATGGCAGGGTTAGGCTACCCGACAGTAATTGATGGAGATGTCTAATGGGTAACAGCTTACTTACAGTGGCAACCGCCAGGGCCCCATTGACATTCTTAATCGCCCAAACCCATGATTATTGCTTCTTCCTTGTTCCTACTCCCTTCTGCCATAGAAACAGACAAATCCACCAAATATTATTAAGTTTAATAAACTTTTCCCCTAGACAAATCAAGGAAATGTTAAGTTTAATAAACTTTTTTAAAGCAAACAATCAAAACTGAGACGAAAGAACTGCTCCATGCTTAAATATGTGCTTAAGCTCTTCTAGTGAATATCATTCATCGCGAGGCAACATAAGAATGGCCCCTAATACAGAACTGATTAAACCCTACAATGGCGACCCCTTTGTGGGTAATTTAGAGACCCCCATTAGTGCGTCTGGGTTCACAAAAGCCTTTATCGGCAACCTCCCTGCTTACCGCAAAGGATTATCCCCGATCCTCCGCGGCTTAGAAGTAGGCATGGCTCATGGTTATTTCTTACTTGGACCTTGGGCTAAACTCGGTCCCCTGCGTGATAACCCAGAAGCGGCCAATCTTGGAGCCTTAATTTCCGCGATCGCGTTGGTTTTGATTGCCACAGCCTGTCTGTCTGCTTATGGCCTAGTTTCCTTCCAGAAGCCCAGTGCCGGAAGTGATCCCCATTCCCTCAATAGCTCTGAAGGTTGGAGCCAGTTTACCGCGGGTTTCTTCGTCGGAGCCACGGGAGCCGCGTTTACCGCGTACTTATTACTAGAAAACTTTGCCAGCATTGATGGCATTCTTCGGGGTGGATTTAACTAACGAAAGTCTTAATTAATAGACTTTTCGCTCAGAGGGAAAAGGGGTTTTTAGTCCCAGAAAAATACGATATTTTTCTTCCTATCTTCCCCTAAAAATTTACCCCTAAATGTCTTCAGACTTGGGAAAAAAGAGCGATTATGACCTCAGTTAAACGCCCTTCCCCATTGTCTCCTGTAACTAACTTTAGATTGGAGAAATTCAGATGACAGGTTCCTACGCGGCTTCTTTCTTGCCTTGGATTTTAGTACCCGCGGTGACTTGGCTCATGCCTTTAGTCGTGATGGGTTTATTGTTTATTCACATTGAAAGTGAAGCGTAAAATTTACTACGTTTGTCACTTTCCTTGGCCGTAAAGGGCCCAAAAATCCTCCACCTTTGGCTGGGGGATTTTTTGATGAAAAAAAAAATTAATACAGAAAAAAAAGGTGAGAAAATCTGGAATTGATGTCCCAGCCCTAGAAGTAAGTTTTAATCCAAATTGGCAAACAATAAGCCAGAATAGTTACTTAACACCTATCACTTCCAAAATGCTAATGAAATTTATGCCAATGCGTCGAGTCCTCGCGCCCTTCCTCATCGCCTTGATGTTGACAATGACGGCTTGTGGGCAACCCAAACAACCTTCACGATGGGATGATGCCCAAAAGGAAAGCACCCAAAAAACCAAGAAACCGGATTCTCCCACCGCGCCGGGTCAAAATTTACCCAAAAAACCAGTCGAAGGCGGTAAATTAAATCAATTTTTCCCCGCGAGTGGTAATGGGTACGATCGCGTCTTCACCCAAGAAAAAGATGGTTTTGCCGAAGCCAAATTAAAAAAAGGCGGTAAAGAGCTGGGGATGTTATCTATTACAGACTTAGCCAGTAACCCCCAAGGTTTAGATAAATACCAAAAAAGTACCGAGAAGATCGCGAGTTATCCCGCGGTAAAAGTGGGTAACACACAAACCGCGATCCTGGTTAATAATCGTTATCAAGTGAAAGCCCAATCAAAAGATCCCTCTTTTTCAGGAACCGATCGCGCCGAATGGATACAAAAATTCAATCTCAGTGGCCTTGCTAACCTGAAAAAGTAAATCACCTTCGTGATATTTGACGATTAATACCATATTTATTTGGGGCAAAGCGCGATCTCCTTGCCCCAGTTTCCTAGAGAGGCGCCCCTCCTGAGCCCAACCATTTTTGAATTAGTCGATCAATCCCGAAGGTTAATTTTTACCTTAACCCTATGCACCTTAACCCTCTATTGATCTACATCTAAGATCCACATCAGTTTATGATCATTAAATAAGGCGCGATCGGCTATCAGCCAAGAAACTGATAGCTGTTTTGCTCCAAGGTATATCGGGAACTATTGCAAAAATTAGATAAGGTAAAGACTAATGGCAGAAGAAACTCAGACTCCTAATACTGGGGAAACCCCAACTCCTACCCCTGAAGCACCCGCGGCGAAAAAACCACCCGCGAAAGCCACCGGAGATACACCTCCAGCAAAAGCCCCCGCGAAAAAGGAAAAAGCTCCAGCCCTTGAGGATAAACCCTTTGGCGAGTTTATTCAACAAGATTATCTGCCCGCGTTGAAAGCCGCGTTAGCCAAGCGTGGCGTTGAGGATCTAGAATTGACTTTCACCAAAGAGAAATTTCCCATCCAAGGTTTCAGTAGTGCCGAAGAATCCTGGCAAGTGATTGGGAAATTTAAGCAAGGGCAACGTCAGTTTCATGTTTATTTCCCCAAAGAAGATATCCAAGCTCAAAGAGGTTTTTCCTGCGCGGAAAATAAGACTAAAATGAGTACCCTTGAGCCTTTCCTCATTGATGAGCGTAAGATTACCCTTGATCTCCTTATTTTTGGAGTCATTCAGCGTCTCAATGGCCAAAAGTGGCTTTCTCTTAATTAGGGGAATAGGTAATAGGGAATAGGTAATAGGTAATAGGTAGTAGGGAAGTTTCTTTCTACCCTCTACCTTCTACCTTTGTGCCTTTGTGCCTTTGTGGTTAATTAATTCTACCTTTGTGCCTTTGTGCCTTTGTGGTTAATTAATTCTCCCTTCTTCCTTCTTCCTTCTTCCTTCTTCCTTCTTCCTTCTTCCTTCTTCCTTCTTCCTTCTTCCTTCTTCCTTCTTCCTTCTTCCTTCTTCCTTCTTCCTTCTTCCTTCTTCCTTCTTTTCTAATATCCCAAAGGAGAATGATCAATCAATTTCTCAACGGGTTCCATCTCAGGGGGGGACACCCCTGCATCAGGGGAGGAGAGACGAGAAGAAGAAGGGGTGACAAACAGTAAATCGGCAGGTGTTTGGGATTTTAAACCAGAAGAAGCACTGGCTCCCGTATTGGCAATTTGATGTTTTAAGACCTCATTAGTAGCACTAAACTGTTGTTCAGCCCGACGTAAATTTTCCAGCTTTTGATATTCTTCACTCCATCGCTTCTGCACATACACAGTTCCCCCATAAATGCTCAGAGTCACTCCCAACAACACAAACGTCGCGATCGAGGAAGTCCACTGCAGCTTCAGAAGCGATCGCAACCACAAAGGTTTTTCCGCAGAATTGGGCAAGATAGGAAGCACCGCGACTTTCCCATTACCTTGACTTCCGGGTGTGGGGGAACGAGAAGCCTTTTTACGTCGTGCTTCGGTAATGGGAGTTACTTTCGTCATAGTATCTGATCTAGTCGATTTGACTTGAGGGGTGGGGGGTCTCCTCGAACCCGGACGATTAACAACTACGCTCATAAAATTCTCCTATATTGATCATCAACCATCGCGGGTGATGGGGCTACTTCAGCCCAAATAAAGTTTTTTGCCACAAAATATATCCAGCCTTACCATCGTAACACCGGATCAGGAGAGTCTTTTCCGTCTAGGAGCCCCGACATCAAGTTGAAACCCATATTCCGAATTATTACTTCTATGTAGAGGGGTAATAGCCATAGGGGGAGATAGTCAGACTGGGGAAACAGAATGGGAAGACTGATGACAATTAGCTACAACTCTCAGATTGATAAGAAAAAAAAATACTTTCGAGAGAAAAAAATTAAGAAGCTTATTGATTAAGGTGTTAATGCTTTCCATCAGGTGACATCTGGGGGTTTGAGATGGGGACAAGGGAAACAGGTGAAAACTTTTTCCCGGGATCTGGATCAAAAATGTGAAATTTTTGAAGAAATGCAGTATCATCATCTAGCGAATCGTGTATTATTCGTTTCTAAAGTAGTCGAGTCCCCTCTCCCCTTTCCTCTGAAGGGGTTTCAACGTGAAGGAGTTTTTATGAATAGAAAATTACTGAGTGTACTTTTAGGCTTAGGTTTGGCGGCAGTCTTAGGTGCTTGCGCCGAAGAAAAGCCTCCTGAACCCAAGACTCCCCCCGCCACCGAGAAGACCACAACTCCCGCTCCCAAGACTACGGAATCTCCCAAGGCTGGGGAATCTCCCAAGGCTGGGGAATCTCCCAAGGCTGGTGGTTCCACGTCTCCTTCTCCCAAGGCAAGTGGTTCTATGTCTCCTTCTCCTTCCGCGGCTCCTGCCAAGAAGCCTTAATTTGGAAACGCGGCCAATTCCTTCTAGTGCTTAGGGTGTCCCCCAAGAACTATGGGCTCCTCACACACACATAAAGCCATTAGTTCACGGCTCAACCCCCAAAACACACGGTATTTCGGATGCTTCTTCTTCAGTTCAGTACCTCTCATTACTGTCGCAAAGCACGTTTAGCTTTGGGTTATAAAGGGATCTCTTATCAAGTGGAGAACTTAACCCCAGGGTTGCACGCGTTGAAGCTCCGACCCCTGACGGGTGGGTTAACGACGGTTCCTGTGTTGTTGCCTCAAGTCGAGGGACAACCGATCGCGATCTCCGATTCCACACGAATTTTTCATTTTCTGGAGTCTTACCGTCCGACTCCAGCCCTGTTTTTTTCCGAACCTCAATGGCAAACTGAGGCGCAGCTGCTCGAAGACTGGCTTGATGAAAGTATCGGCACCGCGACTCGTTTTGTTTATTATCAATTTCGGGCCACGGAGGGTAAACAAATCGACCCCTCTTTATTTAGTCAAGTTCTGATTCAAGTGGTGCGTCGCCAATATCACATCAATGATGCTTCCGTGACATTAGCCAAAACTCGCCTAAGCAACGCGATGGAAATTTTAGCCCAACGTTGGCAAGATAAACCTTTCTTAGTGCGCGATCAGATAAGTATCGCGGATATCACAGCCGCGGCTCTTCTTAGTCCCCTCGCGTTAATTCCCCAATACCGTCAAGACTACCCTTGGCTGTTCGATCGCGTTATCGACATTCATCACCGTTGCCACGAACCCCTCCCCCCCGGTTTATCTTCCTGAAAATCTTCCTAGTTATTCGTACATCCTCCATATCACTTTTTTATCAATAAATCTGTATTAAATGTTACATTTTCCCTGATTTTGAGGAAAAGAAATTAGAAAAGCCCCCAGGGACTTAAGTAAGAGTCTAATAGCTAAAGTCCTCTGAAGAGGACTGAATAACTCATTAGATCAATAAGCGAAAGAGAGGGAACTCTTAACTCTCAACAGGGAAAAGCCTGAATTTTGAATGATTTCTTCACCAGAATTGATTTTTTTGAGTTTCGCTCATGGGTATCTTAGTCCTCTTCAGAGGACTTTAACTTTAAGGCAGGGGTTTTAACCCCTGACTGACTGACTGACTGACTCAGGATTTAACCTTAAGTTGACAGCAATGTGCCAGAGTGCCGCCCCCCCTTGCGCGCGCTGGCAACCACGGGGGGATTGGGGCAACCACGGGGGGATTGCCCCTACGTTTGTACAACTCATAATTACGCGCTATATTTTCTCCTATTTGTCTATAAAACTCAACAAAGTTTTACAATACTTTGAGTTAACTATGAGCCCCATCCTGGGAGTGAAAAATCAAAAAAAGAAATAAATTTCTTTTTTGGTCAAAAATCTCTCTCCCTAAACTTTTGAAGTCGCTTTAGTTATGACGTTTAAGTAGGAAAAGATATGTCAACAAGCATCCCCGTTGATCAGATTAACCGGATTGTCTGGAACCAACACCATGATCCCTTTGAAGTGCTAGGGCCTCATCTCATCGAAAACAATGGCAAAAAAGTCTGGGCGGTGCGAGCTTACCTACCCAATGCAGACGCGGTATCAGTGGTTTTACCACAAGTACGCGCTGAGTACCCGATGAAATCTGTGCATCACCCCCACTTTTTTGAATGCACCATAGAAATCCCTGAATTAGCAAACTATCAATTAAAACTCAAAGAAGGCGAACACGAACGAGTTATTTACGATCCCTACAGTTTCCGTTCACCCAAATTAACCGATTTTGACATTCACCTATTCGCGGAAGGAAATAATCATCGCATTTACGAAAAATTAGGCGCCCACCTCACAGAAATTGATGGTGTCAAAGGAGTCTATTTTGCCGTGTGGGCTCCCAATGCGCGTAATGTCTCCGTCATTGGCGACTTCAACAACTGGGATGGCCGTAAACATCAAATGGCGAAACGGGGACACGGTATTTGGGAACTCTTCATCCCCGGCTTAGGAGTAGGAAGCAATTACAAATATGAAGTCAAAAACCAAGATGGACACCCCTACGAAAAATCAGATCCCTATGGCTTCCAACAGGAAGTGCGCCCCAAAACCGCGTCCATTGTTACCAACTTAGAAACCTATACTTGGAAGGATGGGGACTGGTTAGAAAAACGCCGTCAGACAGATCCCCTGAAACATCCCATCTCCGTTTATGAATGTCATATTGGTTCATGGTTGCACGCGGCTTCCTCCGAACCCGCGAAACTGCCTAATGGCGAAACCGAACGCGTTGTCCAAGTATCAGAATTAAATCCTAATTCTCGCTTCCTTACCTACCGCGAATTAGCTCATAAACTCATTCCCTACGTCAAAGACTTAGGCTATACCCACGTTGAATTATTACCCATTGCCGAACATCCCTTTGATGGCTCTTGGGGATATCAAGTCACTGGTTATTTTGCACCGACTTCTCGTTATGGTACTCCCGATGATTTCATGTATTTTGTCGATGAGTGTCACGCGAATGGCATTGGTGTAATTGTGGACTGGGTACCCGGACATTTCCCGAAAGACGGACATGGGTTAGCTTTCTTTGATGGAACACATCTTTATGAGTACCCAGATCCTCGCAAAGGGGAGCATAAGGGATGGGGTACATTAGTCTTTGATTATGGCCGAAATGAAATACGCAATTTCTTAGTGGCTAATGCTTTATTCTGGTTTGATAAGTATCACATTGATGGGATTCGAGTGGACGCGGTTGCCTCAATGTTGTACTTAGATTATTGTCGCGAACCGGGGGAATGGGACCGTAACCAATATGGGGGACGGGAAAATATTGAAGCCGCTGATTTTGTGCGTCAAGTGAATCACGTTATCTTTAGTTATTTCCCTGGTACTTTGTCGATCGCGGAGGAATCGACATCTTGGCCGATGGTATCTTGGCCAACTTATGTAGGGGGTTTAGGCTTTAATTTGAAGTGGAATATGGGTTGGATGCACGATATGTTGGATTATTTCCACATGGACCCGTGGTTCCGTCAATTCCACCAAAATAATATCACGTTTAGTATGTGGTACAACCACAGTGAGAATTTTATGTTGGCACTTTCTCACGATGAGGTTGTTCACGGCAAGAGCAATATGTTAGGTAAAATGCCTGGGGATGATTGGCAGAAGTTTGCTAATGTGCGGGCGTTATTTACTTATATGTTTGCCCATCCTGGTAAGAAGACAATGTTTATGGGGATGGAATTTGCCCAGTGGCGTGAGTGGAATGTTTGGGGGGATTTGGAATGGCCTTTATTACAATTTGAACCCCATCAACAAATCAAGCAATTCTTTAAGGATTTGAATAATCTTTATCGCGCTGAAGCGGCCCTTTATGAGCAAGATTTTTCCCAGCAGGGATTTCAGTGGATTGATTGTAGCGATAATCGTCATAGTGTGGTGTCGTTTATCCGTCGGGCTGACGATGGTAATGACTTTATTGTAGTGGTGTGTAATTTCACGCCTCAACCTCACAGTCATTATCGTGTAGGGGTTCCTGAGCCTGGTTTCTACAAGGAAATCTTTAATAGTGATGCCCGTGAATATGGTGGTAGCAATATGGGGAATTTAGGCGGTAAGTGGACTGATGAATGGTCCTTCCATAATCAGCCTTTTTCTCTTGATTTGTGTTTACCTCCATTAGGGGTGTTGATGTTTAAGTTGAATCGTGAAAAAACGATCGCGGCTATGCAAGCTGTTGTTAACGAGTAATTGGTAATTGGGGATTGGGGAC